>JAJEGI010000151.1 GCA_022819945.1 Candidatus Poribacteria bacterium
GGTATGCCCAAAACGTTATCAGGATACCGAATACAATCGCCAAGATCATCCCGATAAGGAGCTGCCGATACCCGATGTTCGTCCGTTCTGCCAAGCGAAACGCCTCCAATTCACTCGGTGTTGGGTGTGCGCGGAAACAACGGACAAACGGGTAGAGGAACGTTAACCCCATCAGATTGCCTGTGCCTAACCGACGCGTACCTAACGCCAAGACCATCGTCCGCCCCGGATCCACAAGGATGAGTTGATGCAGTGGCGGTCCGATTTCGGCACGGATACGCGTGATACCGAGAATCATCGGAAAGTAGAAGAGAAAAAAGAGTCCAATCGCCCAAAACGTCATACCCATCTGAAAGCAGAAAAAGAAAAGGCACAGCAACCCGACGGTGAACAGTCCCGCAGCAGTGCGATAACGCATCGGTTCACCGGAATCGTCAGGCGGCGGTTCACCACGCCGTTGGGCGATACCGAATACCTTCCGAATGATGCGTCCATAGTGCTTTCGTCCCATCCATAACGGGATGCATCCGAACGCGATCCAAGCACCCGTCTGCTGTTCAAGGTTATAGATATTCCGTGCACCGAACATATCTGTCACAACCATCTGGAGACGGGTCAATAACCAGAAAAACCAGCATGAAAACGAGAGATCCAGCGGCGTGAAGAACATCAACCCAATGCTAAATGGATAAAAAGAGATACGGATCTGTCCCATCGCACTCCACGGCTTTGAACTGAATTGTCCAAGCGATTTGTTTCTAATCGGTAGGGACGGGATTTCTGGAAACAGGAAACTCAACCCATTTAGCAGTTCCGCACTCCCCGCAAGTGCGAAGCCGAGCCACATCCACGGCGAAGTAAAAAAACGTTTCGGATTGCTCGTCAGTGCTAACGGGAGTTGGACGATCGGATAGTTCAGCCGTTCGTTTTCTGTCCACTGCTTTCGTAGAAAGATCGTCACCGCCAGCAGTGTCAGCCAGAGCGCGATCACAAAACTCGACCAAGCCAGCACCGGTGGTATCCATGCGTTTAGCGTCGCTGATGTGTAGAGCGTAGAATCGCCGTTATAGAACCCGTCCAAGATACGCGGGCTTTTGACAGCAATCCAACTCGGAATATTGTTTCCGAAGAGCGATAGCCACTCATTTTCTGGCGATGCGAACTGAAACGTATGCGCGAGGACGGGGATGAGGTATCCCATCATGGTATGTCCGCTGATGGTTGATACCATCACAACCATCACATAGATGGTTTGCAAGTCGGCTTGCGACATCGCCAACCGCGGGATAAATCGCTGTAGCAATAGATTGACCAGCACGAAGACAAGGAGCGTGAAAACCGCATTAAAGAACAGCGAGGCGATCGTCAACTGCGTTGAGTGCCATACCTCCGTCCCCATCAAGCACCAGTAGCTATTAAAAGCGACGAGCACCAACCCAATCAGTAAAATATGCGGTTTGACAAGATTCTGTTTCCCGTTTCCGTTGGTTTCCATCCCCGTTCCTGCTGAATCACAAATTTGCGTTTATTATACTGTGTTTTCGGTAAGTTTTCAAGGGGTGATGTGCTCTTATTAGATTGGACTTACGCAGACCCCCTTGCAGGCGGGATTTCAAATCCCGCCTGTAGGGCATCCGATGTCCGTTATCATGGAAAAATGCGTAAGTCCTGTTAGAGCATTTAGTGATCAATTGTAGATGGAGGAGTTTCCAAGTGTACCAGTTTTGTTTGATAACAGGTAGAGTTTCTCTTTTCATGAATGGCACATTTGAAAAATGCTGATAGCCTATAGGCAGCTTTTGCGTCATATATGCAATTTTTGCATACTAATAGTGGAAAAGGATGACAAACAGATTCCAATTTTTTTAGCAAGGCAGCCTCTTAAAAAATGTGAACGTTGATGTACTTACTTAATAACCTTAGTAGATACCTGTGTTTTAACGGTTGATGATGCGAAATGTATTTGGAATTTCAAGGGTTTGACCCTAATATTGCACTTTTTCAGAAAATCGGCACGAAACTTGCTGCACAACTACGGAGTCCTATAACAAAATACATTGGCTTGTTCTCAATGAAAGAATTGTCTGTATGTAGTAAGGAAGGCGATGATGCTTCAATAGGAGGTATCCGATGGTGCGGTTTTCTAAAGGACGGTTTCGGTTTAGAATAATCGGAGTAATCTTTGTTTTAATTTTTATCGTAGGCGCGGTGGGATTATTAGCGCAGACAACCCAAGATAGTCTGATTGACAAAGATCGACCATCAAGCAATACAACAAAGAAAGACGGATTATTTGGAAGTAGCATAAGTTTATTAGGATGGTTTACTATCGGTGGGACCATAGTTGGTATTATTTCGCTTGTTATTAATTTAATCCGCCGTAAGCAACCATCAATTCAAGTGGTACTGATAACCAGTGAAGATATTAGTAAATTCATTAACGATAAGCAATCCAATGAATCTTCGCGAGTTGAGAAAGTTGTGCAAAGCATTGAACGGAATCCCAAGGCATCTTTTGTAGATAAAACTATAGCTGATGCTTATAGGCTGCAGCAAGATGGAAGAATTGATGAAGCCATCCAAGTGTGGAGCGGTATAGCTAAGGACGCTGAAGGAAATGATGATAAACTTGCTGCACGCGCGTGGTTTTCCATTGGACATCTCTATACAAATGGACGGGCGACAGAGGAAAGACTTTCTGCTAATGACATAGCAATTCAATTACAGTCAGATTCCTCCGAGGTCTACATTGACCCAGAAACTATGACAGAGGCAGTTCTCAATTACAGTAAAGCTATCCGCCTAAACCCTGATTATGTTGAAGCTTATGTGAAGCGAGGTAAATTAAATTTGTTTCAAAGAAATTATGAATTAGCGATCGATGATTATACTGAAGTGATCCGTCTAAAACCGGATTATGTTGAAGCCTATGGCAATCGAGGCTTTGCAAAAACAGAAATAGAAAATTATGAGTCCGCGATTGAAGATTATAATGAGATCATCAGATTAATGCCATGTTCTGCCAAAGCCTATAATGGTCGAGGTCTTGCGCAGGGCAGAATGGGTGAATATGAGTCCGCGATTGATGACTATACTGAGGCAATCAAACTAAAACCGGATTTTGCCGAAGCCTATAGCAATCGAGGGCGTACGAGAGCTGAACTTGGCGCGTATGAATCAGCGATTGAAGATTTTGATGAAGCGATTCGCCTAAAACCAGATTTTGTTGGAACCTATAGCAATCGAGGCAATGCGAAGTTGGAACTTGGCGCGTATGAGTCCGCGATTGATGACTATACTGAGGCAATCAAACTAAAACCGGATTTTGCCGAAGCTTATGATATGCGCGGTAATGTGAAGTCATTTTTAGGAGAATATGAATCAGCGTTTGATGACTATACCGAAGCGATTCGTCTAAAACCAGATTTTGCTCAAGCCTATAACGGTCGAGGTGTTGCAAAAGCAAATCTGGAGCATCCTGAATTAGCCATTGCGGACTATGACGAAGCGATTCGTTTAAGAACAAACTTTGCTGAAGCCTACGGTAATAGAGGCAATACCAAGATAGCATTGGAAGACATTGAAGGTGCGCAGAAGGATCTCCATACTGCATTAGAACTTGCTGAGCAGCAAGGCAAGGAGGATATCAAAGTTTTTGTAGAACAGTGGCTTCAGAACTTACTTAGTAGAAAATGAAGCAAATTAAGAACGAATCGAAACCTATATGACTTGGAGCAGAAAGTGTTGGTTACGCTGAATAAAAAGATTACCTATATGCAGTGATCCAGTTAACAAGGACTTCACCAGTCCAAAACTTAAATTTATTACTTTCCATCCCACCTCCCCTCAAAGCGGTTTCCCAAAACACAAAACATACCCATCATGATCCTTAAGCTCAAACGCACGGAGACCGTCGTCGGTGTCTTCAAGCGGTTCATGGAATTCCAATCCACGCGACTGATACTCCGCAAACAGGGCATCAGGATCGGGCGTAAAAATAAAAGCGTCCCATCTTGCCCATTCGTGCCGAGTATGGTTCGGTACAGGATGAATAAATTCCGTGATATGTTTCAGCAGAATCCGCACCTCATTACGAGACACAATCCCAAAAAACGGGTCTGCTTCCGGGATAAGGAGATCCGTCTCAAAACCGAGTTTCTGATTGTAGAATTCGATTGATTCCGCAAGGTTGTTGACAATAAAAAACGGGTAGATCCTCTCAAGTTTCGCGTTATTTGTCATCTTCCATCCTCCTGTCTTTCTTTCCCCAATATCCTAACAGATTTCCGTTTCCTGTTCAACAGAGAATAGACAGACATTCCTGAAATTGTTTGACATCCGCTGCCAATGTGTGTTACACTTTAAACAATTCACTCTTGATGAGAAAGGGACTGGCACGGGTTTGTACCGTCAGTGTATCTGATATGGCGCAAAGACAGGAGCGGACGACATCTAATAGACGGCAACAATATGATACCGTTTCAAAAGCGGTTATTCATCAAAATCCAAAAGATTGGGTTGAATTTAGTCTCGGTGTCGCAGATGTGGAAGTGATCCAAGTGCTTGAAACTGAGCAACCCACTGTTAAATCGAACCGTGCAGATAGTTTCATACAGGTCAACATCGGTGGTGAGGAAGGGATTGTGCATTTGGAAATACAGACCCACGACAGCGGAGAGGTACCGATGCAGTATCGTATGGCAGGTTACATCGGTAGAGGTATTGAGTTTTTCCAGATGCCCATTTATTCACACGTTATCTATCTGCACCCGCGGGCGGGTAGAACAGATCCCAGTGAATATGTTCAAGAAATTCGAGATTATGAGATTCGCATCCGATACAAGGTGATCCGGTTGTACGATTTGGAAGGTTCACCGTTTCTGGAAGGAGGGATGAAGGGCTTGATACCTTTTACGCCGTTGATGAAGCACCCTGAAAATATGGAACCTAAGGAATGGATCCAGCAATGCGTTGAAGCCGCCGATTCCGTACCACAGGATGACATAGCAAAGGCGGATTATTTGGCAGATTTAGCGATTTTGGGCGGGTTGGTATTTGATTATCCAACCATTCGTGAGACTATAATGGAGACGATCATGCAAGAATCATCAGTTATCCAACATTTCCTACAGAAAGGCATTGAACAAGGCATTGAACAAGGCATTGAACAAGGCATTGAACAAGGCATTGAACGCGGAACACGAAAAAGTCTTATTGAGGGGATCCTTGAAAATCTGGAAGTCCGTTTCAACGCACGTAACTTGCAAGCGGTGGCATCAACACTTGAATACGTAGACGACTTGCAACGTCTCAGACAGTTGCGCCGTGAGGCACTACAGACACCAAGCCTTGAGGCATTTTGGCAAACTTTAGGCTTAATCGTAACTACGAATGGCGACGGCTCGCGCTAACCCGCACTGCTTTTGAAGTATCGTAAACGATGAGGAACAGGTTTCATGGCAACACTCAGATGGGGCATACTCGGTTGTGGCGATGTCGCTGAATATAAGGGCGGACCACCCCTTTATAGCGTTGACGACTCCGAACTCATCGCTGTGATGCGACGGGATCGCGCGAAAGCGGAATCCTTCGCTGAAAGGCACGGCGCGAAACGGGTCTACACGGATATAAACGATCTTCTGGCAGATGATGAACTCAATGCGATTTACGTCGCAACGCCGCCATATCTCCACTGCGAACACGTTATCCGCACGGCAGAAGCCGGGAAGCACATCCTCTGTGAAAAACCGATGGCGATGACGGTTGAAGAATGCCAACGCATGGTGGATGCCTGCCACGATGCGGGTGTCACCTTGATGCTTGCCTATTACCGGAACTTCTATCCGAATATCGTGAAGATGAAAGCGTTGATGGATGAAGGTACTATTGGTGAGGTAGTGCTTGCAAAGGTCAATCATACCGGTTTCTATAACCCGAATCGGCACGACCTGAGCAGTTGGCGCGTGGATCCAAAGATCAGTGGCGGCGGCGTGCTGATGGATCTCGGTAGCCATCGGATCTCGCTCCTGCAGTATCTCATGGGAGACATCGAATCCGTGCAAGGCTACGCCGAAGCCGTCCATCTGGACATTGACGTAGACGATTCTGCTGTATTTACACTCCGTTTTGAGAGTGGCGCGCATGCCGTAGCAAACATCAACTGGAACGTCGGCGTCTCGATTGACGATGTGGAGGTCTACGGCACAGAAGGGTGTTTGCGATGTTCGCCGTTGAATAGTGGGAATCTGACGCTTGAAACGAAATCAGACGGACTGGTCGAACTGCATCAGACTCCGTTGCCGCACACGCATACGGGGCTTATCGAAGATTTTGTGAATCATCTCAAGACAGGTGAACCGATCCGGTGCTCAGGTGAATCGGGGTTACAGACGAACGCGGTGATCGCGCAGATAATGTAGGCGTGTCTCCTCTACATCGCAAGCACGCCAAATCGTTGGTAAGGACCATCGCGTCCGTCATGAAAACTCTTAAAATCCGCGTCATCTGTGTCATCCGCGATAATCCGCGATTCAGACACTTAACACAAAAACTCCTTCAAATTCTTAATCTTCATCAAAGTTTGCCAGAGTTTTCGTTTGGTTTAGCGAATCCGTTCAGATTCCAGTGTTAGCCACTCGCCATACCCTCTCGGCATCTCTGCTGGTGGTTCCAAACCGGATTCCTCGCGCCATCTCAATAGTGGGTGTCTTCGATCAGGTTGCGGAAGAGCAACGCGTGTCCCGTACGCCGCCGATTCAAAAATCCCCATCATCATCTCAATAATGTGTCGTCCCTCGGTGCCGCTGCACGTATGTGGTCTGTCTTCATCTAAAGCGTTGACATAATCCTCCACAAACCAGTAATCCGCTTCCGACGCGCTACCTTTGAGGTCATAGTGTTCGGGATAGATGAGTTCTAACGTTTCCCACTGGTCGTGTGTGCCATCGGGGAGGTAATGCGGGGTCGGTAGCCACCATGCACCGCCGCTTTTCCAGAAGAGTCGTCCCTCAGTACCGTAGAGTTCCATAGAGTACGCACCCGTATCCATCGTGTGGAACCGGTGTTGGAGCAGCGTACCTGTGACATTGCCTTCATACTGTAGTGTCGCAGTAATATATTCGCCTGCGATGGTTCCCATACCGCTCGGAGATGGTGCGACATCCACAGGTGTGATCGGTTTCCCACCTGTCGTTAGGTGCGCAACGACGCTTTCACAGCGTTTCCCGAAGTGCAACATATTGTTCAACATGTGGGTGCCGATGTTCATCAAGCCGTAGCCGCCGTAATAGCCTTTGCCGCTGCCGTACATATAGCGCAATTCACCGATTTTCCCAGCATTAAAAGCACGCGCAAGTGCCTGCATAGACGCGCCAACCCTGCCTTGGTGATGCACCGCAACCTGAACGCCTTTTGCTTTCGCTTTCGCAATAACGGCATCCGCTTGCACCAGATCTATACACATCGGCTTTTCGACTTCAATATTGACTCCGTGTTCCAGCACACGCATACACAGATCATAATGGAACTCCGTGCCAGTCGGGATCGCGACGATGTCGGGTTGCGTCTGTTGGATCATCTCATCTAAATCAGTGAACTGTGCGGCGACGTTAACTTCGTCACCCAAAGTGTTCAGGCGTTCTTCGATCAAGTCACAGAGCGCGACAATCTCTGTGCGTGGATGCGCATGATATGCCCGCGCTGCTGCTGTCCCACGCCCTCTACATCCCAAAATTCCGATCCGATATGTTTGCATCGTATTTCCTCCACTTGTCTGAATCGCTGATGCCCTTATTGTAACACGGGCAGCTTAATCGGTCAACAAGAGTCCTATTCAATATCTGAAGTGTGGACAACTTTAAAATAGCCATTCTGGTCGGACACCCTCTTTTGTAGCATAGGCTGTTAGCCTGTGTGCCGAGATCAAGATCCACCATTGCTTTTCAGCAAGTTCGGGGCAGTCTAAAACACCTATAAAAAATCTCTTGACCTTTGGGAATCCAACCAAAATATGGGTCGAATTGTCCAAACTATTGTAAAAAATACAAAAGGCAGGCATCCATTAAACAGACACCTGCCTTTTTATCACTCTGTTAAAATTAAATCCATCACATAAAACCACATTTAATCACATAAAACCACATTTAATTTTAATTTGCTTTACCAATTCAATTATGTTATAATTAAAATTGCTATAGTGGAGGCATCAAATACCCCACTATAAAAACGAGGTATCTAATGCCTCACCTGTTGTAATGATTAGGCAGTCCAGTCGCTAAATTGTTCTGCCTAACCATAACCGGAAAATAGGGGCAATTCATTTTGTCCCTTTCCCCGCTTTTTTAATTGTAGCATCTAACAAGTGCTTTGTCAAGAAAAAAGGAATTTTTGTTATGGAAAACCAATGTGTAAAAACGGAATTATGCCAAAAAGCAAATTCTGCTATTAAGGAATTAGACGAGGCGGTTTATGGGGTTCTAAACCTACTAAAATACCCGATGCATCCTGGCGGAATCAGTAAAGTATTAGACGTTCCGCGTTCTTTAGACCCCGATATCCCATATCAAACTATTAGGGATTCACTTTTTCGTCTACTCGACCAACGTAAAGTTAAACGAGTTACGGATCCCGATAGTCCAGGGAAACAAAAATGGCAGGCTATTCAGACATAGAACTTACGCAAACCCACTGCAGGGTTTTTGCTGCGGTGTTTCTTCAGGATTTCTAACCGCGCCCAATGCTTATTTATGTAAACACTCGTGAAAAATGGATAAGTTCTAAGACATAAACACTTCTCGTTTAGGTGCTAACTATCATATAAGGGGATATAATGTTTCGCAATCTGTTTTTCTGCCTAATGGCAATTGTTGTAATTGGAGGCTGTTCGGACACATCAAACTTAATCACACCTAACCAGATAGACACCATTCTATCAACCTGCGATACCGATATAGATATTGACATCGTCAACGGCAACTACACCGGCAGTTTTGACATCAACAAAACTTGCGTAGATAACGTATTTCTTACAACGAACCGCGTTGGCGATACAACTGAACCGGTTACCATGAAAGGCTCGTTAGTCCAAAAGGTTTCGGTTAGTCAAATAGTAGATGATACCAGAAATGATAAAAATTCCTACCAAGGTTCTTTGGTTTTGGTATCAGGTAAGGTTATTTGGGTTGATGACGAAAAAGATGCTTTAGTATTAGAGACTAATATTAATACCATTCTTTTTGTTTTACATGCTCCTGGTGATGAAATTCAATTTAAGGAATCGTATATTGAAGGACAAACTTACGATTTTGTTGTTTATGTTCTATGGCAAAGAAAAGAACATGACTCAATCAATTTTAGCCATATTATCTGGTCTTATCTCGTTGTAGATGGAGATAACATTCGTAACGTTAGTATGAATCAATTAGTAAGTGATACTAAACAAGGTGGTACGTCCTATCAAGGTAGTGTTGTATCATTCAATGCTGAAATTCGATCTGTCTTAGCTGCTACAGGTACACTTACTTTAGTTACCAACGATGATAATGTTAGTTTTTTCTTAGATCCTTCTGGTTATTTTGGTGAAGGTCGATTTAAGAATATCTATTTAGTTGGTAGTTCTTACGATTTTATTCTTTATATTCGGGAACAAGAACAGCCAGACGGAACATTTGACGATTGGGACATCTGGTCTTACATTGTTGAATAGCAAACAATCCTTACGCAATCTGCTTGCAGGCGGGGTTTGTAGCCCGCTTGCAGCACGTATGCGGAAGGTCATAGGAAACAAAATACCTAAAGGTGGGGAATCCGCTAATGAGTAATCATAATCAGTTAACATCCGATATAAAGGATAATTCTCAGAAGTTGTTTGGTGAGGATATCTGTTGGGTAGACCCTCCACCCAAACTTAAAGCACTTACGCGCCGTAAACCTCCCGATTTAGTAGGTAAAACCTCTAAAGGGAATATCATTATTGTTGAAATAAAAACAGAATTTGATAACGGAATTAGTCGTTTTGGACTTGCAGAAAGTTGCTAAAAAAGTGTCAGAAACCCTTATGATTAGTGGGATTTTGGCACTTTTTTGCTTGTTTTTTTCAGGTTTATTGTATCGTTCATTCTTTATGATATACAACAAAATAGCCATACATTTTTTTTGCGAATTTCTTCCTCTCGTCAAGACTCATATTCAGCGTAATAGGCTCTTTTTCTTCACCATTAGAATCTAAAGTTATTATATGCAAAGTGTACTGCCTACGGTTTTTTAGGCCACTCCCTAAAACAAGATTGTGCTATAATGCAATCTCACTGAAAGGAGTTATCTAATGGCCAAACGCAGGCAATTCACCTCCGAGTTTAAGACGGAACTCGTGCTGGAGGTTCTC
>JAJEGI010000050.1 GCA_022819945.1 Candidatus Poribacteria bacterium
TATTGTCAGGTGCGTATCTGGCGTTTGTGCGCGTTGAGGTGTGATAGAAAATGATGACGACACTCATAGGCAGGGAACTGCTCAATAATCTAATGACCTTTCGTTTCGCGGCGGCACTTCTTATCACATTGCTGCTTGTCGTTGCGAATACTGTTGTGCTTATCAAAGATTACGAGCAGCGATTGAAAGACTACAACACTTCTGTCCAAACACATCACGAGGAAATACGAGAGAAGGAAACCTACTCAGCAGGCGAAGTCGAGGTTGATCGACCGCCGAATCCGTTGAGTATCTTCAACGTTGGCTTGGATAAACGGCTCGGAAACGAGATATGGATTGCGCATAATAATGTCCCGACGCTCTGGGAAGCCCGCATGAACGCCTCAGATAACCCGTATCTCAACATCCTATCTTCAATTGACATTGTCTTTATCTTTGAGGTGGTTCTGAGTCTGATGGCGTTGCTATTCGCGTATGATGCACTCGCGGGTGAGCGTGAACAGGGTACGTTACGTCTTGTGCTGACGCACCCTGTCCGACGCGGACATATTCTGCTTGCGAAATATATCAGTGCGATGCTCTGCCTGCTGGTGCCACTGCTGTTGAGTCTGCTCTTAGCGATGATTTTGTTAACGACAACTGCCTCTATCTCTCTGGGGACTGATGATTTCCTGCGTATCGGCGGAATCGTTTTAGCTTCCATCGCCTATCTATCGGTGTTTTACCTGATCGGACTGTTTATCTCAGCGGTGACACAAAGAACGGGTACCGCGTTGATGCTTGCTATGTTCGTTTGGGGAGCTTTGGTGTTGGTATATCCGAATCTAATTCTGGCGACCATTCGTTCATCAGACATCCCAGAAGCGAAAGCGGTTTCTGCGTTTAATGAGATAAAACAGGTTTGGGATGAATTTGATAGAGAACGGAAACACTTCCTTGCGACTGATGCGTTCCCCGGGGAGGATCCGACCTTTAACATCAACGGGATGGGGTTTTTCTACGAACATTTCCCTGAAAATCGATTAACACTCCTTTATCTCTATAACAGTATGATGACCTTTGGAGAACTGGATGAAAAATTTGAAGAAGAAGTGCCCCATGCCCAGAATTATTTCCAATTTCTCATACCATCAACTATTAACACAGCAGAGCGTGCATGGCTTATCCGAAAACAGGCACTGGAAGACACACTCGTTCGGAAGTCAAACATGAAAAGAACACTTTTGAAGTTTTCACCCGTCGGGATGTACGATGCTGCGACACAAGCGTGGGCAGGCACCGATTTAAAGGGTATCCGAGATTTTTTCGACGCGGTTCGGCAATATCGACAAACAGTCATCGACTATTTGGACAGTAAAAACGCCTTTGCTTCCCAAAAATGGTTCACTGCAAACGAGGGCGCGGCGGACTGGAGCACGCTCCCCACATTTTCCTTTAAGAGAAGTGGTGTTGAGATCAATGCGAAACGAGCGCTGCCGGATTCACTCTTACTCCTAACAATGAGCCTTCTTCTTTTTATGATAATATTTCTGGTTTTCATCAAGAGTGAAGTGTGAAGTAGGTAACAGTTTCCAGTTAACAGTTTCCAGTAACCAGTTAAGAATGCCTCGCAGTGAGAGTTTGACTGGCAACGGTTAACTGGTAACTGAAAGGTTTTTCACAGAAAAACCGCACTGAAAACCGAAAGGATTACGCAGTAAGCCGTCCTGACAAATTAGGAACTATTAAAACTGAGAACTGAAATCCAAACGATAACCTCTTTACTGGTTACTGGTTACTGGTTACTGGAAACTGTTTACTCATGTGGCATATTGCAAAGCGCGAGCTTTATGACAATTTGAATAGCCTCCGATTTGCGCTGGCAACCGTGTTGCTGCTGGCGTTGATGCTGACCAATGCGGTCGTCTATCTCCGTGAGTATCCGGTGCGGATGCAGAAATATCGGGACGCTGCGGCGCAATCTCTGGATACCCTAACATCTCGTGCAGATTTGTATGATCTCGCACAAAAGGGACCCGGGAAACTTTACAAGAAACCTTCACCGCTCCGTTTCTGTGCCGATGGTGGTGATAGTTTGTTGCCAACCCTTGCCGACGCGGCAAGCTACTTTTGGGGCGGCAGAGATTTAAAAGCCTTCTGGCGGATGACCTATCCATCTGCTACGCCGAATCTGAAAAATATTGATCCAGATGCGACCCAGATAGATTGGGCATTTGTGATTGGTTACGTCTTGAGTTTGATCGCGTTGCTCTTTACGTTTGATGCTGTGTCCGGTGAACGTGAGCACGGCACGCTACGATTGATGCTGGCGAACCCAATTCCGCGGCATACCGTACTCATCGGTAAATTTTTAGGGGCATTCATAAGCGTTAATATCCCTTTTGTTATTGCGGTGTTGATGAACCTCTTGGTGATTTCCACGTCAAGTGCTGTCCATCTCGGTGTTGATGAATGGGAACGTTTGGGTATCATCGTCGGTATCGCGCTGCTTTACTTATGCCTTTTTCTGGCGTTAGGTCTCTTAGTCTCTGCGCGTGTGCGACAAAGTGCTGTGAGTTTGGTAGTTCTTCTGCTGATCTGGGTGAGTTTTGTGATTTTCATGCCGAACACCCTGGCTTCAATTGCCAGCCGTTTCTCACCAGCGAGGAGTTACGATGCGTTTCAGGAAGATAGACGGCAGGCGCGTCGTGCGGTTCTGGAGGCATATTACACGCAGCGGGAAAAGACAGAGGATCCGTCGAAAAGAATGCAGATAGCGGGTGAATACGTCACTGAAGATGCAATGCAAGATGACCGCGTGCGCCAAGCATATTTAAGCGAACGGATTTCTCAGGTGAGCCAAGCACGCACCATAACCCGTATCTCTCCTGTAGCAATCGCTCAACATCTCCTTGAGGTGTTTGCTGGAAGCGGGTTGGAGCGACACTTACAATTCGTGGAGAACGTTCAACTTTACGACCGTGAATACCGCGAATTCATCGCCGACACTGAGCGGGCGGACCCGGAGAGTCCGCATATTATTGGTGTTCGTGACGGTATGTCAAAGAAAACGGTTTCGCCGGAGTCAATTCCGACGTTTGAAGATACATTAAGTCTCGGTAAAGATTTCAATGCAGCGGCGATGGATTTGCTGTTATTGACGCTGTTTGTCGTCGTTTTACTGGCGGGCGCGTATCTGGCGTTTGTGCGCGTTGAGGTGTGATTCAAAATGCTTAAAACACTCATTCGCAGGGAACTGCTCGATAATCTAATGACGTTCCGCTTCGCAGCGGTGTTGCTCATCACGTTGTTGCTCGTTGTTGCAAACACGGTAGTGCTTGTCCAAGATTACGAACAACGTTTGAAGAGTTACAACGATGCTGTCAAAATGCATCAGAAGGATTTGGACAATTCCAAGACCTATTCTACTGCGTTTCTGTTCGTTGACCGGGCACCGAATCCGTTGAGTATCTTCAATGTCGGGTTAGATAAACGTTTGGGCAACCTCGTCGGTATCTATCACGGATTTATGCCGACCCTCTGGGATGCCCAAATGCACGGCACGGACAACCCGTTTATCGCATTTTTTTCTTCGATTGATATTGTTTTTGTTTTTGAAGTCATCTTAAGTTTAATGGGATTGATATTCGCTTACGATGCGATTGCGGGGGAACGTGAACGGGGTACGTTGCGTCTCGTTCTTGCACAACCTATCGGACGCGGGCAGATTTTACTTGCGAAATATATCAGTGCGATGGTGTGTCTGTTGGTTCCGCTGATATTGAGTCTGCTTTTTGCTTTATTGTTGCTAACGCGTTCGATGCCGTTGTCAACTGCTGATTTTCTGCGTATTGTCGGGATTGTGCTCACATCGTTCGCGTATCTATCCGTGTTCTACCTCATTGGATTGCTGATCTCCGTAGCGACGCGTAGAACCGGCACGGCGTTAATGCTGGCAATGTTTATCTGGGGGTTTCTAATACTCGTGTATCCGAACTTGATTCGGGCGACGGTGAACCCAGGGGGCGATATCCAAGCGCGTGTGAAAACTGCCCAGAACCAGATTCAACAGGTTTTAGATGAATATGAAAAAGAACGTCAAAAGTTCCTTGAAAGAGAGGGAATCGCTGGCGAATCATCGGAATTCAGCAAGGCGTTGGGGTTTTATCACCAAGCGGATGTGAACCCTGTAACCCTGACGACTTATATTGAAAGTATGAGTGTTATTTCGGAGATCCGTCCGGACTTTGAGAAGTATGTCCCCGTTGCTAAGCGGTATTACAATTTCGTTGAACCGTTGGCTGCCCGAACAGTCGAAAAAGCGTGGCGTATCCGCAAGCAGGCACTGGAGGAAATTTACGTTAAACAAGCCATGACGGATAGAACATTGTTGAAACTCTCACCGGTAGGTATCTATGACGCTGCGACGCAGGCGTGGGCAGGGACTGATTTATTAGGACTCAGAGATTTTTTCGAGGCAGCGCAACGTTACCGGAAAGTCAAAATTGATTATCTCTACGCGAAGGATGCATTTTCATCACGGGAATGGTTTGTCGCCGATAAAGGTCCCGTAGACTGGCGCACACTCCCAACGTTTACTTTTCAGAGAAGTGATGTCGGGACGAACGCCAAACGGGCATTACCCGACCTGTTTCTACTGCTAATCTGTAACCTTGTGCTGTTTATGGCGATAGTGCTTATTTTTATCAGAAGTGAAGTGTGAAGTAGTTTCCAGTTGCCAGTTAACAGTTTCCAGTAACCAGTTAAGAATGCCTCGCAGTGAGAGTTTGACTGGCAACGGTTAACTGGTAACTGAAAGGTTTTTCGCAGAAAAACCGAACTTATAACTTATAACTATTCCCTCTGGAAACTGGAAACTGGTTCCTCCTTCACTGAAAACTGAAATCTAAACGATAACCTCTTTACTGGAAACTGGAAACTGGAAACTGGTTACTTAAGGAGAAGAGATGCAGGATTTTAAGAAGTTGCAAGTTTGGCAAAAATCTCATGATTTAACTTTGAGGGTGTATGCGTTGACATCTCAATTTCCTCGCGAAGAGATGTATGGGCTGACAAACCAAATCCGTCGTGCGTGTGCATCGATTCCAACAAATATCGCTGAAGGCTGTGGCAGGGGTAGCGCTGCTGACTTTGCGCGTTTTCTTCACATAGCAATGGGTTCAGCGAATGAAACAGAATATCTCATTCTCCTTGCTCGCGACCTTAAGTACCTTGATACAGATCTGTTTGCTGGGTTAATGGACACAATAATTGGGGTGAGGAAGATGCTAACCTCTTTACTGCGGAGGCTGAAAACTGAAAAACAGTAGCCAGTTACCAGTGGCCAGTTTCCAGTTAAGAGCAAACTGTAACAATTCACGTTATCCTCTTAACTGGTTACTGGTTACTGGAAACTGGAAACTGATTACTTATGTGGCATATTGCAAAGCGTGAACTCTACGACAACTTGAATAGCCTGCGTTTCGCATTGGCAACAGTGCTGCTGTTGGCATTGATGCTGACGAACGCGGTTCTGTATCTGCGCGAATACCCAGAGCGAACACAAGCGTATCACAACGCCGCTGCTGGTGCTATAAAGACATTAGAATCGCGTAGCACCAACTTATATCGCCTTGCGACAGAGGGTCCCGGTGACCTTCACAAAGCACCTTCTCCACTCCGTTTCTGTGCAGAAGGCGATGAGGCGTTTCTACCGACACGCGTCAGCGGCGCGAACTACGGTCGCAGGATCGCTGATATGCCCCCCATCTGGCGGATGTTCTATCCACAAGAGACACCAAATCTCCGAAATATCCGTCCTGATTTCACTACACTCGATTGGGCGTTTATTGTCGGCTATGTACTGAGTTTTATCGCGATCCTGTTCACCTTTGATTCGATTTCCGGCGAATTGGAACGCGGAACACTGCGGTTGACATTGGCAAACGCTATCCCACGTCACATTGTCTTGGTCGGGAAGTTTTTAGGCGCGTTCATCAGCATTAATATTCCGTTTGCGGTTGCAGTGTTGATGAACCTAATCTTAATTTCTACTTCAGACGCGGTACAATTCAATGCCGAGGCGTGGGGACGTTTAGGTATCTTGTACGGTATCGTTATCCTTTATACGTGTCTCTTTATCGCTTTGGGACTTCTGATCTCGGCAGCGGTGCGAGAAAGTGGTGTAAGTCTTGTCGTGCTGTTGTTAATCTGGGTAAGTTTTGTGGTGTTTATGCCGAATACGTTGGCATCGATCGGCAGCCGAACATCAGTTCCGATAGCTTATGAGGAATTCTGGGTGCGGCGTATGCAACTCGCAGATGCGGCACGCGAAGCCTATCAGGATAAATACGGAGATTCACAAACTCCGCCGTCAGTGCATGTACTTGGGGAGTACGTTACCTCAGAAGCTGAGGAATATGAACGGTTCAATGAGGCATATTTGAAGCAACAGCTCGCACAAGGGAAACGGGCGCGTGCGATAACTCGGATTTCACCAACAGCGATTACGCAACGCCTCTTTGAATCCTTTGCTGGAACTGGGTTTGAACGGCATCTGCAATTTATTGAGGACGCGCAGCGTTACGCCCGTCAGTATCGAGAATTTGTCATTGATACCGATAGAGCAGATCCAGAAAGTCTCCATGTCGTTGGAATTCAAGAAGGTATGTCGCAGAAACCTGTCAGTCCCGAAGCGATTCCCAAATTCAAAGACACGCTCAGCCTCAACCGCGATTTCAACGCCGCAGCAACGGATTTACTGCTACTGGTGCTATTTCTGGCGGTGCTTGGGTCGGGTGCGTATCTTGCCTTTGTGCGCCTTGAGATTTAAGTACGGGTGCCCTCATACAAAAACATGACGCGCCCCCAACAAACAAGCGATAGAAGGCCGTAAGAAATTGGTTTGAACAAAGGAAATAAAATGTGTTATCCTATAATCGAAGCCAAGGGAGATTCTCTATCTCCGTATGCACGCCGCATACGGGTGAAGACAGAGGACTCCTTGCGAAATCTGACTTTTATGTGAGTTTAAGGAGATTATATTCATGTTACAGATTGAAATTCACTCGCCTGCGCTTGAAAAAGAGGTTGATGCTCTGATTTGTGCTGGGCTTTATCCTGATTCCCACACCTTAATGGTTGATGCTCTTGTAAGACTTGTCCAAAATAAAAAGAAGTCTCGTCTTGATGCTTCAATCCAGCTCTATAAAGCAGGAGAAATAACACTCGGGAGAGCCTCGGAGCTAGCTGGTATGCACCGTTTTGAGTTTGAAGAGGTGTTGAAAGCGAGAGGCATCTTGAAAATTGTTGAGGTTGGGTCGGTAGCGGAGTTGAAGGCGGGGGTCTCGCGCATCAAAAGCCTTCACAGAGAAAAGGATAAAACAGAGGCATAGCAAACTTGGTTTTTATTGATACCGACATTCTCTCAATTTTTGCCAAAATTCAACGTTTGCCACTGTTGTTCGCTGTTTTTGATCAAGATGTGCTTAACATTGCCACTGCTGTAGAAAACGAAATCACTATAGGTGTCTCAAAGGGATTGCCTTTTGCCAATGCCCTCGTGGAATTACAAGCAAAAGGGAAACTTCAGACACACCATCCGATAACTGTAGACGAAGAATTCATGTTATCTCTGCCACATACGCTGGGGGCAGGTGAACGTGAGTCTATGGCGATATGTAAACGACTCGATGCACTTTTCGCGAGCAATGAACGACGAGTGATGCACCATTGCGAAACAAGCGGAATTCGTTGCACCAACCTGGATCAAATCCTGCGAGCATTCTGGGAGTTAAAAATCTTGGCAGCGTCCGATGTAAGGAAAGTCATCACTGAAATTGAGACGAAAGATTCTCTCAAATTCCGCTCCACAGCTACAATTTTTAAATGAACTTAAACATAGGATAAGCAACAGTACCAATCAACCCATCACCTGCCGAATTGGTTCTGCGCCTTCTACACCGACGAGTTTCTGATCTAACCCGCTATGGAAATAAGTGAGTCGATTCGGGTCTATTCCGAGTTGATGGAGGATTGTCGCGTGTAGATGTCTGACATGAAACGGATCTGTGACCGCCGCGCTACCGAGTTCATCGGTCTCACCAACGCTGATACCGCCTTTGATACCGCCGCCTGCCATCCACATCGTGAAGCCGTAAGAGTTATGGTCGCGCCCCGTGCCTTTGGCGTATTCCGCTGTCGGTTGACGCCCAAATTCACCGCCCCAGACAACGAGCGTCTCGTCGAGGAGTCCACGCTGTTTGAGGTCTTTCAGCAGTCCGGCAATTGGTTTATCAGTCGCTTTGGCATGTTTGTTGTGGTTTTTCTCGATGTCGTTGTGTGCGTCCCAGTTATCGTCGCCGTGTGCGCCGCCGGAGTAGAGTTGAACGAACCGCACACCGCGCTCAACCAATCGTCTCGCCAGAAGGCATTTTGTGCCGAACGCCTCCGTCTCTTTTTCCTCAATCCCGTAAAGTGTTTTGATATGCTCCGGTTCGCTCTTCAAATCGACCGCTTCTGGCGCGGTAGACTGCATCTTGTATGCCAGCTCATAACTCGAAATGCGAGCCGCGAGATCGGTATTGTCGGTACGCTTGGAGAGATGGGTTGAATTATATTGGCGCAGATAATCGAGCAGCCTGCGCTGTTCATCTCGACTCATATCGCTTGTGTGCTCCAGATTGAGAATCGGCGCGCCTTGTGAACGGAAAACGGTGCCTTGATAAACGGCGGGCATATAGCCGCTACTCCAATTTTTCGCGCCGCTGATGGGACCGCCTTTTCGGTCAAGCATCACGACGTATCCGGGAAGATTTTCGTTCTCGCTGCCGAGTCCGTAATTCACCCAAGATCCGAGCGACGGATGCCCGCTTAGCACGCGCCCGGCGTTCATCATGAGCATCGCAGAACCGTGCAGCGGCGAGTCGGCGGTCATCGACTTAATAAAGGCGATGTCGTCAACACAGGTTGCGAGGTGTGGGAAAAGGTCTGAGACCCACTGTCCCGATTCGCCGTACTGCTTGAAATCCCACTTCGGACCGACGATGCGTCCCTGCGATCTCTCGCCGCCACGTCCTTTTGTTTTGACTTCAACGGTCTGATCGTTGAGTTTGTACAGCATCGGCTTGTAGTCGAAGGTATCCACATGGCTCGGGCCGCCATACATGAACAGGAAAATCACGCGCTTTGCTTTCGGCGCGAAGTGCGATGGTTTCGGCTCAAGCGGATTAAGATAGGGTGTCACACCGTCCGCTGCAACTGCCTGTGAATCGAGAAAGCCGTCAGTGGATAGAAGCCCCGTTAGCGCGAGGGATGCGAATCCACCTGCGATATTGCCGATAAACTCCCGACGGGTTTGACCACAGAAATCACCTGTCGATTTCACATCTCGCTTCGTGTTAGATTGACTGCTCATCATGTCATCTCCAATGTTAGCATCTCTGTTTCGTAGAAGCCCAAAATATGCCGTATCAATCCAAAAAGATAAATTCGTTTAGATTCAACGCCAATAACGCAAATCGGTCCAGCGCAACTTCTGGACTCACGCCTTCGTGTTGTTGAAGTTCTTGCATGAAGGTCAACGCCTGCTGAATCTCTGTCGGTTCCGGTTCACGACACAGTACAAGCCGAAGTCCGAATCGCACCCGGTCTTCGACCGTCACACCACCTTCCCAGCGCATTCTGTTCGCAAAAGCGAGTGCTTGGTCATTGATAAATTTCCCGTTGAGCATGGTCAACGATTGCGTCGGTACCGTTGTCGAAAAACGGACCGGGCAGCTCGAATCGGTGTTTGCTTGATCGAATTGGTTCAGGATTGGGACGAGCAGCGAACGTTTAACCTTTACATAAACGCTGCGTCGGTTCGCCTCCTCCGGTGGCGATTCCCCCCAAACACTCCTTGGTCTTGAGGATGTCGCCAATACCTCTTCTGGTAGTTCAGGAAAAACGCTCGGTCCACCCATCTTAAAGTTCAGTTTCCCAGTGATCCAGAGTACAGTATCCCGAATCTCTTCTGCAGTCAAGCGGCGCATGTCAAATCGCCAAAAGAGGTCATTGTTTGCGTCTTGTTGAACACATCTCGAATTGCTCTGTGCCGACATTCGATATGTATTCGAGGTCATTATCAACTTGTGCATCGCTTTTAACCGCCAACCGGACGCAATAAATTCAGAGGCAAGCCAGTCGAGGAGTTCGGGATGCGTCGGCGGTGTCCCGAACTGCCCGAAATCGTTGGTGGACCGGACAATCCCACGTCCGAAGTGGTGTTGCCAGATACGATTGACCATCACGCGTGCTGTCAGCGGGTTCTCAGCACTCGCCACCCACTCCGCGAAGACTCGCCGTTTCCCAGACAACTTTGCGTCCTCTGGAACAGGGGGTATATCCACAGCAGGCGGATTCAATACTTCAGGAAATGCCGGTTTAACCTCGCGTCCGACAAGATGCGGATTACCGCGTCGCAAGATGTGCGTCGGTGTCTGCTTACCCTCTGAAACCGCTAAAGCCTGATGTTCGTAAGGCACGCGCTGTCGTCGCCGCTGATCTCGCTGTTTTTTTAGTTCCTTCTGTTGATCCACTAATGCTTTCAGCGATGCGTTGGTTTCAATAAGTTCTACGTGTGTTTTTAGCAACTCATCAAAATTGACTGTAGCGTTTGTTGAAAGTGGCTGTTTCTCAAAGTTCGGAGCAGACCATGAGACTTCCAGCTGCGGTTTATCTATATCTTTGTTGAAGTATTCAAGACGAATCGACACCTCACCATTTGTGAGCGCAACTTCTACATCTCGCGCCCCGATCAATTCAGCGACTTTATAACCATCAAGGATCAATCTACACGTGCCTTGCAGATTAATATGGAATGTATAAGTCGCCTCTTCCGGTACCTGTAACGTTCCTTCAAAAACCAAGCCGATGTCTTTTTTTCTGCTGGCAGGTGCAAGAGAGAATAGATTGTTAAACAGCTTACCTTCGG
The DNA here is from genome assembly GCA_022819945.1 of Candidatus Poribacteria bacterium. Lineage (GTDB taxonomy): Bacteria > Poribacteria > WGA-4E > WGA-4E > WGA-3G > WGA-3G. Next base: position 10,952 of record JAJEGI010000050.1, read on the forward strand.
CAGTAGGTTCAAGGAGATCAAAATCATTAGGAAACTGCTCAAAGATATCGCGATAGAAGCGATATGTCAGATCACGCATCGGAGACACTGGCGCGTCAGGCACTATTGCCTCTGAAATATTTTTCGCGAGTTCGATTTTGACGATTTCTTGTATCTTAAAGAGTTTATCCTGTGCTTCTTGTTCTGCGAGTCGCTTTTCAGCGAGCAGTTTATCTCGCGCTGCCTGCTGTTCAGGCGTGCCAATATCGGCAAGCGGACCGCGGTTATTCGGCGTAATGTCGTGGAAAAACGCGAGGAGGCTATAGTAATCCCGAGTTGAAATCGGATCAATTTTATGGTCGTGACATCGGGCACAACCGATTGTCATACCGAGCATCACCTGCCCCGTTGTAGAAACAATATCATCAAGATAGTCGTATCGTGCGAGTTTCCGATCAGCGGGGCCGTCGTCCCAAACGCCGAGTTTGTGATAGCCAGTCGCAATGACAGTTTCAGTTGTTACGGTATGGAGTTCATCACCCGCCAGCTGTTCCTTGATGAATTGATCATACGGTTTGTCTTTGTTGAAGGCGTTAATGACGTAATCGCGGTATCGCCACACGTACGGCTTGTCCGAATCGTTCTCATAGCCGTTGGTTTCTGCGTACCGAACAAGGTCGAGCCAGTGTCGTCCCCACTTCTCACCGTAGCGTGGCGACTTCAGGAGTTTATCAATGCGTTTCTCATAAGCATCTGGAGATGTGTCGTTCAAGAACGCTTCGACTGCTTCTGGTGAAGGGGGTAATCCTGTAAGGTCGTAGTATATCCGGCGAATAAGCGTGAGTTTGCTGGCGGGTGCGGCGGGTGTTAACCCGTGTGCCTCCAGTTTGGCGAGAATAAACGCGTCAATCGGATTGTTGCCCCAGTCCGATGCGTGTACCGGTGGGATTTGTGGTCGTTTTAGCGGACGGTATGCCCAATAATCAGTAACGGGTTTAGGATTGGGTTGGATATCGCTATCTTGAACAGGGTAGGGGAGTCCGATGTTGATCCACTTCGCAAGAATTTCAAGAGATGTATCATCTAACGTGCCGTCGGGTGGCATCCGTGCTGTTTCTTGACCGTAGCCGATCATCTCAAGCAGGAAACTATCGGCAGGACTCTCTAACGACACCGCGGGTCCATAATTGCCGCCTTCGAGAATATTCTCTCGGTTCGTCAATCGGAGTCCACCCTCCACTTCATCGCCACCACCGTGGCATTGGAAACAGTTCTGCTGGAGAATAGGCTTTACTTGAGAATTGAAAAATTCTACCTTCTCTGCGTCAGTCAGATCGTTCGCATAACAGAGATTGAGAGAAATCAGTAGGCACAAGAGAACGGTTACAAGAAAACAGGAACGATGCGGATGTCGCATGGTCTTCTCCATTTAAAGATAACGCTTCAGAACGCTATGCGCGAGCGAAAATCTTTTGAACCGTGATACATTGCCATCAATTCTAAAGAAGTCGATTGCCTATTTGACGTAAATCTGATTTAAGGGTTTAGAAGAATCTACACGATCTATCATGTCCACCACGGACACATATCGGCATACGTTTACTCACCCTAACCGCTTTATGACGACCTTTCTGTTTCTTCATTTTTCGCTGGCACGACAGAAATGCGAGCAAGGAAAGCGTTGGTACTCCCCTTTTCGCAGAACCAATTACCCGTCGCGCCTAACTTAAACCGTTGCCCATGTGTAAAAGGGTGACGGATTTGTCCGGTGTCGCCGGGTGAGACATCCCATGCTGAAGCGAGTGCGTCATCAGGAAACCCTTCTGTCGGCAATTCAGCGTCGCCAGCAAACAGATCAAACGAACCCGTTGCCTCACCTTCACCGACCTGTATATCAATGATAAGGGTGCCACCCTGTTCAAACGGTGTTGCATCAATCTCAACAGCCGTATAATCCTGATAGCCGTTTCCGGGTCCACGGAAAACATTCAAAACCTCCATCAACTGCTTGCCCGAACTGAGATCTAACGCTTCCGTCAATTCGGTAAGATTTACACGCTCACCTTTTGCAGCACTCGCTAACAGCGTCAAATATTTTTCTCTCCGATCTCGACTTCGACCGAGTTTATTTTCTGGTTGGTGCACAATCATCTCTGCCTCAGGACTCAGCACCTGAATATCTACCGCACCGACGTAATTCTCTTTAATCGTTCTGGCGAAGATACCGACACATTCCTCGTCCGAATAATTATCTATGAGTTCCGACAAGTCGCGAAAGAGAATGCAGGTGTTCACAAAATTCTCGTTGAGCATTTCGATGACTTCCGAATTCGAGAGCGGACCCGCTCTCAAGTTTTTACCGTTCGCTCAG
>JAJEGI010000075.1 GCA_022819945.1 Candidatus Poribacteria bacterium
GGACCAAAGAGGCCACCCTCAAAAGTCTCCTGACAGTACTCAACGCGAAGTTTCACGTAGAGGCGGTGCGTGCCATCACCCCGGCACTTCAAAATATAGACGATTTGCAACGCCTTGAACAGCTCCTTTTCACTGCCATAAATGCGAAAATCGTTGATACCTTCACAGAAGCACTCTTTGAATAGAGGTAGGGAATTATTCTTACAGAGGGGATTCAGGCCTTCTTCAGAGATCCAATATAAGACTTACGCATCCGCTCTTAAAGTCCCCCTGATAAGGGGGATTTAGGGGGTTTAAACTAAAAAAATCTGCCATCGCGTGCTGAATTTGCGTAAGTCCTGCAATATTTGAAGGCACAGGACATTTGACCTAAAAATTATGGTAAAAGCCGTTTTCTTTGATTTTTACCAGACGTTGGGGGTTTGGGGAGAATCACTTAGACCAAGAGTTCAAAAAATCGCAGCTCGGTATGCGTGTGAAATTGATTGGGAACGCTATGACACAGCACGCGGGAATCTCTATGCGGATGCGTCAGGATCAGATCCGATGACCCACGATCTTCTGGAGACGATGCAGCAGATCATTGAGAGTTACCGAGAGTTTCTGGCGGCACTCGGGGTTCGGGACTACTTGGACCAAATGACATGGGAGTTGCTACAATCTGAGCACTCCCTTTTTGCTGCCAACGCTGCTACCCTCTACGATGACACTGTCCCGACCCTTCAACATTTACGAGACAAGGGTTTCAAGTTAGCGATTGTTTCCAATTGGGATACCCCGTTGGACCCACTCACTGAGCGACTTGGTATTGCCGACTATTTTGACAGGATTACTTCTTCACATGATGAACGTGTCCGGTCCGCAAAGCCGGATCCACACATCTTCAACTATACACTCGCGGCAGTCGGTGTTTCGGCAGAGGAAACCGTGCATGTTGGCGATACCTATGAAGCAGATATCATCGGCGCGAAAAACGTAGGCATTCGCCCGATACTCATTGACCGAGACGGCACACAAACCGGCAGATGGAATGAGACAATCCAGAGTCTGTCCGAATTACCGAAATTGCTTTCTGGTCGCGACTAATGTCGCAAACAGAACCTGTAGCCTGCAACAACGGCGCAGGCGGATTTTGGAAACGCACGGAAAAATCTTAACGCCCATCGTTCCTCCGCAAGGAAAATTAAAAATTGGTAAAAGCTGTTTTCTTTGATTTTTACGAAACATTGTGTTTTCACAAGCATTCACTTGAAGGGAACCTTGAAAGAATCGCTAAAAGGTATGGTGTTGAGGTCAATTGGGAACGCTGTGAAACGGCATTGGAAAGCCTATTTGCCGGCACATCGGTACCCGCTCCGACTACCGATTATTCTTTGCTGGAAGTGTCGATAACGGTGATGAAGCGAGAATGCGAATTTATAAGAGAAGTCGGCATTGAGAAACACGTGGAGCAGATAGCGTGGGAGTTGTTGCAATCTGGGCACTACCTCTTTGCTGCGAACAGTGCGACACTCTACGATGATGTTGTTCCGACACTTCAGCATCTGCGGGACGCGGGTTTCAAGTTAGCGATTGTTTCCAATTGGGACACACCGTTGGATCCGCTTACCGAACGGTTGGGGATCGCTGACTATTTTGATGCAATCACCGCCTCACATGACAGGCGCGTCCGGTCCGAGAAACCGGATCCGCATATCTTCAACTATACACTTGCAGCGGTTGGTGTTTCGGCAGCGGAAGCTGTGCATGTCGGGGATACATACGCAGCGGATATAATCGGGGCACAAGGTGTAGGCATTCGTCCGGTATTACTTGATCGGGATGGAACGCGAATCGGTAGGTGGCATGAGACGATTCAGCGGCTGTCCGAATTGCCGGAAATGCTGATACCAGATTAAGTTAGGGTGAAATCGGGTCGCCTGGCTGCCAACTCGGAAAATCGAAGAATTGTTGATAAAAAAAGACAAGAACGGACGAAAAAATGTACCACAAAGCCTTGTTCAAAATCCAATAGATCGCATAAAAGATACATACGTTACAAAGTGCCTGGACCCACCTAATTTCAAAAAAAGTTTGAACTACTACTACGAGGATAAGCGCGAAACAGATGTGACCTGCAATGTTAATCACTTGAATTGGTGTTTCGACTGAAGCCAATGCCTGACTAATCGCTTCTGATGGCTCTTGTGTGTTAGAAAAAAGTGTCGTGAGATTAGGAGGCAAACTGGTTAAAATGAAAATGCAATGAACTAATGTGGCTACCAACAAAACGAGATGGCATAGACCTATAACCTTAAAGAAATTTCGGAAAACTCCTTCGCCATTGTAAAGTAACCGACACCCAAAAAAGAGGAGAACGCTTATCAGGATCCAATCAATTAATGTGCCAACGATAGCCAAAAATCCACCGATCACCTGAAAATTAGGAGAGATTGTGAATAAATCTAAATCCAAATATGCAAAAAGATGTAGCCTCGCCCAAAGGTTAATTACACCGTTCAACAGAACAATTGCCAACGGCAACCATATTTTGGGTGTCCAGTTGCAGATAGTTTTGAACAGTTGCATATTGTTCTCCTTCTTTCTATGGGCATTCACTTCGGGGTTAAAAATCCTTTTATTGGTGTTTGAGTCTCGCCCAGGTTGTCGCTAATTTTCCACGCGGTTTGACGGGTGTCGGTCCAGCGATCAACTGAAGGATGTCGTCTTCGCTAAGTGGACGCGCAAAGACTCTCAGTTCATCGATAAACCCGATCCAAGTTTGCGCATAACCGCCGTTCAGAGTGCCTATCCACAACGGGGCATCACTTTCATCTACGGCGCGGTCCGGGTGAGAAAACGTTCCTTCCAGCGTGCCGTTGACGTACATCTTTCCTCGCTCTGCTTCCGGTGCATTCCCGTCGAAGACGATCACGAAATGGTACCAGATATCACTTTCGAGTACTGTCTCGGAAACCATTTGGGTCTCCGCACTGTTCTGGGCATTGACGCGAGCGTACATCTTTACGTCGTTCCATGAGAATAACTGATAGACATCAGCATTGTTGAACCCAACTCGTTTGGAAATGATGCCTCTTGCCAGGGCATCGGCGTTTGTTGTCATTGCCCACGCTGCGATCGTCAATGCTTCCATACCGACAAGTTTGCTGGAATGGGCGACTTCTATGAAGTTTGCGCTGTCACCGTCAAATTCTATCGCGTGTCCGCCGAACTGACCATCAGCCTTATTTAATGTTCCGTGCACTGTGATCTCCGTCGGATTATCTGAGGCATCGGTCGGATTGCCCTCTTCATCAAATGAAAGATAAAGGACCATGCCCTCTTCGACGGCGGTACCCTGTCCAAGCGGCACTATGAGTGTGATTGCGAAGGCGACGAATAATAGACGGAATGCGGTTTCAATGAATCTCTTGGTCATAAGTAATCTCCTTGTACGCTGTTTGAAGGTGAATTAGTTCTGAAAAATTGATCTGCTTATCTTGTCTTAATGCGTCCCCATGTTGTTGTCGCTTTTCCATGAGGTTGGACGGGTAGGAGTTCTCCAGCCATTGACAATTTAATATCGTCTTCGGTTAGGACACTGCTCCAGATTCTGACTTCATCAATGAGACCGTTCCACGTTTGCGAGTACCCTTGATTGAGTGTGCCAATCCAGATCGGTTCTCCACCTTTGCTAACTTCAGCTTCGGGATGATCTATTTCGTTTTCGAGTTCACCGTTGACGTAGAGCAGTTGCTTCTTTGTTTTGCCGTCATAGATGTAAGCGAGATGCATCCATTTTTTATTTTCTAAGATGGATTCCGATGAGATTTGTTGACCGTCCTTAGCGTTAACCCTTGCCCAGAACTTGCTCTCGTTCCACGAAAAGAGATTGTAAACATCTCCAGCCTGCCATCCTGCGCGTTTGGAGACGATCCCTCTTGCGAGCGCATCTGTCCCAAAAGGTTGAACCCAGGCTTCAACAGTTAACTGTTTCATGCCTTCGAGGTCCGCGCTATGTGCAACTTCAACAAAATTCGCTGCGTCTCCGTCAAATTCGAGGGCACCGTTGAATTTACCTTTGACCCATTTCAAATTACCATTGATGCTGGCTTTATTTCCATTACCAGAGGCATCTTTGGGATTTTTCCCTGCCCCATCATCGAAGGGTAGGTAGAGCAGTAATGTGTCTTCATTGATTGCTTGCGCCGTGTAGATACCGACAACAAGCAGGAGTGATAAAATAAAAGAAAGTATACGCATGATCGTTCCTCTTTTTGATACTAACCTGAGTTTCCGCCTTTGTAGTCTTATCTTTTAGGTTGTGTTGCCTCTGCGTACGCAAACTGGGAAGTTTGCGGTACAAAACTTCAATTTTCGTTGTAACGTTCAAAAATCGCTTAAGGCATCCAGACATTCCATTCCTCTTTTTTTTCCCATTTGCGGCATGCGAGACATAAACACATATATCGGATTGCGAACCGCGGAGCAGAACTGACATTCATTGTGCCGTTATGGGGTAGCAAGTGGTGAAAAAATAGGACATCTCCCTGTTTGGCGGTGACTTCTATGGGTTCACCTAAATCCATCTCTCGAAGCTGTGCCTTCATATCACGGATATGGTTAGAGAACCCTGGATTGTTTTTGCGGAATTCACGGATGCGTTGTGGGCCTTCGGGCCATATTATTGTTGTTCCGCTGTG
>JAJEGI010000142.1 GCA_022819945.1 Candidatus Poribacteria bacterium
TCGTCTGCTATCTTTAACACTGCAGTCGTAGGGTATCCGAGTAATCCGACTGCCAATCCTTCAGGATGGTGGCCCGCAGGTACAAACGATTCCTATATCTTTGAAGGGGACATCTGGATCGGTGCTAAAAAGGGCGGTGAAGTCGCCGTTTCTGAATCAGATGGTAGGCAAAGCGAAATTTGGCCCACTGATGACGCGCCAGAGGTTATCTCAAACAAACCTGGGGTAACATCAAAAGGGACACCGACAAGTCAAGCCATCATGTTCAAATGCTCCGACATGAACCCCGACGCAAACAGAGGCACGATTCTTGGATTAGAGATCGAAGTCAACGGGTTCCAATGGAGCTACGCACCGCTTTATGACTTCTTTATTCTTGAGTACAATGTCAAAAATGTCGGTAGCGATACCCTTGAAGACGTGTTTATGGCGTTCCGTTACGACGTGGATGTCTCCAGTAGCGAAACAGGAACAGCCAGCTACTCTGCTGATGACTTCGTCGCACTTGATCAAACACCGGATGCGCTGAATCCCGTAGACCACCCGAACCGGTATCTCTCTTACGGATACTCCAATGCCTCCGCACCCGGCTATATCGGTTTACGGGTATTGGATGCCTATCTGGGCGATAATTCAGAGGATCCAACGGCAAAGATCCCTTTTATAGCCCACAAACGAATTACGATCTCCACGGACCCTACGACTGATGCAGAGATATACGCGTTAATTAGCACCCCTGGTGTTGAACCGCTTCCGGCAAACTATGACGATCAACGTTTTGTCCAATCCTATGGCCCCGTAGAATCACTCGCCCCTGGGGATTCCTTCAATATTATCATCGCAGTCGCGATCGGTGAAGGGCTTGCCGGTTTACAAGCATCTGCCGACTGGGCGCAGAAATTATATGACGACGGTTATGTCGCACCCGCACCGCCGCCCTCCCCGTTGGTAACGGTTTACCCTGCCGATCAACAAGTAACCCTCGTCTGGGAGAGCGAAGGACGCTGGGTTGATGCGGGTGTTAGTAAAAATATTGAAGAATATATTGATGTAACCGATCCAGAGAAAATCTTTGAGGGATACCGAGTTTATAGGCGCGATATCTCTTACGATGAAGCCACGGGTAATCCTGTCGAAGACTGGACGATGCTGATGGAGTTCGACAAACCGAGTGCCACTGGTAATTTTTTTACAGTCGCGCACGTCGGTAAACAGTCGGACGCTAAGATTGAAAGTGGGGGCGACGAACCTTTCTTTGCCGATTTCTTCAAGAGTGCTGTCTACATGATTAAATTCAATTCCAGCACCAGTTTTGAAGTCATCAACACAACGCTCTGGGAAGTCATGCCTTATAATGCGGAATTTCCGGCAGACGGCGGCGGATATGTCGTTATCAAAGATCCGAACACAGGCGAACCGTATCCCGATGGCACATATCGCTCCGGTACACTAATCTATTTCGGTGGACTCTACGTACAGATTTCCGATGGTCCTTCAGGACCGCCCGTTGCTGGCGACATCTTCCGCGTCGTTTCCACGCCTTCACAGGCGCTCGGTGAAGACGCAGGCATCAAGAATTTTTATACCGATGAAGGACTCACCAACGGACTTGAATACACCTATGCTGTTACCTCTTATGATACAGGTAACCCAAAAACAGGGTTGATTGCGATGGAGAGCAGTCAGATTGAGACGATGGTCCATGTCGTGCCGCGTGCGCAACCGGCTGGATACCGTGGGCCGACTGCTGATATAGAACAGCAAGGCCAGGGAAGTGTTACCGTTGAACCGATGGTGCTTGCCCCCAACAAGGTCACAGGACACCAATATAAAATCGTCTGGTACGGCGCGAAACAGACAGGTCCCGCTGCATACATTACCGGGCCCGGTTATCAACCGCCTGCTTATGAGATTGTCAACACCACGACAAACGAAACTGTCGTTGAGGCGCAATCCTTTGACTGGTATGACCCGCTCCATCAAGAAGCCGTTGAAATCCTTTCCCCGATGTTCGATGGTATTGTCTTGAAAATAACAGGTGTTGACGTGTCCTACGGAAGTCCAACCGAAAATCCGATTAACGATGTCAAATTGACGGCAGGTACAGTGACGGGATGGGAGGTAAACATTCACTCTCCGGGTGTCGGTGAGAACACCTGGCCGAACATCTTTTGGGTAACGTACTATCGTCCGCACACCTACTCGATTACGTTTGTTGACGATACACACGTCAAGGTGGTGGACGAAGCCACTGGCGAAGAAATCCAATTTAACGACCAACGCGCCGATGGATACGCCATTCTAACAGGCACTGGCTGGCGTGATGAATACGTCCCAGCCGAGACACCTGGCTTCTTCCGAATTTTCATCCGGGGTGGGTATGTCTACATCAAAGACCCTAACGGAGAAATTTCGGCAGGTGATGTCTTCACTGTTGAAATGGGGGGTGTCAGCGCACCGCGAGACGGCGACGAATCCCTTTTGACGACAACAGGGGAGACGCTTGATGCTGAGAATATTGAAGCCGATCTCGAAAAAATCCGCGTCGTCCCAAACCCTTATTTCGTCACGAATAGGGCAGTACTTTCGGAAGGGACGGACAAGATCTTCTTCACACATCTACCACCGCACTGTACCATTCGGATTTATACATTAGCAGGCGAATTAGTCCGGACAATCGAACACGAAAGTGATGCGTCTTACCATCCGGATGTCGCTCCAGATGACCGTTCGTTACAAGGCGATAAGGGTGGCACAGCAACTTTTGAACTCCTTAATCGCTATAATCAGGCACTCGCAAGCGGTATTTATATTTATCATGTTGAAGCCCGTGATGAAAGTGACACAGTCGTCGGCAACAAAATCGGTAGATTCGCAATTATTCGATAACAGGAGAGATACATGCGATATATAACCTATATTCTCTTATTTACACTTCTGGCACTCTGGATTGTTCCGGGTTATGCTACTACCAACGTCGGCACAGCGGGTGCCCAGTTTCTGAAAATCGGTCCTGGTGCCCGGGTAGACAGTCTCGGTGGTGCGTTTGGCGGGCTTGCCGACGATGTGACCAGCATATACTGGAATCCCGCTGGGATCAGCCAACTGGAAAAAACCAGTTTTTCAGATACACAAATATTCTGGCTCGCCGATATGCGCTACAACTATCTCGCGTTCGCTACGCCGATAGAAAATATCGGCACGTTAGGCGCGAGCGTCACATTCCTCAACGTTCCTGATACGGAGATTACCACACTCGCAAAGCCCGACGGCACCGGTCTCTGGTATTCCGCTTATGATGCCGCAATCTCTTTGGCGTATGCCAAACAACTCTACGCAAAAGAATCCGGTGTTAAACTCTCTGTCGGTATCAATGCTAAATACATCCATCAGCAGATCCATCGCGAAAGTGCCAGAGGCGTCGCGATTGATGTTGGAACCCTATACCACACCGGTTGGCGGAGTTTACGTATCGGGATGTGTTTCTCAAATTTCGGACCGGAGATGCGCTTCAGCGGTCCCGATCTGGAGAGCGGAGCCGAAGAAGCCGGTGATACAAGAATATCAGAGTACCGTCCGTTCCCCGACACCACGAATCCAGCGCGGAAAGCAGCGTTAGAAACAATTGAATTCCCACTCCCGTCCAATTTCCGACTCGGTATCGCTTATGATATTATTGATTCTGGCGATAACCTCCTCACGCTTGCACTTGATGCCAACCATCCGAACGACAACAGCGAACGGTTGAACATCGGTATGGAGTATTGGTTTAAAAAGATGGCGGCGATTCGTGGCGGTTACAAATTCCGGTTGGGTGAAGACTGGCGGGACGAAGAAGAAGGCCTCACGCTCGGCTTGGGCATTCACCTGACGCTTGGCAATAGGTTGCTCGCGCTCGATTACGCCTACGCCGATTTCGGACGGCTACAACAAGCACATCGGGTCAGTTTGGGACTTCAGTTTTAAAGGCAACAAATATGACAGATAGACCGAACATCGTTTATCTCCTTGCAGATCAGATTCGTGCGTGTTCGTTACCTGTTTACGGCGACAGGCAGATTGAAACGCCGCACATTGATCGGCTTGCGCAGGAAGGCACCGTGTTTTCAAATGCGATCGCTACTGCACCCGTCTGCACGCCATATCGTTCCATGCTCCTCACCGGACGGCATCCACAGACCACTGGGCACCTCATTAACTTCGTCAAAACTCGACACGATGAAATCGGACTCGGTGATGTCTTCAACCGGAATGGTTACCGGACAGCATGGGTCGGCAAATGGCATCTCCACACGGGTTCATTCCCGGAAATCGGCGGACGCGACTACGTCCCTGAAGGACGCGACCGCCTCGGATTCCAATACTGGCGCGGCTATAACTTCCACACCGACTATTTCAACGGCACGGTGAACCTTGACGCAGACTGGCGGAACGAAAGATGGGAAGGCTACGAAACCGATGCCCTGAACCGATACGCCTTCCAGTTTATGGATGACCTGGAGGATGATGCGCCGTTCTGTCTGTTTATCTCTCCCCATCAAGCACACAGCACGCCTTATGAATACGCGCCGCGGGAATACTACGACCGACTCCCTGCGGAACTCCAACTCCCTGAAAATGTGCCAGATTCGGTTCGCGAACAGTCGTTGAATATTTACCGACACTACCTCGCTATGGTGCTAACGGTGGACGATATGCTCGGTGAATTGATGGCATATCTTGAAAGAACGGAACGCGTTGGAAATACGCTGCTTGTCTTCGGCTCCGACCACGGCACCCAGGGCGGTGCACAAAGTATCAATTTCTGGGCGAAGCGGGAACCCTACGAAGAATCCATCAAAGTGCCGTTGATTATGCGTCTACCGGGTGTTTTTGATAGAAACCACCGCACCTGTGACACGCTCACATCTCCCGTAGACCTATTCCCATCGCTCTGCGGGTTATGCGGTATCCAACCGCCGCGAACCGTCGAAGGCTACGACCTGTCCGCATCTTGGCGCGGTGAAACCGATGCCTTTGAACAGGAAGCCGTCCTGACGATGAACTTCGGCGCAACCTACGACTATCTCGTAGATGGCAACGAGTGGCGTGGTGTCCGAACCAAAACACACAGTTACGCACGCTGGCTTGACGGCAAACGGATGTTGTATGATATAGCAGCAGACCCGCTACAGATGAACAATCTCATCAACACACCCGAAGCGAAACCGTTAGCAGACGAAATGGAGAATACCCTCACAACCCTGATGGACGCTCGCAACGATAAACTCCAACCCGCGACAAACTACACTGACTGGTATGACTTACAACGCCGCATCGTCCGTAACGCCCACGGTCCCCTTGGCAATCCAGAAGACGAACCCGACTGGTCCCTCCTAAAAAGATAGGATGTTCACGACGCCAGTGATAAACGAGGTTTCCAGTTCGTAGTAGTGCAATTCATTGCCCGTCCGCCCCATTCAAAACGTTTGACAAAAGTCTGCAACATACGGTATAATGCTATCAACTTCAGCAGATTCCGTGATATAGATTCCCTTTGCAAAGGAGAAAGTAAAATGACAGACGAACGGCTAACCCTCCAAGAGATAGAGCAGAAATATCCGGATGCGTGGCTGCTTATCGTGGATTGCGAAATTAGCGAAAACACTGAACTACTATCCGGGGTTGTTGCTGTCCATAGCAAATCCCGAGAAGATATTCACAATGCCTTAATGCATCACAAAGGACGCATCGCCATACATTCTACACGTGAAGTTCCAGAAGGTGTGGAGTACATATTGTAATGGCACGTATCCGTTTTGCCCGTATGCGTGGTTTAATTATCCTTAACCTTGAAGTCGGAGGCATTAACGGAAATGACTCCAACTTTCTCCCCGTGGCCCTAGATACCGGTGCTTCAAATACAACTATACCCCCAAAGGTTGCTACCGCCTTAGGATACGACTTATCGGATCCAAAGAGTGAAGTGGAAATTATCACTGGAGGCGGTGTTATTGCTGCAAAAATCATCACCGTGCGTAAATTAACCGCCGTAGGAGAAACTATTGAGAATATTGATGTTTCCTGTCATGATTTACCTGAAAATTCACTGGTGGATGGTGTATTAGGCATGAACTTCCTGGAGCATTTTGATATTGACATCTCGTTTTCCACAAGAACTATTGAACTTCGCGCGTATTAGCATACTGTTAGGGTGATCCACTTAAAAATAAAAGAATCAACACTCGACTGGCAGTTAAAGTGAATCAAGTCCTTTTAGCGGAGGAACAATTACAATGAGAGTTTTAGCAATATTTGTCATCCTTTGTCCCCTAATCAGTATAGGATGTACCAGTGAGAAACCGAACGAAACATCAAACTACGATGCAGGCATAGAAGCCTATAAACGTGGGCACTATGCAGTAGCATTGTCTAATTTTGAATCAAGGGTAATGAAGGACGAGAACGATTTCATCGCGCAATTCTGCCTCGGTTATATGTACGATCTACGTCAGGTTCCTCTTCCTCAAAACTTGAAAAACTCGAAAGAGGCAGAGAAAAAGGAAAAGATCGAGAAATGGTATAAAGAGAATGCTGAAAAATGCTATATAAAAGCAGCAGAACAAGATTATGTCCCCGCGCAAAATAATCTCGCCGTAATGTACTTTTTGCAATCAGAAGAGACAAGAATTAAAATGAAAGAAGTGGGACTTACACCTGATCTGATAAACGACTCATTGGCAAACCTATCTGATGCCGTGCAATGGTTGAAAAATCCAGAGGCACAAACCCACTACATTTCCCAATATAACATTGCTTTCATGCACTATAATCATGCACGCTTGATAGGTAAACATCAACCCGCTAAGAAATCAGATAAAGCGGAAGCGTATAAGGATGCGGTATACTGGTTTACAAAGGCGGCAGAACAGGAATATGATAGAGCTCAGAATGAACTTGCTGATAGTTACTATTATGGTGAGGGTGTAGATGAGAACCTTACAGAGGTTGAGAGGTGGGAAGAAGCTGTAAAATGGTATACAAAAGCAGCAAACAACGGTAATGCTTATGCTCAATATAGACTTGCCCTAATGTACCAAAACGGCAAGGGTGTAGAGGCAAATCTTACAGAGGTTGAGAGGTGGGAAGAAGCTGTAAAATGGTATACAAAAGCAGCAAACAACGGTAAAAACGGTAATGCTTATGCTCAATATTATCTTGCTCGTATGTACCAAAACGGCAAGGGTGTAGATGAAAATCTTACAGAAGTTGAGAGATGGGAAGAAGCTGTAAAATGGTATACAAAAGCAGCTGAACAAAACTATGCCCCCGCTCAAAATAATCTTGCCCTAATGTACCAAAACGGCCAGGGTGTAAATAAGAACCTTGAAAAGGCCACGAGATTATATTTTCAAGCAGCACAGCAAGGCCATATTGTTGCACAAGTTAACGTTGGAAAAAGTTTTGAAGAAGGAGTGAATGGCGTTCCTCAGGATAATGCGGAGGCGTATTATTGGTATAGTTTAGCACTGAAGTATCCAACTGAGTTAGATAAACAGGTAGTTGCTGAAAATATTGCTGCTAAAGTTGATAAGTGGCGTAAAAGTGTTGGAAGCAAAATTGAAGAAAAGAAAAATGGGATACAGAAACGGGTTGATGAGTGGAAACCTAAAATCCTAAGTGGGTCTGGCACCGGGTTCTATATTGATAAAAATCATATTTTGACCAACGCGCATGTTATTTATCAAGATCGTGACGGCAATAAGCGTAAATATGACGAGTTGCGCGTAAACTTTCGTTATGTGATAGAGAAACAAGGTGCAGAAGCAGTGGATCATGATGTTGACCTGGCACTGTTGTTTGATGAAAGTGAACGGATGTATACTGCTACATTTAGAAACGATCCTGTTTATAGGGGTGAAAAAATTGCTTTGTTTGGATATCCTCTAAGTTTAAGTTGGCTGTCTTACGAAGGGAATGCCACTTCAGGTGATGTTAGTGGACTGTTAGGAACAATAAAAAGTAATCTTTCCGAGAATCTCCAGGATCCCCTTAATCTCTTTCAGCACACTGCCCCACAACAGCCTGGAAACAGTGGAGGTCCAGTTTTCGACAGTGATGGAAACGTTGTTGGGATTTCCGTGAGTGGTCTTGATGGATATAGAATTGAAAACGTTAATTTTGCTATAAAATTCGAGGCAACCCAAAAATTCCTCAATGATAATAATATCGACGTGAATTCAGTGTCAAAAGATATAGAAAATATGGATAAAGTTATCGACTTAAATAAAATTTCCACTAAAGCTGAGAGATTTACAAAGCACGTGTTATGTTTTAAAAATATTACTCCTAAACCTTCTATGTTGACACGAATGAGTATTGGTTATTGGAAATTTTAAGCAAGGGACCACTTGCATAGTTTCATGAACACATAGACAAGGTTAACATAATATCTTCGAGTTCTGAATGTCGGTGCTATAACAAGAATATTCAGGACTCAATTTTTTTATCTCCTTTGTAAAGATTTTCCGCGAAGTCCTCCTCTCATCCCAAAAATTTGAAAATTCATTGAATCAGAAGTATCTATTATGTTACAATAAATGTGCATTAATCAATTCAAACGGAGCGTGCAAAGAAAAAACAGATATGACACTTCAAGAAATAATTTTAGCGTTAGAGAAATTTTGGGCAGACCACGGCTGCGTTATTCAACAACCGTGCGATATAGAAGTCGGCGCAGGCACATTTAATTCAGCAACCTTCCTACGGTGCCTCGGTCCAGAACCGTGGCAAGTGGCTTATGTAGAACCCGTCCGCCGTCCAACCGATGGCAGATATGCAGAAAACCCTTTCCGTGTCGGCGCGTATTACCAATATCAGGTGATATTGAAACCCGCTCCTGAAAATGTGCTACCCCTCTACCTTGAGAGCCTTAATAGCCTCGGAATATCCGCGC
>JAJEGI010000065.1 GCA_022819945.1 Candidatus Poribacteria bacterium
GTCGAATAACGATGACCCCTTCTCTTTGACGTATTTCTGCTAACATCTATTTTCCTTTCTTAATTGCTCGCGTTATTAACAGGACTTACGCATTTTTTCCATGATAACGGACGTATGACGCACTGCAGGCGGGGTTTTAAACCCCGCCTGCAGTGGGGGCTGCGTAAGTCCTAATTAACTTATATGGGTTTTCGAGTGATGCCCTAACAAAGACCTTTATTAATATATCTCATAAATCCGAATGTGTTCAAATTATTACCGTGTGCGCTTATTGGCTATTGGATTTACAAAACCTTTCCACAATTTATGAGATAAGCTGTTGCATTAATAATATAGTCAATTCCTAAAATTTTGTCAAGACTTTAGCGCATTTTTAGCAGCTATCCAGTTTTCAGAACATACAACATCTGCTGAATAGAAGCAAAAAGAGGATTACCTTAATCTCAAAGTGGGTTGGTTTCTAAGCCGCTACGCTGCCCAATCCATACATAACGTTTCTGCCTGCTCTAAGACGGTTTCGGCAGCTTTCTCCTGTTTGTCGGGTGGATAGCCGTGTTTGCGGAGGATACGTTTTACCATTCTTCGTATATTCGCGCGGGAACTCTCTTTCATTGTCCAGTCAATACTCACATTCCGCCGAACGGTTTCCACGAGTTCAATAGCGATGGTTTTCAGGGTTTCGTCCCCCAACACTTTGACCGCGCTATCGTTCGTTTCAAGGGCATCATAGAAAGCCAACTCCTCATCTGAAAGCCCTAAATCATCACCGCGTTCTTGTGCTTGGCGCATCTCTTTTGCAATCTCAATGAGTTTTTCAATTACTTGGGACGCTTCAATTGCACGATTTCGATAGGCACGAATTGAACGTTCCAACATATCCGCGAACGAACGTCCCTGTACGACGTTTTTCTGTGAGCGAGTTTTAATTTCATCGCCAAGTAGTCTCTCCAAAAGTTCAACCGCCACGTTTTTATGGGGTAAATCTCGGATTTCGGTGAGGAATTCGTCGGAGAGAATTGAGACATCAGGTTTTTCGAGTCCGGCGGCGGTAAAGATGTCAACCACGCCTTCAGAAGCGACTGATTTGGACACCAATTGCTTGATTGCTTGTTCTGTGGCTTCAGATTGTGCCTCTTCAGTAGCCGATGGTTTTGCCAAAACGCCTCTTACAGCCTGAAAAAAAGGCGACATCGTCGCGTATCTCGGCTGTTTTTTCATGTGGAACAGCGAGTGCAAACGCTTTGGAGAGTGCGGTAACTACTTCCAATAAACGGGTTTTGCCATCCTTTTGTTGTAATATATGTTCTTGTGCTGCGGGTAGTAATTTGATCCGATCTGTACGGTTTCCTGCCATCCATAACGACCCGTCAAAGCCGTGAAATAGTCCGCAGCAGATTTCGTATTTCTCCAACATTACGGCAACTGCTTCAGCTTTATCAACGGTAGCATCACCTTTTCCACCACTTTGGGTGTAATTCTGCAGTGCCTGTTTTAGATGGTAAGCAAGCCCTATGTAGTCTACAATCAAACCGCCGGGTTTGTCGCGGTATACGCGATTGACGCGGGCAATTGCCTGCATGAGTCCGTGTCCTCGCATCGGTTTATCTACATACATGGTGTGAAGGCTTGGTGCGTCAAATCCGGTTAGCCACATATCACGGACAATAACGAGTTTAAACGGATCGTTGGCATTTTTAAATCGGGTTGCCATCTGTTCACGCCGTTTCTTGTTTCGGATATGCGGTTGCCATGACGCATCATCGGAAGCAGAACCCGTCATTATGACTTTTATTGCACCTTTTTTGTCATCATTATCGGGCCAGTCTGGACGGCGTTTGACAATCGCGTTGTAAAGGTCAACACAGATACGGCGGCTCATACAGACAATCATGCCCTTGCCATCCATTGTTTCTAACCGTTCTTCAAAATGTGCGATTATGTCATCGGCAATAAGTCCGAGCCGTTTTTCGGTTCCCATTAACTTTTCAAGTTGTGCCCACTTGGTTTTGAGCCTTTCTTTTTGTGTTACTTCCTCTGATTCGGTCACTTCCTCGAATTCTGGATCGATGTGTGGTCTTTCGTTTGCGTCGAGTTCAATTTCGGCAAGACGGCTTTCGTAGTAAATTGGAACGGTGGCTTTATCCTGAACTGCCCGTTGGATATCGTAGATGCTGATATAATCTCCGAAAACGGCGAGGGTGTTACGGTCGGTTAGCTCAATCGGCGTACCGGTGAAACCGATAAAAGAGGCGTTGGGGAGTGCATCGCGCATGTGGCGGGCAAATCCGTCAATAAAACCGTACTGGCTACGGTGCGCTTCGTCGGCGATAAGCACGATGTTTCGTCGGTCAGATAACTGCGGGAAACGGGTCTCTTCACCTTCAGGGAAAAATTTTTGAACTGTGGTAAAGACGACTCCACCAGCGGCAACTTTCAGAAGTTCACGTAAGTGTCGTCTCGATTTTGCTTGCGCCGGTTTCTGTCGTAGCAGTTGATGGCATCGAGCGAATGTCCCGAAGAGTTGATCGTCAAGATCGTTTGTGTCAGTGATAACGACGAGGGTTGGGTTTTCCATTTGCGGATGTTGAATAATGCTACCGGCGTAAAAAGCCATCGTCAGGCTTTTACCGGAGCCTTGTGTATGCCAAACGACACCGCACTGCTTATCGCCTTCCAGGGATGATGCGTGGACGGTTGTATCCACTGCCGTCTTGACAGCATGGAATTGGTGATAACCGGCGATTTTTTTCGCGATCGCTCCGCTCTCGGTTTCTTCAAAGACGATGAAATGTTTGAGATAACGCAAAAATCGGTGCTTTTCAAAGGCTCCTTTAATCAACACCTCCAATTCCAATTCGGTTGATGGTGCTTCGTCTTCTCCTTCGATTGTTCGCCACGGCAGAAACCATTCCCTATCGGCAGTTAAAGACCCGATTTGTGCCTCTAATCCATCGGAGACGACGAGTGCTTCATTATAAGTGAATAGCGTCGGGATTTCCTGTTTATAGGTTTGGATTTGACGAAACGCAGTTAAGATGGTGGCTTTCTCGTCCGTTGGATTTTTGAGCTCAAGAACGGCTAACGGAAGCCCGTTGAGGAACAGTACGATGTCGGGACGGCGTTCGCTTGTTTCTATCACTGTGAATTGGTTGACTGCCAACCAGTTGTTGTTTTTCGGTGTCTCAAAATCGATTAACCGGACGCGATCGCCGCGGATTGTCCCGTCTGCTTGCCGATATTCGACCTCTATACCGTCAACGAGCATTTGATGAAATGTTCGGTTGTTTTGTACCAATGCAGGGGAATCTGGATTTAGGATTTTGCGGATGGCTTCTTCTTGTGCATCGGTGGGTATTTGTGGGTTTAAGCGGGCAACGGTATCTCGTAGACGGTTGGTTAAGATGACTTCGCTGTAAGTGGCGCGTTCAGCATTGGGTGTGTCTGGAGCGATGTCGGGACCATGTAGGACGGTATACCCTAATTCAGCGAGCCACTCAAGGGTGGCTTCTTCTATGTCGGATTCGTAAATTTTATTGAGATTCATGTCGTTTGTTCCAAATGCGCTAGACTAACAATTCTTCCCCTACGCATGCCTTAAGCCCTTCAACAAACACTTGAAAACTTTTTGATCTGTTCCGGTTCGGTTCCATGTGTTGTGCAATGTTTTGTGCTACCGTAGGTTTGGGTATCCGCTTCGTAAAGTAGTTTTTCTGTATTAGCAAGCCTTCCAATGCTTCGGACGTGCCGCCACGGATTGCGTCGGGATTACGGTATTTTGCCTTAGATTGCAGATTTATTGGGATTTTTGGATAAGCCGCGTGCATGGCTTCAACATCTCCAAAAAACCATGCCTCTAATTCCTCAATTGCCAACCGATTGACCACTTGAAAATCTTCGTTTGGAGCTGCGCCGGATTTTGTCACAAATCCCGCTTCGTGTGCTGCTTTCTCTAAATATGCTTTCAGTTCGTGGCAGTCTCTTCGGTCTTCATCAATAAGCACAATAATTCGCCAGTTATCGGGTATCCACTGTTCTCCTTTCAAACGCGTTGGCAATTCTTTAAGCATCTCGTCTCTTCCTTGAAAAGTATGAAATTCGTAACTGACATCTTTTAATAAAATCTTGGGTAAGAGGTGTTTTAATGCTTCTTCCGCGGACGGTTCCTCCAAGAAGAATTTAATGTGCATGCACACCTCGCTTTGGACCGCCTGCATTAGTCAACGGGTCACCAAATTCAAAGTGCCCTTCCATCCAGAGTTGTCCCAACTTTGCCCCTGCCTCCAAAAGCTGCTCTACTCCGAGCATATCCGAGGCGCGTTTGCAGACTGTAAAACCTTGTTCATCCCGATAGAGTACCCACACCTCATCAGCAGTGAGTTCATTGACAAAACGGGGTGAATGCGTAGTAATTATAAATTGAGAGAACATTAATGCCTCAAGGCACGCCCCGACGAGGCCGGTCAGCAGGCGAGGGTGTAGATAGTTCTCGGGTTCCTCAATGCCGATTAATTGGGGTGGTTCTGGACCATGAAATAGCGTCAGGTACGACAGCAGCTTCAATGTGCCATCGGAGGCGAATTTCGCCAAAATGGGTTGCTCAAACGGTGCATCTTTAATTTGTAAGCGGCGAAGACCGCTCATCATTAATTCTGTGTCAACTTTCTCTAAACGGGGCACCTGATTTGACAGAGAAGATATAATTTTCTCCAAGCGTTCTGGGTATCTTTCCTGCAAGTATTGGATAACGTTGGGCAAATTGTCACCTGTTGCGGACAATCTTTTTTGCGGTCCATCGTTGGTTGCTTGGCGCGTGGCATCGGTAGAAAGGTGGGGGAAATACCAATCTGTAATAAATCTACGAAGCCCCCTCACACGGGGATGTCTTGCCAGTTGCCCCAGCATATTAACAGCGAGGACCGAGGGATCATCAAATTGTTCATTGATTCGTTCGTCCGCCTCATCTGGCGTTTCGCCGGCGATGATGGTTCCGCGTCCTTCACGGAAATTAAGGAAACGCACTGGTTTGCCGCGACTCCCGCGCCGCCATTGCATCCATTCCGTTTCGACAAAGGGGCCTTCTGTATCTTCATTGATAGAAAGATGGTAGGTGATAATCGGTGTTTTAGGTGCTTCGCGATATTTCAGATCAAATTCAATGGGTCCCTCACGCCCGCGAGTCCTCAGTTCCTTAAGTCCGCCTCTTTTGTTCCACGCCTGACGCAATCCAACTGTGAAACATTCAGCGAGAAACGCGAACACATCGAAAAACGTTGATTTACCGCTACCGTTCGCGCCTAAAAAGACCGTCAGTGGTTTGAGTTGTTTTAATTCTATATTATGTAACGCGCGGTAGTTTTTCACACGCAGCGATTCAATGTGCGGAACAGTTTGCTGAGGCATCTTTTATCTCCAGTATTTCAGTTGTATCGTCTACGCGGATTTCACCGGATAATAGTTTTGGCAGCAGTGTGTCTCGGGTTTGGGCGAGTGTGCGGGATTCATTTTCGTTATTCTCAATAGATTGATCCAGAGGATAAGCCAAACGCTCAAATGCTTGAATAATCTCATTGGGTGGTCTGAGTTGAGAAAGTGTTTGGAAATCTGTCTTATTGATTGATCCAAAAACTGTCCCCTCTGCTTCATAACGAGAAAAAACATCCTGCAAAGATTGCATGGTGTAGTAAGTATAAGATCGACTCTCTGTTTTATGTCGTATTGCTGCTACACCTCGACCAATGCTGCATTCCTCCTCAACCATATTAATATCGCCCACGGGTGCGCGAACACTTACAAGGGTATCACCTTTCTCAGCAAATCGCTTTGGCGCGGTACAATAGACGCGTCGCGTCGGGTATCGAAAACCGAAATCCTTTCTGCCTTGATAAAATGGCATGCCGTTACCATCTTCATTATAAGTAGATCCAGGCGGTGATTGCCCCATTGTCAGGTTAAAATCTTTATCAACTGTGACAACTTTCCATCCTTTTGGGATCTCCCCAAGTGGAGAATCTTGGAATGCTGATGGGAATAAGGCAGCGGTTTCGGTGTCCATACCTACAGGTTTGCGTCCTTCCATCTTCGCTTTTACGGGGTCAAAGTCTACAAACCACGATTTGAAAATTGCGCGTGCTGTTGCTTCGAGTGTCTCGTTCATCTGTCGGTTGAGTTCGATTTTGTCGTCAAGTGTGCTGAGGATGTGAGCGATGTGGCGTTGTTCCTCAATCGGAGGTAGTGAAAATTCAAACAAACGTAACGAATTTGCATCTACTCGTTGACGACCCGTAGAACCTTGCATTGAGTGAATTGCAAAGGTCCGCAAACTTGGATCTCTTGCTAAATAGTACACGAACAAATTATCGGTTTTATCTTCAATTCCTGATAACACGATAAATTCAGTTGATCCATGCCCAACTTGATTAGGTTTCAGACAGTCCACATACACAGTTTTACCATTTTCAAGGCACGGTGTAATGCGGGCTAAAAGCGTATCTCCATTTTGAAACCGTGCACCAGAACCGCGAAATTCTTTATACGAGTGTGAAGTAATCTCCCGTCTGTATACTTCAACATCTCGCATAGCAAGATGGAATGCCTCTTTTGTTTTGCGCAGTTTTCGACTGGGATTAATTTGGACAACATCTCCGAGTTTTACAACATCCCAACGGTTATTTTTTGTAGTTGAATTCTTGGGAAGTGTCCCAGACTCCTCATTTGCTGTAACAGTTTCTGATCCTTGTATCACTTCGTATTCTTCCGTAATTATTTTTTTAAATTCTTCTGATATTGTATGCCAATCTAAGACATCAACCCGCATTGGAAGATTGGATTCCTCAAATGCTTCTGCTAATTGACTTGTCTGTCTCAAGGTTAACGGCTTACTACCGACTACAGCAAGATCAAGATCGGAATAATCTTTCGCTGTCCATTTGACCCGCGATCCAAAAGCGCGAACTTCGCATCCAGGAACATGTTTTGCGAGTATATGTTGAACTGTTTCAAAATGCTTTGGATTAAGATCAATCATTGCGCGCCTTCAGCATGCGTAAAAGGTATTTGACATCGTGGACAAACTCAGTGGCTTTCGCAAAGACCCTTTCGGCAGCATCCTCATTGTAAGTATGAGAGGTAGAATTACGCGCCTTATGATAATCCATCCAGAGTTCTGGGTCAGCGATAAGACGATTTTCTGCTCCTAAACGAAAGAGGTTCCGTTGGGTAACACCATCAACAGAGGCAGCAACAATGTTTTCTTCAAGCCACCGCTTTATCATTTTCCAAGACAGTTCATAGGCGACCTTAAAGTGTTGAATAACTCCAGCACGAACCGTTTCTTGTAAATCTTCATCAGAGGTATCAAGTTTATTCGCCGCCTTAACAGAACGTTCTAGCCGATCAATAGATTTTGCTAAACTGTCCAGTTGTAAACTCATTGTTCCTCTCCATAATCTAATACTATTTCTGAAATTATAGTCAGCATTTACGACGCATCTCAAAGTATCACAATACACCACAAACTAAAAGTTTGTGCTACAATTCATCTTTACTATCATCTTTAATTTTCTTTGGTATAAGGGCGATACTCCAGTAGTGCTGATTTACCAACGATTGCAACGATGCGTACTGACAGTTCTCTGCCGTTGGTATCGGTGAGGCGCAAATCCTCTCCAAGGATGAAATGAACGGGTTGCTGCTGTCCTTCATTTATGGCGATATTGGAAGCATAAAGATAGGTTCGGTCACTTGTATCGCGTATTGGGTTCAAACTCCCAGATAAGCCTGGGATATTGCCTGTCGCTTCAGGAAAAATTACCGATCCTCCCTCTTGGAGACGCTGCATTTCAATTGCAAGCCCTCCTTTTGCTGGCATCCAATCATTTTCAAGGTATGCGGCAAAACCGGGGGCGGCTGCGAATACCGTCATCGGCAGATGCGTCGTGTGGAGATCAATCTGCGCGTTCCCGTTCTCATCGGTAGTTGCCGAGTTCCATGTTTTATTTGGAAATAGCACCAATATTTCAACGCCGGGTAATGGATTACCGTTGTGATGTGCAAGAATATCAGCAGTTGCAGGTGTAAGATCTGTATCGGCAGCGGGAAGTGTGAGGACAAGATCTGAACCATCAATGAGTTGATACTGTGGCGATTTTCCACTTAACGCTTTCGTTTCGCGAAGGATAATCGGCACGCCATCTCCGCGTCGTTCCATGAAAAATTGTCGGTCATCCGAGCCGCGTATATTCCCAACAGACATCCTTCCGAGCATAGAGGTGAGAGCTTCATTGCGCGTTGATTGTCGGACATCCATGCTTTCAATCGTGAGGTTGTTTGGCAAGCTTCCTGGAGAATTTATTTCAAGTCGATCTGCGAACATTGAGAGTCGAATCTTGCTACCCTGAATTGTGTAGTCGCGGTGGGCTACTGCGTTGACGATCGCTTCAAAGAGTGCCTTTTCACTGTATTGTGG
>JAJEGI010000122.1 GCA_022819945.1 Candidatus Poribacteria bacterium
GTTGTCGGTTATCAGTTAAAGAAGGCTCTGGTTCAATAGGCATCTCTCTTAACTGATGACTGACCTCCTCTGTTGCGGACGCTTTTCGTGTTAATACCAACGCAATTGCCGCCACAGCGAAATTAATAACGATCCCCACACCGAGTGTCCATTGGATGCCGAACGCTTCAATCAGGAAGAAGCCCGCTGCCACAGTTCCGATGACCGCACCGAATGTGTTCAACGCATACAGGATGCCGATGTTCGTTCCGAGTTGCTCCAGTCTTTTCACGAAGAAACGGGTCAGGACCGGTAGTGTGCCGCCCATCAATGTAGATGGGATTAGCAGGACTCCGAATGTCAACACGAAACGGATAAGTGAAAGCGTGTAGAATTCTGAGGTGACGTTGCGATGAATCAGGACATAGAGTGCGCCCAGTGTGGCTAAAATGAGGGGCCAGACAAGGCAGAACGCACCGATGCCTGCCTCCAGCAGCGCGTAAATCCGCAACGGCGACGCTGTGCTTTCGTCGATCTTCCGACCGAAGTAGTAGCTGCCGAGTGCAAGTCCTGCCATAAACGCTGTCAGGACGGTACTCGTCGCGAAGACGGTGCTGCCGAAGATGAGCGTCAACTGTCGCATCCAGATAACTTGATAGATGAGACCGCTTGCACCGGAACAGATAAAGATGAGCCAAACGATGGGTTTGATATATCGCATTTTGTTTAAACGCCACTACCAGCTTCTGATTTATGACGCGTCCTCAAACAAGCGGTCTGGGTTCCAGATTTGTTCGGCGAGGAGTTGATTGTGAGCTTCGGGATCATTTGCCCAGATATGTTCTACCTCATAACTATTTTTTTCTGTTCTCATGTACTGTAGATAGTGTGAGGATTCCTTTGATTGGATATTGAACCCCCATTCTCCAAAACTTAGCGAAAAAATAAGAGTGGTTACCTGATCTATCAACCCCTGATCTTCAAGTAAGCGGCGGAGTCTAATGAGGAGGAGTGTTAAAGTAGTAATCCTTTGTTGCCCGTCAATAATGAATCGTTGACCCTCAGCGTTATTGATAATGATGGATCCTAGGAAGTAGTGTCCATAGTTAGTTACCTGAGTAGGTTCGTCACCTGCTTTGTAGTTATCCAAAAACTTGCTGGTAAGATCATCGATTAGGTCTGTAACCTGCTTAGTCTGCCAACTATACTCGCGCTGGTAGTATTCAAGCGCGTAGCGAGCATTGGCAAGCAGCTGCCAAATTGTTTTGGCATCGCTATCAATCTTTTGCATCTAAAACATTCCTTTCAACCCTATTGCATCAAATCCACTCATTATGCTATATGATACCTTAACCCGTGCCAAAATTTCAAGTAGAATCGGGTGTGTAAAGTTTTTGACACTAAATAACATCAAGGGGTTTTCTAATGCTTCTGACATAGCACTCCGCTGGAGTGCAAGAAGGGTCTTCGTCTTTTTCTATAGACATACTGCTCCGCTGGAGCAAAGAGACCACTTTACAGCGACAGGTTTCTTCACACCAAGCAGGGCTATTTATAGTGAGTCTGAAAAATAAATAGACATTTTTGTAGCATAAACTGTTAGTTTGTGCTAGTCTGAATGCCGGTTATCGGTATTCAGACTGTTTGAGAGTGTCCAATTAATTGCAGGTTTCACCATAGTTTTAGATAAATTATCGGATTTTCTAAATTTTTGAATCTTCTTTTTCAAGTCCGGTGCGGTTCCAAACCGCACCTGCGGGCCTGGGGGTCCAAAATTGGACGAAAAAACTGAGAACTAAATAACCCTGTCACACCAAGGGCATGATATTGCTTTTCAGTGAGAATAGAGGCCCCTTGTGGAGATCCACCGCGCTCCAAGAGTGTGCTATGTCTTAGACCTCTCTTATGGAACGCTGCCAAAATATTTACACACCCAGATGACAGGAATGACGTAACTCCGGATTGTCAAACTGTCTATTGTCTCTGTTTCTACGCGGGGTTCTGGCTCGGCACGATGATCGAAGACAACGTAGTATCCTTCGTTCACACCCTCCAGTTTGAGATATGCAGCGAGTTGTTTCTTAGCCGCTTCATAGCGACGCTGACCTTCCCAAATCTTTGTTTCGACGATATATTTCTGTCCATTGTGGAAGATGACAAGATCCATTCTGCCACGTCCGGTTTGGACTTCAAGGTACATTACCCCACGGATCAGACTCACAAACTGGTCAAGGTAAGCATAGAGAAGGTCTTGACCGACAAATTCTTTCGGTGTTTCTGGGACTTGGAGTATCCGAAATCCTACGCGTGCAATAAAATCTCGGAAATTGTCGAGAAGGAGTTCCATATTAATCTCCCCCGTGGACGTGAGATAGTCGGGAAAATCGGTCTCTTCGGGAAAGTAATCTTTTTCTAACCCGTTCACTATAGGTCTGAATGTTTGTAGGATGCAGTAGTGATAAATTGGGTTGATGATCTCACAGCGATCGTCAGCCCCTCTCGCGATTACGCCGTAAGTGGCGAGTTCGCTGATGATTTCTTGGCGTAAGCTGAAACGGACTCCTCTCTCGTAAGAGACGATTTCCATCAAGATGTTTTTAAAGCGTGGGTCCCTACGAATATTCGTCACCAGATGTGTAAGATTGGTGTTATTTTCTTCAAGAATTTCTGCGTGCGCTTTTGAAAAGTGCGTCATTGTAATCGTCTCAGTTTTCGGGATGTCCATCTCCTCGGTCAGAATTTGTGCGAAGCGGTTGACGAGGAATGGTTGTCCGGCAGTTTGTCTATGAATATTCTCAATAACTTCAGGTGCGAAGGCTTGTCCGATTGCTTCGGTATACTGTGCCAGCAGCTCACGGACCTGCTCAGGGGTGAAGTTAGGCAAGGTGAACTCATCCTGGATATTGAACGGCGAGATAGAGCGATCTAAATTGAGTTGCGTGACGTTCTTAACGCCTACAATGCTAACACTGTAGGGACATTGGCGCATAGAACCGTGAACATAAATATTACGGAGTGAACGAAGGAAACCGCTCACAGCATCGCGGGGGATCCCATCAAACTCGTCAATGATGAGGACAAGCCTCTCATCTCCGAGAAATTCCCCGAATTGTTCAAAAAATTCCATCATTGCAACGTGATCCGTTAATGTTGTATTCTCCAAGAATTCAGCTAAAGCTTCAGAAGGCAAGATGTCGCGTTTTTGAAAGACGCGCGCAATTTCCTTGAAAATTCTTCTATAGAGGGAGTTGTAAAAATCCGGAGCAGAGTAGTCTTCATACACCTCAAAATTGAGTTCCATTGGGAAGTAGGGTTCTGTGGTATCGGATGCAAGCGACTCAAGTGCCCATTGAAAGAACGTGGTTTTACCTGTTTGACGAGGGGCGAAGATAACGATATATCGTCCCAGTTTGACGCGTTTGATGAAGTCAGCGAGCTCTGCTTCGCGTGAGACGACGTAATGTTCTTCCGGGTTCACGGGACCAAAGGTATTAAATGTTTTCATGATTCTTTACCGTAAGATTTTGTGGTATCTATTTGGACAGCAGATGCCACAAAAACTATTTGTCCTCTGCCAATTTCTTTTCCAATCGCTCGATGTACCGAAATGTTGTGGAGAAAATCATGTCCAGTGTGGCGATGTCTCGTGCCTCTAACGGTGCGCGGGAGAAGACTCGCCGTAACGACTTCAGGTACGTCTCCCACTCTCGATTGTAAGGCGACATGCCTACCTTATCCAACAGACGGGTCACGCGTCCGTAGAATTCTTCTAAGGCGTTCACTTCAGCGTAGTCAATCTCGGAGGGTGGGTATTCGTTCAGACTTGCAACGAAGACTTCATACGCGAAGATCTGAACGGCTTGCGCCAAGTTCAGAGAGGGGTTTTTGGTCGCCATCGGCACGCTTGCTGTTAACTGGCAGAGACTCATCTGATCGGTGGATAAGCCGAAATCTTCACGTCCAAATAGCAGTGCCACTTGTTTATCTTGCGAGATTGTAGCGATGGTCTGCGCGGCTTCCCTTGCAGGCACAGGTTGCGGCAGGCGTACATCACGGCGGCGATGCGTCGTCCCTACCAGATATTGGATACCGTCGAGCGCGTCTTTGAGTTCTGGGACGACGTGGCAGTTTTCGAGAATATCCTTTGCGCCGTGCGCCATGTACCACGCTGCATCAATATCTTGGAACGGAACAGGGTTGACCAGATAGAGTTGTGACAATCCCATCCCCTTCACAACTCTGGCAACAGAGCCGATGTTTCCCGGCTCGCGCGGTTCAAAAAGGATGACCCGGATGTTGGCGAGATTGTCTGGCACGGAGACAGGAATCGCACGGAAATTCCCGGTCGGTTGAATCGTTTTTTTCTCGGTGGTTGTTGACATATCAATAGGGTATCCGAAATGTTTCAAATTGTCAACCCGAAATGTGGGGGCTGGCTTAAACAGCATTTGCAATTTACTGCATTTTAGGGTATAATTTAAAAAGGTTTTAAATCAGAAAATTTGGATAATAGCATATCAAGGGCATCGCTTGCAAGTGGATATTTTTGAGAACTCCGCATGTTCTTTTCTCTTCGTGTTATGGCTTGCGGATTCTAAAACTTGCTGTTAGGAAAGAAAGCCCTGTAACGGCAAAATATTCATAGAGGGATCTATCTATCTTATGTCAACTAAAGTAGGTATTAATGGTTTTGGTCGGATTGGTCGGAACGCCTTTCGTGCGGCGTTGCAGAATCCTGCGTTAGATATAGAATTTGTGGCTATCAACGATTTGACGAACCCTGAGACGCTCGCGCATCTTCTACAGTACGACTCTGTTCACGGCATTTTGTCGGATGACATCGCTGCCACAGACGAGGGTTTAGTGGTCAACGGAAAAGAGATACAGGTGCTTGCCGAACGCGACCCGGGTAGCCTCCCGTGGGGTGAACTTGGTGCGGATGTCGTTATTGAGTCCACGGGTTTCTTTACGGCCCGGGAAGACGCTGAGAAACATATCACATCTGGCGGCGCGAAAAAAGTGGTGATCTCCGCACCGGCAAAGGGTGAGGACATCACGATTGTTATCGGTGTGAACGACGACAAATACGATAAGTCAGAGCATCATGTTATCTCTAATGCTTCATGTACGACAAACTGCCTTGCCCCTGTTGCGAAGGTGTTGCATGAAACCTTCGGGGTCGAGAGCGGATTAATGACGACTATTCATGCCTATACGGGTGACCAAAGGGTACATGATTTCCCGCATTCCGATATGCGTCGCGCCCGTGCAGCGACGCTCTCCATGATTCCGACAACAACCGGTGCCGCTGTCGCAGTAGGTAAAGTGCTACCCGAATTGAACGGTAAACTTGATGGGTTCGCCATCCGTGTGCCGACACCGAACGTCTCTGTGGTTGACCTCACTGTTGATCTTAAGGAGAGACCGGATGCCGAAGCGGTTAACGCTGCGTTGAAAGAAGCGGCAGAGGGTGATTTGGATGGGATTCTTGGTTATTCGGAACTTGACCTTGTCTCGGCGGATTTCAATGGGAACAAACTCTCTTCTGTTCTTGACGCTCCGTTCACTAAAGTGATTGAAGATGGACTTATCAAAGTCCTTTCGTGGTATGATAACGAATGGGGTTACTCCAACCGTCTCGTTGAACTTGTTGCGCGTACACTCTAATGGAAAGGACTATGCGGACACCTATCATTGCTGGCAATTGGAAGCTGAACAAAACGATTTCGGAATCAGTCGCGCTCACAACGGCGTTAAAGACGTTAGTTGTAGATGAAACCGACGTTGAGATTATCGTAGCACCACCCTTTACCGCGCTCGCCGCGGTTAACGATGTTATAGTTAATAGCAACATTCACCTCGCCGCGCAGGATGTCTATTCGGAAGATAGTGGCGCGTTTACGGGTGAAGTCTCCGCGCCGATGCTCAAAGATGTCGGATGCGGTTACGTCATTATCGGACACTCGGAGCGGCGGCAATACTTCGGTGAGACGAATGAGAGTGTCAATCAGAAAGCAAAAGCGGCGTTAGCACACGACTTAAAACCGATCATTTGTGTCGGGGAACAACTCGAAGAACGGGAAGCCGGGCGGACAGAAGCCGTGATTGAGGATCACGTTACGGGTGGTATTGTAGGCTTGTCCGATACCGAGCTATTATCCTGTGTTATCGCTTATGAACCGGTCTGGGCAATCGGTACTGGCAAAACCGCTACACCTGACCAAGCACAGGAGGTTCACAACTTCATTCGAGGGCTGTTGACGAAAGCTTACGCAGTAGAAGTCGCATCGCAGGTATGCATTCAATACGGTGGCAGTGTTAAGCCGGAAAATGCAACGGAGTTAATGTCGCAACCGGATGTGGACGGTGCACTTGTTGGGGGCGCGAGTCTTGAGGCGGAATCGTTTGCGCAAATTGTGAAAATGGCAATCAGTAGTTAGTAATCAACTCTAAATGTTTAGAATTTGTAAGAAGCGGTTGATATTAAAGAAAAGAAGAACACAAAGGCAGCTTGTAATGAAATGGAAAGCGGATTTAAGAAAGGCACTTGAAGGAGAAACACGCCTGATTAACCGCAAGGAAATTTAAATTAAAAAATTAGGAGGGAACTGTTAGATGGAAATTATCATGGGTTTTGTATTATTCCTTTTTGTCCCGATCTGCGTCGTTCTGACGCTGATTATTTTGTTACAGGACAGTAAAGGGGAAGGGCTTTCATCAAGCGCGTTTGGTGGCGCAGAGATGCAGTCCGTTCTCGGCGGACGCGGTGCCGCGACGTTCCTGAGTAAACTGACGACTTGGCTTGCGATCGCGTTCATGGTGATCTCGCTTTTCCTGATGCGTTTTTATGGCGAAGGCACTGACGGCGCACTTGCGCCAATTGAGCAGGAGACGACGCAAGAAGAGACCGCCGAGCCTGCTGATACTACCGGTGAAGGTACCGTTGAAACCCCAACGGATGGGGGCAGCGCGGATGATGCCCAAGACGCATCAAAGACAGAAATTGATGGCGGTGCTACAGATACAACGGAATAGTCGTATCCACAGGAAAGAATTTCAGTATGTCGCACGCGCCTACAACGCTTTCATGGACAGTGCATCCACTCGTTGAGAATTGGCGCAAATCTGTGCTACTGATTCTTTTTTTGACACTTCTTTTGCTCTTGATCTATCTGGGTTTCCAATTAATTTATGTCGCTATCCTGTCTG
The DNA here is from genome assembly GCA_022819945.1 of Candidatus Poribacteria bacterium. Classification (GTDB taxonomy): domain Bacteria; phylum Poribacteria; class WGA-4E; order WGA-4E; family WGA-3G; genus WGA-3G. The sequence continues at coordinate 7,189 of JAJEGI010000122.1, forward strand.
CTATTTTTCTGATCGGATCGCTCTACAAATACTTTCTACCGTTTCACCACCAGTTTGAAGCGGATAAACTTATCATTACAAGTTGTTGTTTCTACAGACTGGAACGACCTTGGGAAGCATTTCGCAGTTTTTATGTTGACGCGAACGGGGTCCTCCTCAGCCCGTTCGCTCACCCGACACGCCTTGAAAACTTCCGCGGTGTTTATGTCCGCTTTGGTAAACATCCCCCCGAGGAAGTCATTAATTTTATTACCAGCAAAATTAAAGACTAAGTTTGAACAAACCTAAATTACCGAAAAGTCCACTACGTTATCCCGGTGGTAAATCAAGGGCGCTCAAACAGATTCTGCCGCATGTTCCGCTGAATATATCAGAATTTCGCGAACCTTTCGTCGGGGGTGGTTCTGTCTTTTTTGCGATCCGAAGCCTCTTTCAAGACCGTATCAAATCCTATTGGATTAATGATCTCAACTACGATCTTTACTGCTTCTGGATGGAGGTAAGAGATAATGCCCCAGACTTGGTTGCGGCACTGAGAGAAACACATACAATCACTACCGATGGGCGCGCGCTGTTTGAGGAGTTGACAGAGGCAAAAGATGAACTGAACCAGAACCGAAACGCGCTCTGTGAATTTCAGCGTGCAGTGCGCTTCTTCGTACTCAATCGCATTACTTTCTCTGGAATCGTCGATTCCGGTGGATATTCACAATCTGCTTACGAGAAGCGGTTTACAGATTCGTCTATTGAACGCGTGAAAAACATATCACCCTATCTTTCCGGAACCAAAATCACAAACGGCGATTACACCGAGGCACTTTGCCAAGACGGCGACAATGTGTTTATCTTTCTGGACCCACCCTATTGGAAAGCAACGGAGTCAAAATTATACGGCGTGAGAGGTGCCCTCCATACCACATTTGATCACGCGCAATTCGCCAAAAATATGAGGAAGTGCCAACACAAATGGTTGATTACTTATGACGACTCACCTGTCATTAGGGAGCTTTTCGATTTCGCCGAAATTCAGGAGTGGACCTTGCAATACGGGATGAACAATTATCGGAAAACGAGTGCTGCAAAAGGAGACGAGTTATTTATCAAAAATTACTGATCTCTGTTAGATCTAAATTTTCCCATGGAAAAAGGATATCCGAATGTCGGAAAAGATAAGGTGGGGTATACTCGGCCCTGGTGGTATTGCACATAAGTTCGCTGATGCGTTGAAAGCGATTCCTGATGCGGAGATTGTCGCTGTCGGTTCACGCAACCTCCAGAGAGCTGATGCATTCGCAGACACGTTTGATGTTCCACATAGACACGGCAGTTACATCGAACTGGCGAACAACCCTGAAGTGGATGTTATCTATGTTGCCACGCCGCATCCTTTCCATAAAGCGTGCGCGATCCTGTGTTTGGAAGCAGGAAAGGCAGTTTTATGTGAGAAACCTTTTACTGTAGATGCAGAGCAGGCTGAGGCGTTGATAGCGTGTGCACGCGAACATAAGCAATTCCTCATGGAAGCCATGTGGACACGCTTCATCCCGATAATGGTTCAGGTGCGGGAATGGCTGGTCGATGGCGTTATCGGTGAACCGCGCATGCTAACGGCAAATTTTGGGAATCAGGTACCCATGACTGTTGAAAACATGAAAGGACGGTTGTTTGCACCAGAACTTGCCGGGGGCGCGATGTTGGACATTGGGGTTTATACGGTCTCTTTGGCATCTATGGTGTTTGACGCGCCTACGAAAATCGCGAGTTTGGCACACATCGGCGAGACTGGTGTCGATGAACAAGCCGCTATCTTACTCAGCTATGATGCTGGCCAAATTGCGAGTTTGTCCTGTGCAATCACGACACGGACCTCACAAGATGCCCGCATCTTCGGCACAAAAGGCGCGATTCATATCCCTAACTTTTCGCGAGCGACATCTGCGACGCTTGAAGTCATTGGGAGAGAACCGCTACAAATTGAAATCCCATTCACTGACAACGGTTTTGAATACCAAGTACTTGAGGTAATCAACTGTCTACGAGCGGGTAAACTCGAAAGCGATGTGATGCCGTTAGATGAATCTTTATCCATCATCAAGACGATGGACACAGTTAGAGCACAATGGGGATTAGAATATCCACCGTTCAGTTCTGTTTTGTAATCCAATATTATCAAAGTTTCCGAATCTGGAGGATTAGATGAATACAAACCACACACAAACAATTGCGACCGCAGAACAGTTGCAAACCGCCGTTTTGGATGCTGTTGAGGCACAAAGTATCACAGATATTCACACGCACCTCTTTAGTCCACCCTTTGGTGAGTTGCTACTGTGGGGTATTGATGAATTGCTGACGTATCACTACCTTATCGCTGAAGTTTTCCGTAAATCCGATGTATCGTATCAGCATTTTTGGGCGATGACAAAGGCAGAACAGGCTGACTTGATATGGCAGACGCTTTTTATTGAGAACTCACCTGTGAGTGAGGCGTGCCGAGGGGTCGTGACAACGTTAAATGAACTGGGCTTGGATGTGGGTTCGCGTAACCTACAGGACTATCGTGCCTACTTTGCGGATACGACCGTTGAAGCCTTTATCGACACAGTCTTTGAACGCTCGAAAGTCTCTAAAGTGGTGATGACGAACGATCCGTTTGATTCGGCAGAGGCACCGGTGTGGGAGTCCGGCGATACTGGCGACACCCGTTTTGAGGCGGCACTTCGGATGGATGTCCTTATTAATACCTATCAGGAAACCGGTTACGAACACCTCCGCGGGCTCGGTTACGATGTTGATCCGAATCTATCGACAGAGAAGACTTACAAAGAGGTGCGCCGATTTTTGGAGACGTGGATTCAGCGGATGAACCCGAAGTATATGGCTGTCTCGCTCCCGCCAGATTTCCAATACCCAGAAGACGGTGTTTTGGGTAGACTGTTCGACAACTGCATCTTACCCATCTCTCGCGAATTTAACGTCCCATTCGCACTGATGATCGGTGTGAAACGTGCGGTTAATCCGCAACTCCAGATGGCAGGCGACGGCAGTGGAAAAGCGGATCTGACGAGTCTGGAAACGCTGCTCCGCGAAAACCCTGACAATAAGTTTCTCGTTACGCTTTTGTCCCGCGAAAATCAGCATGAATTATGCGTCATCGGACGGAAATTCAAGAATCTGATGATATTCGGGTGCTGGTGGTTTATGAACAATCCGAGCGTGATTGAGGAGATCACACGTGAACGGATTGAATTGCTCGGCTTGAGTGTTATCCCGCAGCATTCTGATGCCCGAATTTTGGATCAGCTCGTCTATAAGTGGAAGCACTCGCGTCGGATTATCGCGGATGTTCTGGTGGAAAAATACCAGACCTTGCTTGATATTAGATGGACACTCACCGCGTCAGAAATCGAACGGGATGTCAATAACCTATTCGGTGGTAATTTCGAGCGTTTTTTGAACAAGAATTAACGAACTTGTGGTAGAATATTTAAAGGCATCTCTCACAGTTCAAATCATTGCGTACATGTATGGGGTCCGCTGCATGGACATTGGGTTTATATGGGACGAAGATAAATATCAAGAAGTGCAAAGAATGCTTCGCGTCCAGTTTTATGAGGTAGTCGCTGCGTGGGATGATCCACATGGATATGAAACCCCAGACCCACAAGGACATGAAGACCGATGGATGTGGATAGGAAAAACCCCCAGCGGACGAATCTTATCAGTTATTTGTTCCGATGAAGATGCACCACTTCAACGTCTAATTACTGCATTTGATGCAGGGCAGAGGTATATCGATGAATACTACAAAAGAAACTGAATTTGATTACGAAGCCTATACGCGGGAAAATGCTCCTGATCCAGATCAGATTCGACGGGGTTCCGAAGCGCATAAAAGACGCCGCGATGCCTTCAGAGAGAGATTAAACAATCATGCCAATATGGAGATTGAACATGCCAGAGAAATGAAGCATGTCTTTATCTCCTATTGCCATGAAAATAGGGATACCATTGATCGCCTCTACCAAACACTTACATCACATGATGTTACTGTTTGGGTAGACTGGAATAATTTAACTCCTGGCACACCGTGGAAGCAAGCAATTCAACAAGCAATTCATCACGGAGATTTCTTTATCGCATGCTTTTCAAAGGAATATAACGCTCGCGATAAGAGATACATGAAAGAGGAGTTATCCGTGGCAATTGACAGACTCAGGGAGAAACCAAATGACAAGGTATGGTTTATCCCAGTAAAATTGAACAAATGCGATGTGCCCTATATTAATCTTGGGGGAGGTTTAACTCTACAAGATCTTCAATATATTAATCTTCATGAAAACTGGGAAACAGGCATTCAAAGTATTCTCAAAGTTATTTCCGTAGACCAAGATATCCGTGCCTCAACATACGACAAAGAGAACAACGTTGACATTATGACAGGTGAAGACATTGAATGTATTTTGTTCCGCTCAGTAGATGGATGCCACTATTTCATTCCGTTTCAAAAAGTGCGTTGGGATTCAAAAGAGATTTCTCTAACGCTTCTCCCTAGCTCCTCTGAACAAGTTGCTTTCCTACGTTCATTGCGGAAGGGCCAGCACGATGTACTCGCTTTTGCCCATCAGGAAGATGCTACATGGGTAAAACCACAAGAAACCGCGCAGATATCAACTGAAGACGAGACTGTATGGGAAGTTATTCTCAAAGAGGATACGGTAGGGAAAGCGTTTAAACATCGGACTGAACAGGTGAATTTTGAGTACCTCACACTGGATCAGATCGTCCACATGCGTGCCAAACGACTCCTCTTTGACGAAAAATTAGAAGATGCTAGCCCTTACCTAAGGCAAGCAACTGTCTTTGATCAGATGCTACTAGAGGATCAGATTCGTGGTGAATTCTCGTCGCAATATGGAAACAGGCTCCAAGTTCTTAAATCACCTATTCCAGAACTCTATCAACACTTCAGAAAAACACCAAAGAGCTTCAAGAAATTCGCTGGTCTGATTTCAGTCCTCTATTTGAAGTTGTCAAATACGGTTGAAGATGTCCTTCAATTGGATGTAAAACTCCTCAATTCGGCAGAGTTACAGATCAAATTTAAAGGGAGGCGGTCCCAATTTGATATAAATGAAGAACCAGCACTTCTCGAATTCGACGGAACCTGTCCACTACCAAGTGATGCTAAAAGAACTCACCTAACTATGTTCTAACATCTGCAGGGTGTGACTTCGCACTTAGGGCAACCTTCTGCATAGATTTGCGCCGCGTTTTCTAAAGAGATACCGAGTAGGCTCGCTAATGTGGCGAGCCATGCGAACACATCGGCGAATTCCTCGCGGAGTCGTTGCATATCCTGTGGTTGTTTGCGGATCTCTTTTGCCAATTCGCCGACTTCCTCAACAAACCACGTGAAGGTGAGGGGCACCCCGCGCTCGGCATCGCGTGTATAATAGATGGCTTCAATCTGCTTCTGAAACGCTTCAATTGTCATGTTTTTAAATTTCCTTGCGGTTCGATTTTCTATATTTCCTTGCGGTTCGGTTAGGTGGGTTGGTAGTTTTCACGTCCCTCTCCGTAGATCTGAAGAAATCCGCAGAAACACGCAGAAATACCCAAGCAAAAACCATTCCACTTCGTTCCAAGCTACGCGCTATTTTAACTGAAACCTACTGTTTGATTTAACGCCTTGCGAATGGTTAAAAATTTTCCCGTTTGCAATCTACTGAGACAGATAATTTGTGCGTGCCACTCCCGAAGACGACCCCTTTCAATGGGGTTACATCCGCGTAGTCCCTGCCCCAAGCGATCGTGATGTGCTGATCGGCGGGTATCTGGTTATTCGTTGGATCGAAGTCTACCCATCCCAGCTGCGGGAGATAGACGGAAAACCATGCGTGGGAGGCATCAGCACCCGATAACGGTTCTTTATCAGGTGGTGGCTCTGTTTCAATATAACCGCTGACGTAACGGGCAGCGAATCCGAGGGCACGTAGGCATCCAATGCCGAGATGCGCGAAGTCTTGACAAACGCCTCGACGGTGCTTTATCACATCATCCAACGGGGTTGCGATAGTAGTGAAATCCGGGTCGTAGGTGAAATCGGTGTAGAGGCGGGTGCTTAAATCTTCAACGGCATCGAGTAGCGGACGCTCCGTGATAAACGACTTCTCAGCATAAGCATGGAGTTCAGGCATCATTGGAATCATTGGCGAATTGAGGATGTACTGCCGTATCTCCAGAATTTCTGGAGCCAGATCTGTGTGTAGCTGCTGGCGCGCTGCTTCCCAAGATAGATGCTCGGCGAAATCTCGTTGCATCTCCCTGCCTCTGACAGCCACACGACTTGTAACGGTAACGGTGAGTTGGTTATGGGGCTGCTGGATTGTGAAATAGTAGACAGTATTTCCGAAAAAGTCCTGACGTTCTCGGCACTCTTTAGGTTCAGGTTCAACAACGAATTGGCTATCCGTACAGTCTTGGTAAGCAGAATTGCGCGGGGTCAGGCGCGCTTCGTTATAGCAGAGGTTCGCCGGGTGGTTATAACTGTATTCGGTTTTATGAACAATTTTATAGTTCATGAGTTGTGCAAGCCCGCCTGTATTAGAGGTTATCCGTTGTAATTAACTGTTGAGGTCTCTGGATATGACTGAAATAGGTATGTGTCAGTACATCGGAAAGGTCAATCAGTATTTGTGCGAGACGGACCAAGAGTTTCTCTAACCCTGTGCGCTGTGTTGTGTGTTCTGAACGTTCTGCGAGGTCAATTGTATTGGAAAGCTGCAGCTGCGTTAGTGCCTCCAAGATGAGTTGTTCTTCGTCACTGAGTCGGTAGCCAAGTTTTTCTCTCGGTAACACACGGACATGTTCTTCAAGTCGTTTGAGTTGATAGAGCAGGGAACGCGGATTGTCTGCATCAAGAAGGAGCAATTCAAGTACCGTTGGGAAGTGTAACGCCGAACGGTACCGACTCCGATAGGTAATCAGGCATTCAGCGGCAGCGAGTACGGATTCAAGTAGCAGGTCTTCGATCCATTCGTCTTGCACGGCGACGAGGCTTGAACGGCACAGCACGATGAGAAGGAGTGCCCGTTCGATACGCCGCCCCATATCCAAACTCATCCAGCCAATCGTCTGTGTCATGCTCTCGGCGTTAAGTCCGCTCAATGCCGAGAGGAAAATCATGAGTTGATCGAGTGAAGCGAGTTCCGCCTCTTGCAATACAATGTCTGTCAATATCTGTGTGCTTGCATTACCGTCTTTAGGGATACTTTTTTCGAGCGTAGCACATAGGTCTTCAATATTGTTCATGACACGCCACGTGTCAGTGGACCAGCGATCTCGGACTGCGTAGGCAGCAGTTACGAGTGCCTGAAGCGTTGACACCAAACTACCGCTGTTCTCCGTATCGAGCATAATTGAGAGAAGTTCACTCTCCAAGGATTGCTCGCTTTTATTGGCAAAACTCGGATGTGAGGAGGTTAAGCCGGTCAGCGCGCGGAGCATACTGCGAAGATACGTGAGTTCGGAAACTTCTCGTGCATCGTCCCCGAAGGTCTCTGTGAACAGCGTAGAAGGCGATACTTGTCCTAAACGCGATGTCTCTAGCCCCATCTTGCCCATTTTGGCTTTATCCAGCATAATCCGGAGCAGTCGTGCGTGTCCCTCGGCGCGTTCCGCATAGCGGCCAACCCAAAACAGGTTTTCCGCTGCCCGGCTTGACAGGCCTTCGGATGCCCCAGCGGTTTGCATCTGCCCGGTTCGCTGTTGCCATAAACTGATATGCGGTTCCGGTTCAGGTGCGAGGATCCATGTATCTTTACTAACACCCCCGCCTTGGATTGAAACTGTCAATTTCTCCGTCTCGCCTTCACAGCGGGTAAGCCCGCCTGGCATCACGGCGTATCCATCTTTTTCAGCAAATAAAAAACTACGGAGAATTGCACGGCGCGGTTCAAGTTTACCTGCAATCAGTGAAGGTGTTGTGGAGAAACGAATGTGTTCCTGACCGACATAAAGGTGTGGCTCGGCATTAATCTGAGTGCGGAGTGTATCGAGTTCAGCGTCACTGAGTTCAGTACCAAACAGCGGTCGTCCACCGGGTTGGCGATAAATGGGTTTGATGACCAATTGCTTGAGGTTCGCTAAAACATAATCTCGCTGTTTCGGTTGTCCGCACCACCATGTCGCGACAGAGGGAAGGCGAAGGTCTTCACCCATTAAATGCTTTGCGATACCGGGTAGGAAGGGCATCAGACCGGGGTTGTCCAGAACACCGCTGCCCAGTGGGTTTATAACAATTACGTTTTTTTTTCGAATCGCTTCCAGCAAACCGGCAACACCGAGGCGGGAGTCTTGACGGAGTTCCAAGGGATCACAGAAGATATCATCTACGCGACGGAGAATGATATCGACTGGACGTAAGCCGTCAAGCGATTTCAACCAGACGCGTCCATCCCATACAGTCAAGTCATCACCTTGTACCAAGGTATAACCGAGGTAATTTGCGATATAGGCGTGTTCAAAGTAGGTTTCGTTGAGCGGTCCGGGGGTTAGCACAACGACATGCGGATTATCCGTTTGGTGCTGTGCAATGCGTGTAGCACTCTCAAGTTGGTACTGTAAGTCCAACACGCTGTTCTGTAATGACCGAAAAAAGAAGGAGAGTCGATGCACACCGACTTCCCCGAAAAAATTGGGCAGTGCCCGCGCAAGTGCCGTTCGATTTTCGAGTGCGTAGCCGGCACCCGATGGGGCTTGTGTCCGATCACCGAGTACCCACATTCTGCCGTCCGGGCCCCGCGCTAAGTCGGCGGCATAGTTCATGAGAAAACGGGATTCAGTCGGTGTAATCCCGACGCAAGTGCGTAAAAATCCGGCATGCGCATAAATCACTTCCAGGGGTATCAACCCGTCCTTGATTAAACGCCGTTCTCCGTAGAGATCCATCAGGATTAGGTTTAGCAGCTCGGCGCGTTGCGTAAGTCCGTCAGAGATAGTCTCCCAATCTGCCTTTGAGATAATCAGCGGAATCGGATCTAATTCCCAGGGGCGATGTCCCTGCTGTTCACCGTGTACGACGTAGGTGACCCCATTCTCACGCAGCAGCCGCTGAACCTCTTTATGCCGAGATTCCATCTCCGCAAGCCCAAGGGTATCCAAGGCTTTCATGAAGTCGTGCCAGTGGGGATTGATTTGCCTATCCCGACTTAGCATCTCATCGATCTGTTCATCGTGAGGCGGATCAGAAAATTTAGCGGCGTGGTAGTTATCACCGATTGTTTTCCAATTTTTTTTATCAGTCATAAAGTTATAAGTTATAAGAGGGTGTTGGTTTATCAGATCCCTCTTAACTAAACACTAAAACTATTCTAAAGGATTCGGCGGAGATCTAATGTATAGGGGTATTCAGCATTCGTCTCTTCTGGTGGAACATCTATAGGCCCAGGCGTTGTTCCTTCAGCGTGGAAATGTCCAGTCGTGGGTCCCGCGGGTTGCGCTTGGATAACACCCGGTGTATGTCCATCTGCGCCGAAACGACTTGTACGGCGTGCTTCTGCTTCATAGGCGTTGACAGGGAACGTATCGTAGTGTCTTCCGCCCGGATGCGAGACGTGATAGGTACAGCCGCCTATTGCTCGTCCGTTCCATGTGTCAATGATGTCAAAAACAAGGGGTGAATGAATACCGATTGTAGGATGTAATGCGGATGGGGGTTGCCATGCGCGATAGCGCACCCCACCGACGTATTCTCCTTGTGTGCCTGTGTTGTGGAGTATTAAGCGTCGTTCGTTGCATGTAACGATGTATCGGGAGTCTGTCAGTCCACTCACCTTCACCTGTAGTCGCTCAACAGAAGAATCGACAAACCGTGAGGTCCCTGCACGCGTTATCTCCTCGCCTAACACGTGCCACGGTTCAATTGCCATCCGTAATTCGATTTCAATATTTTGGACGTTTACAGTCCCCAATTTCGGGAAACGGAATTCAAAGAAGGGTTCGAGCCATGCCATTTCAAACGGATAGCCCGCTTCTTGCAGTTCAGTCACCACCTCTTGTATATCGGCGCGGACGTAGTGGTGAAGCATGAACCTGTCGTGCAGTTCTGTTCCCCAACGTACCAGTTTACCTTTGTAAGGTGTATTCCAGAATTTAGCGACTAAGGCACGAATCAGGAGCATCTGCACGATGCTCATCTGTGCGTGTGGTGGCATCTCGAAAGCCCGCATCTCCAAGAGTCCGAGCCTTCCGCTCGCCGAATCGGGAGAGTAGAGTTTGTCGATACAAAACTCTGCGCGATGCGTGTTCCCTGTGAGATCCACCAGTAAATGCCGCAGTAGCCGATCAATCAACCAAGGCTCCACGTCTTCAGCATGATTATTAGGGATCTGGCCAAAAGCGACCTCTAATTCATAGAGTTGTTCGTCGCGTCCCTCATCTACGCGCGGTGCCTGACTTGTCGGACCGATAAAGGTACCAGAAAAGAGGTACGACAAACCGGGGTGGTGCTGCCAGTAAGTGATGAGGCTTCGTAACAGGTGCGGCTGCCGTAACAGTGGACTGTCAGCGGGTGTGCGACCGCCGATGACAACGTGATTACCGCCGCCAGTGCCGGTGTGCCGACCGTCTAACATAAATTTCTCGGCACTCAATCCGGCTAACCGCGCTTGCGCGTAAAGCGTTGTGGTATTATGAACCAGTTCATTCCAATTTTCCGCCGGATGGATGTTGACCTCAATCACCCCCGGATCCGGGGTCACATTCAGCGATTGAATTCGCCAATCGTGTGGGACTTCGTATCCTTCGAGAATCACCGGCATTTCTAACGCTTGCGCGGTCGCTTCAATTGCTTCAAGGAGCGACAGGTAATGCTCAAGATGCGTCAAGGGTGGTATAAAGATATGCAACCGTCCTTCACGCGGTTCAACGCAGAGTGCAGTTTGAAAAACCTTCTGCTCTTCTTCGTTTTTCTGAGTAGGCGCGCTTTGTCCGTTCGTTTGCCCTGATGCGTCTAAATTCTCCGCACGCGGTTCAAGCGGATCACGTTCATAAACCCGCTCTCGCTCTTCGGATGGCACCCACTGTATAGACTCCAACGGTAAACGGAGTCCTATCGGTGAATCGCCGGGGATTAAGAACATGCGTCCATCTCTGAAATCCCACGCACAACTCTCCCATGTGTCGTCTACGCGGCTCCAGCGTAAGGGTAGCGCGTAGCCGATCGGTGCACCGAGGGTCTCTGTTTGTAGCAGCTGCGCAAGCCGTTGGCGTTCAGATGCTTCCTTGAAATCGAAATCGAGCGGATCAACATTGACAGGAAGTCTATCCTCTGTCCAGAGAAAATAGAGTGTGTCTTCGTAAGCTGGAAGTATCCGATTCGGTGCGATGTTCAGTTGTTCTGTGAGGTAGCGTGTAAATTTTTCAGCGTCTTGAATACCGAAACCGTAATCTTTGTGAGGCTCGGCAAGGAGTTCACGGTTCTGCCAAACGGGCACCGCATCTTTGCGCCAAAAACATCCATACTTCCAACGCGGTAAAGGTTCACCGGGGTACCATTTTCCTTGTCCGTAGTAGAGTGCCCCCCCGGATCCGAAGCTATCATGCAAACGTTGTAGAAGTGCTGCGCCTAACTCCCTTTTTCTTGGACTGTCCGCCTCTGTATCCCATTCTGGGCTGTCTGTATCGTCAATTGATACGAAAGTAGGTTCACCGCCCATTGTCAGTCGAATGTCATTGCGGATTATGTCTGCATCGACCTGCTGACCGAGGGTATTAATGCCAGTCCACTGCGCCGCTGTATAGGGTTTCGTAACGCGCGGGTCTTCGTGGATACGTTGAACGGTATTGCTATAGGTGAATTCTGTTTCGCACGGGTCCATGTAGCCGGTGACGGGTGCTGCGCTCACCGGATCGGGTACACACGCTAACGGAATATGTCCTTCACCGGCAAACAGTCCGGATGTTGGATCTAACCCTATCCACCCTGCGCCGGGTGCGTAGACTTCACACCAGGCGTGCAAGTCGGTGAAATCCTGAGCGGGCCCGGCGGGTCCGTCTACAGGTTTCTGATCAGCGACGAGTTGGACGAGGTAGCCAGAAACAAAGCGGGCTGCTAAACCGAGATGCCGAAATATCTGAACGAGCAACCACCCTGTATCCCGGCATGAGCCGATCTGCTTTTCTAAAGTTTCTTCACAAGATTGGACCCCCGGTTCCATTCGGATCGTGTATTTTATATTTTCGCGCAAGGCCCTGTTAATGTCGACAAGGAAGTCGATGAGTTTCTCCTGCGTCCGGGGAATATCTGCCAACCAAGCAGTCAGCAAGGGACCGCTCTCTTTCACTTCAAGGAAGGGCGCGAGTTCTTGTTTGAGCTGCGTTTCGTAGAAAAATGGATAGTGTTCCGCACTCGTTTCAAGAAAGAAATCGAACGGATTGATAACGGTCATATCCGCGACAAGATCTACTTCAACAGATAAGGCGCGTGTCGGTTCAGAAAAAACGACGCGCGCTTGGTAATTGCCGAACGGATCTTGCTGCCAGTTAATAAAGTGATTTTCAGGTTCAATTTTAAACGAATACGCTTGAATCGGTGTTCGGCAGTGGACGGCGGGTCTCAATCGAAAAACGTGTGGTGACAAGTTGACAAGCCGGTCATATTGGTAAAGGGATCTGTGGTTGATTGCTACACGAATTGCCATATCTGTGTTAGAGTTTTCAGTTACAAGTTATAAGAGGGTGTTGGTTCATCAGATCCCTCTTCAACTATGGTAGATTTTAGAATTACTGATACACTCTCAATGCCAAGTCAACCCCTAAATCCCGCTTATCAGGGGGACTTTGAAGACTTTGAAAAAGACAGGGTTATTGATAAATGTCAACTTATTTCTATAATTCACCATAAAAACTAAAACTAAAAACTATTCCTTCTGAGATTGTTCCTGTTCCGCAACGGGTTCTCCGTTGACGGAACGCAAGGCGAAAAACGTCTCGTGAATATCGGCACCGACTAAGTTGAGGTTGGTTTGGAATGCGTCAAGAAACTCGTGTAAACCGCTGGAGAGAATCTGTCTGACTTGGGCATAAGCGAATTCGGAACGCAGCTGCCCCAAACGCTGCTCTGCTGGATTGGAGAACGTTTCCAACGGGGTGCCGGATATCGCGTGGAGTGACTCCTCCGCCTTGGTGAGACAATAGAGAACAGAGCGTGGAAATTCACGATCTAAGAGTAAAAAAGCGACGACATCATCTGGGGAGATGAGTCCGTAGGTGCGGCGGTACATCTCAAAACCACTGGCAGAATGTAACAGTGCGCCCCACTGAATGTCGTCAAAAGGTGTGTCCACATCCCAGATAGATGGAAGGAGAATAAAATATTTAACATCAACGATTCTCGATGTTTTGTCCGCGCGTTCGATCAAACGCCCTAACTGACAGAAGTGCCACCCTTCACTGTGCGACATGATATTATCTGTGAGTCCCATGAAGAGGTGTGATGCGAGTTTGATCTCTGTAAAGAATTCATGGGGTTCTGCCATCGCCCATTTTTCGGAAGTGTTTGCGACCAGTAAGTAGGCATCGTTTAGCTGCTCCCACATTTCTGACGAGATATTTTCGCGTATGGATCGCGCGTTTTCCCGACCCGCTCTCAAGCAGGAGACAATTGAATTTGGGTTTTCAGTGTCAAACGCCAAAAATCGGATGACGGCTTCACGGGATGCCTCGCCATAACGCTCAGCAAACACTTCATCATCGCCTGTGGTTGCAACAAGGGGTTCCCACTGTGCTTGCATACCGACGGGTGCGTCAAGGATCAAACGCAGATTGACATCGACGAAACGGGCGACATTCTCGGCACGTTCGATGTAGCGACTCATCCAATAAATTGATTCAGCAACGCGACTCAACATGTTTTTAAATTTCCTTGCGGTCAGTCAGATAGGTTTTATGACGGCCCCGATAAGACCCATGTATCCTTGCTACCGCCCCCTTGTGACGAGTTAACGACAAGCGAATCTTTTTTCAGGGCGACCCGTGTCAATCCACCCGGTAGGACGTAAATTTCCTCACCATAAAGGATAAACGGGCGCAAATCAACGTGCCGTCCCTCAAAATGGTCGTCAATAAGCACCGGCACCCGTGAAAGCGAGAGTGTGGGTTGCGCGATGTAATTGCGCGGGTTGTCTTTGATGCGACGGGCAAACTCCTCGTGTTCTGCTTTAGTTGCGTGGGGACCGATCAGCATCCCATAACCACCTGACTGGTTCGCCTCTTTCACAACGAGTTCGTCAAGATGTTCCAGGACATATTTCTGATCGTTATCTTTCCAACACATATAGGTCGGAACATTTGGAACAATAATGTCTTCGCCGAGATAATACTTGATGATCTCCGGGACGAAAGCACAGACGACTTTGTCGTCGGCGACACAGGTGCCAGGTGCATTCACCAAAGCGACCCGTCCGGCTTTGTAAACCTCCATCAATCCCGGGACGCCGAGCATGGATTCCGGTTTGAACGCTTTCGGGTCAAGGAAATCGTCGTTAATGCGTCGGTAGATGACATCAACCTGCTCAAAGCCTTTCGTCGTTCGCATGTGTACAAATCCGTCCATTACGACGAGATCGCGTCCCTCAACCAATTCAACTCCCATCTGTTGTGCGAGAAAGGAGTGCTCAAAGTATGCGGAGTTATAAACGCCCGGTGTGAGTACCGCAACTTCAGGGGATAAAACTTTGTCGGTTACGAGGTACCGGAGCATATTCAGGAGTTGACTCGGGTAATCTTCGACGGGTTGAATTTGCGACATTCCAAAGAGTTGGGGAAAGGTCCGCTTCATTAACTGCCGATTTTCCACGACATAAGAGACCCCAGATGGGCAACCGAGATTATCTTCCAATACATAAACTTGTCCATCGCTATCGCGAACCAAGTCTGTGCCAGTGATATGGCACCAGACCCCGCGCGGTGGGTTTAAACCGATGCAGGGTTGTAGGTATCTTTCCGACGAAAGCACGACCTCTGCTGGAACGATACCGTCTTTGAGGATTTTTTGGTCGTGATAAACGTCGTCAATGAATAGGTTCAGGGCGTGGATGCGCTGTTTGAGTCCACGTTCTATCCATTCCCATTCCTTGGCGTCAATAATTCGTGGGATGAGATCAAACGGAAAGATCTTTTCAACACCCTGCTCGTCGGCGTAGACGTTGAACGTGATGCCCATTCGGAGCAAGGCGTATTCAGCGGCAATCTGGCGACGCGTGAGTTCGCCTTCAGGAAAGCCCTCGATCCGCTCTACCAACATCTGGGCAGCGGGACGGGCATTCCCATCTGGCGCGAACATTTCGTCATAAAATCCGTCAGTGCTGTATTCCTCAAATCCTGTCATTGCTATGCGCCTCCCCTACCTCTGTTTAATCTATGTTGTAACCAAAAGCGTATATCTAAATTTATGATGCCATACTTGGGCGGCAAAGTCAAGCGAAAATTAAAACACAAGCATTTAGCTTTCAAAGGAATGGTTATCAGTAAGTTGGGTTTCTGAAGGTTGGGTGTTTAATTGGATAGGTCTTATTCGCCGAAGCAAGAATTAAGGCGGGTTTTATAACAGACGCGGGGCATAATCTCTACCCCGCGCCTATTTAGAACCTAATTGCGGTGTTAGCCAACAGTCTGGAAGGCTTCCCAGGTGTCGCCTGCTGCTGCAGCTTGACGTTCCAATTCAGTGCGCCATCCGACGACTTTTCCGGATTTGATCTGCTGAATATCAAATCCAGCGTACCGGTCTTCAAGCGTCCCCCCGAGTTTCTGAGTTTCCGACCACCGGTCCCATGCTGTCTGCATGAACTTATGCGGTAAAGCGTCTCGGACAGCAGGATCGAGTTGCCATGCGTTTCGAGCGTCCGCAACTGAGGGTTCGCCGGTGAATTCACCCGACCATTTTGACCAACCGATTGACAATGTGTTCCGTTCGCGTTCAGGCACGGTGTGCCCTGTATGGATGTTGTTGCCATTACGGATGAGTGCCTCTCCGGGCTTGAGCCGGATAGCAACCTGACCGGGTAACGGGTCTTTCTTGTTCCAACTCGGTGTATATGGAACACCTTGATCCTTCATCGATTGTGGAAGTAGCACATCGTGC
>JAJEGI010000012.1 GCA_022819945.1 Candidatus Poribacteria bacterium
TCGCCGCTACTGGGGGAATCGAGGTTTTCTTTCTGTTCCTCAGGGTACTGAGATGTTTCACTTCTCCTGGTTGTCCCTCGTGTAAACACGAGTAGCAGGGATTAACCTGCTCGGTTGCCCGATTCGGGAATCTCCGGATCAAAGTCTATTAAGCGACTCCCCGAAGCTTATCGCAGCCTGTCACGCCCTTCGTCGACTCCTGGCACCAAGGCATCCACCGTAAGCCCTTAGTAGCTTGATAAGTAATATCATTCTACCGATTTACCCTCTCTATGCAATTGTCAAAGAACAAGTCTAAGAAAGACTCACATCTCTTCTTAGACGATGGAGATGAGCGGAGTTGAACCGCTGACCTTCTGGTTGCAAACCAGATGCTCTCCCAACTGAGCTACACCCCCATGTGGTACGCTTTTAAGTATACCACAATCACGATATGAATGTCAAATTTATTTTTAAAATTTACCAAGGGAGGTATCGCACCTCACCTTCGGTTTCTATAACCGATGCTCCTGTTTGAGCAATTGGCACACAAAGCAAGATTAAGTATACCACAATAATTTGAGAATGTCAAATTTATTTTGCGAAAATTTTCCAAAAACGTGGATTTTACTGAATTTTAACCCATGCCGAAGTTAAGTATATCACAAAACCTTAAAAATGTCAAATTTATTTTTTTAGCAGTCGGCTGTCAGTAGCAGAATTCGGCACCGTTTCTGGGCAACGGAACTGTGTAATTTGGTTTCTAACGGTGCTGCATTTACATCAAAATTGTGGTAGTTAGCAAAAGTAAGTTCGCCGAGGCACGGGGACCTCGGCGAACAGCGTTTTGGGCGAACTAAGTCATAACCCGTAAACAGTGGAAGTCTACTGACAAGCCTTAAGTATTATCCTCGTCTGCTCCGGTTAATTTCCTCCGATCACTGTCTCTTGATCTGTATCTGGACGGCTGCCGAGCCAAAGTTTTATGGCGGGGCTGCTCGCCACGATCCGCTGCCCGACCGATGCGTTGACGACAATAGTGTACGGACGCGTCTGCTGTGTACCGATGAAAGGATTACGACGTAACTGGTTATTACCCGTCGCAATAATATTCGGTACAAGGGTCAAAGTTGCTTCCGTTTGGTTACTTCGGAGCAAGGTATTTTGTCGCTGGAGGCGAACACCGAAAGGCAAACCGACAGCAGTAAGGTTCAGGTTTTGTCGATTGCCGTTTTGTCGATCAACTTTGACGACGAGATCAATCCGCTCATCTGGGGTTACGACAATCTCCTTTAATTCTGTTGATAATACAATCGGTGAGGTCTCCGTGACGCTGACGACAACGTTTTTCCGTTCGACAGTCTGATCGTTGTTCTGAATTCGATAGATTTCAACGGGTGTTGCGGCGCGGCGGTATTCATTACCGGTAGCAGTCGTGACGGAACCGACAACTTGAACGACCCGCGGTATCGGTTCAGCGTCGGGTGCGGCGGTGAGCGTAATGTATCCCTGCGTTGTGCCAGCCCCAGAAAGAATTGCGCTCTCGCTTGCGGTGACACCTGGCGGTAAATTTTCGACAGAGAGCAGTATCGGTTCTGTAAATCCGACGCGGCGTTGCAGTGTCACATTTAATAAGATGGTCCCACCACGTCCGATATTCGGATTATCGGGTGTTACAGAAACAGCAAAATCGGGTTTTGTTGGGCGGACATCCAAGTGGTAAACGTATCCGGCGCCGCCGTTGCCAGCAATATCTTCAACCCGCATAGCATAGACACCGGGTTCATTGAAGCTGTAATCAATAATAGCGTTGCGTCTACCACCAATACCGGCATTATTTGCCAACACTTGCCCGTTTGCATCGAGTAGTGTAAGAGATGGACTCAGCGGCGAGTTCAGAAGTTCTGCGGAGGCAGTGAGCGAATAGCCACCTATGTCTGCGAAGAACCCCCACGGTCCATAGCCGTTCGTAATCTTGACGAGAATCTTGTTTGTGCCTTTAGAGACAGGCAGCTGGATGACATCATCGGCACGACGGAGTGGACGGTGGACGTATTTACTAAAGACGAGTTTATCATTTACCCATATCTTGATGGTATCGTCGGAACCGAGAGACAAGAGGTAGTTCTGATCTCGATCAGATTCGAGATAGGTTAAGGCGTAGCCTGTAACATCGTCTTCGGGGACATTCGAGAAGACGTTTTCACCTCTGCGATTGGTTTTATACCATCCTATTTTTCGACCATCTTTGCCGATGTACTCTTTATCAAAATCAATTTCGACTTCAGGCGGATAGACGGTATCAAAGCCCTTTTCATCGACATTATCAAACGGGAAGATCACCCACCACGGACCGAGGCTTGTGCCTTCTGCAATGGTAAAGCGGTAGTAATCTACCTCACCGGGTTCGGAGATCCGTCCACTGATTGCGCCGGGTGTTGTGATGTGTTGGGCGTGTTCGAGTTGGCGTGCGATGAGTTCACCCAATCGCTGTGCTTCTTGGGCAACGAATGCGATAATACGGTCGCGTTCAGTGGTTGTAATGTCGGCGTTCTCTTTCGCCGCCATCCGTGTAATGGTGCTTGTCCATTCTTCGGCAGAGAGTGCGCGATTACTGGGTGAACGGAGTTCATGGCATGCACTACACTTCGTTTCAAAAAGGATTTCGGATTCGGAGGAATGTGTCGCGACATCTTGTGTTGCTATTTCGTCTGACGTGGACTGAAGTTCGAGAGCTTCTTCAACAACTTCTGGATGCGCGTTGATGACGAAGGGAAAGATACCGTACGGCGTACGAATCTGTTTGAGTCCAGGTTGATCCTCGGCTGTCAATTTGATCTGCCACTCCGTTTCGGGCAGATTTTCACCACCAATAACGCACTGAACAATATTGGCTTTCAGAGAAGACGGGGGGCCATATAACAATTGATTGGTCTCTGTTGGTGAATGCGTCTGCCCCGTATCCCCATCAGGAAGCGTTCCACCGGCTGGGAAAAGATAGGTATTGTAAGGGAGAACGCCGCCTGTTAATCGATAAACGGAATCTGGGTTGCCGCGATGCAGCAGGTCTCGAATACGTAGGAGATAGGGACCGTCCTCGGGAAGGGTCATATCAATAAGCGGATCGAGACTGTAGAACCCGTTACTGCGTGCAAGTTCAACGCCTTTGGCATCAAAAATAGAGATCGTTGGATTGAAGAATTGTTGGCTGATGTTGTTCAAGCGATACGCTTTGACGCTAAACACGTATCGTTGTCCTTTAATCCCTTCAAACACGTAATAATCTTCGTCGCCGCCGGGGTTAATAACCCCGTTGACGAGACTTGGTAACTCAATAGTGGTAGCGGATTCCGGGTCGTTATTCGACTCGGTCTCAATGATATCCGGGGTTTGGCTGACCTCAAAGGGCCATGCGGTAGAGGTGCCGTGCTTACCGACGATCCGAATTTCGCGAGGTCCGATAGGTGCGTCTGGTGCGATAGATAATTCAGCGGTTAACCCGGCACTGGCTCTTGCCGCTGATGTGAGATAGGCTACGATTTGCGTTTGTGCCTCTGCGTCGATTTCCGCGCCTTTCTCTGTAATCATCCGTTGCACAGTGGCTTTCCACTGCGCTGGCGTCATTGATCGATTGCTTGGAGATCGGAGTTCATGGCACTGTCCACAATTCGCTTCAAAGACAGGCTTATGGGTGTCATCAATCTCACCACCAGCCGGGTGAAGTTTAGCAGTAATCCCAGGCTCCCCTTCAACAATGACTTCGTGTGCATCTTCTAAATCAGAGCCTTGGATAGCAACCTCAACAGTCATTCCGGGTTGCCCGCCTGCGGGAAACAGTGAATTGAGTCGCGGTGTCCCTTGTGCAAATGCGTGGAGACTGATAGAAATAAAGAACAACGTGAAAAGGGTTCGGACTATACTGGGAAAGCTATATTGCTTAGTCAAAAGGGATATAGTATTGGTATACATCGTGAAGACCCCCAAATTAGTCAACAGTTAACAGTTGCCAGTTTACAGTAAAAGAAACTTCCTCATTGGTTACTGGCAACTGGTTACTGGTTACTTCTTCACTGAAAACTGATAACTATTTAGAACTCGTGGGTTAAGGTCTGTTTACGGAGATTCCAGAGTCGTACTTTGCCATCGCGCCCGCCAGCTGCCACAGATTCACCATCCGGACTGAATTTCACTGCGTAAACAGCATCGGTCGATTCATCGAAGGTTCGATAGCGGTTCCCTGACCGAATATTCCAGATAATCACGGAATTGTCTGCGCTACCGGAGGCAATCATTGCCGCTGGATTGTTGGCGCGTCTTGGTAACACCAGCCCAGCATCAACACTATAAACAGCACCTTGATGCCCGTTGTATTCACGAACGAGTGCGCCTGTCATCTCCAGTGTGTCTTCTTGTCCGACTGCGATCTCCTCATCATCTCCTGCTGGTGTGACACGCCATGTTCGAACAGTGTTATCAGCAGATCCAGAGATTATCACGCCTTCTTCGGTTGAATACGCAAGGCTATAGACTGCGTCATCGTTAGCATCAAAGTTCACTAAGACGTTGAAAGTGTCCGGATTCCATACTTTTATGGTTTTATCTTCACTACCGGTGACAAAGTAGGTACCTTGCGGGTGATACAAGGTGCATAGGACCCTTCCGACGTGTTGGGTAAGCCACTTTGCTTGTTCGTCTATTGGATCCTCAGCGTCCTCAAGCATTGCTATATCAATGACGGCACTATATTCATCCATACTGGCAGTGAGGAGTGTTGTATTACTTGGGTTGAGCGCGATAGATTCAATGGTATCGCCATGAATCTCAAAACTTTTTATTAATTCTTCGGAATCGACATCCCAAATCCGTATTTCACCGCTTTCGGCAGAGATGCCGCCCCCTGCATAGAGCCTCAATGATGACGCTTGTTGATTGTCCGTAGTTGCAAATTTGAGACTTCGGACTTCGCCAGCGTGTGGCTCATAGGTATGAATAATCTGTTGTGTCTCCAGGTCCCAGAGTTCAATCCACTGGTACTTCCCGACAGCAAGCGTTTTTCCATCAGGGCTAAATTCAAGTGACCAGATTGGCGACAGCGGTTGGTCCGCAAATCCGATCGGTGTTAGGCAGATGATGTAGGACGCTGCTATCAGGCTTCCTATGTTACGGAGAATAACGAAAAAGCTGCGAAGCATAGGTGCCTACTTATTAGTTTTTAGTTGTCAGTATTCAGTCATCAGTTAAGAGGTTGTTGACGCTTGTTAGGACCGATAACTAATAACTGAATACTGTTAACTATCTAAGCGAGTACTCCACGAATTAGTCTACCGCCACGTGAGAGCACAATGCGGACGCCATCTGGTGACTCAAGGTGTTGATTGTAATCAATACCGAGGGATTTGTAGAGTGTCGCTGACAAATCTTCTGGGCGGACTGGTGTTTCGGCAGGCTCCGTTCCGAGCGGATCCGAAGCACCGATGACTTGTCCACCTTGGACCCCACCACCCGCGAGCATGATGGAGAAGACGCGGGAATGATGGTCCCGTCCGGCGTTTCTGTTAATGACCGGCGTTCTACCAAATTCGCCCATTGCGATGACGAGTGTAGAATCCAATAATCCGCGATCGTTCAGATCTGTGATTAAGGTAGCCATTGTCTGATCGAAAGCGTTAAGTTTTCCCGGCAAAGATGAGAAGATATTGTTGTGATTATCCCATCCGCCGTTACTAACTGTGACGAAATTAACACCTGCTTCGACGAGTCTTCTCGCGAGGAGGCAGCTTTGTCCGAATGTGTCCCGTCGATATGCGTCGCGCGTTTTACCGGGTTCGGCATTGAGGTCAAATGCGGCACGCGCATCATTGGAACTCATGAGGTTGTAAGCGGAAGTGTAGAAACTGTCAACTGCTTCGGCAGCTGGGTTGGCGGACTCGTATTTTTTGAATGCAGAATCAACGGCTTGACGTAAAGAGCGTCGCCGTTCAACGCGTTCAAAAGAGACCCCCTTAGGTGGTTCAAGATCGCGGACCTTGAAGTTCTTGTTTGCGGGGTTTCCGCCAGGTGAGAAAGGTGCGAGCGACGCGCCCAAGAATCCACCACCGCCATAAGCGACAGGTGCTGGTATAGAAATATAAGGCGGTAAAGCGCTGCGTTGTTCCTTGAGTTCAGAAACAACAGCACCGTACCCTGGTACAGCAAAACCGGGTAAGGGTTGATAACCTGTCATCATATAGTGTGTTCCGCGTTCATGCGCTGCCTCTGGGGAAGTCATTGAACGGATGATGCAGAGTTTATCGGTCTGTTGTGCGAGTTTGGGGAGATGTTCACTAATTTGGATGCCGTTGACATTTGTCGCTATCGGCTTGAAAAGCCCGCGAATCTCTTCAGGTGCATCCGGTTTAAGGTCCCACATATCGAGGTGGCTTGGTCCACCGCCTAACCAGACAAGAATAACGGATGTGGCAGTACCGACAGAGGTTTTCGACCCGCTAACGCTTGCTTCAGCGGTAGCGGCTTGTGCTTTGAGCCGGAAAAAGTCAGTGAGGCTCAATCCGAACAAGCCGAGGGCACCTGCTTTAAGAAAGTCCCGACGGTAAAATCCTTCACAATCCGTGTGTATGCATCTGTCTTTAGCCATGGTTTTTCTCCTTGTGCTACAGATTCGTGCGACGTTGTATTATGAGCTATCAGTTTTCGGTTGTCAGTCAAGCCTCGTTTTAACTGATCATTAATATTCTGATAACTATGTTCGCGTCATCGTCGCACAGTGAAAATCACGAATTAATTTCGCGAAGATCGCTTTCGGAGTCTATTTATCCACCGTTGCGCTTTCGCGATGTTGGTGTCAAACGGTTCTTTCATCTCAAAATATTCTGTATGCCCTGCATATATCTGATGCCAATCAACGATACAAGGCATCTGTTTCTGTGTAAGGGTTCGCATCAGGAAAGACCGAACTTTTGCCCGGGTATCCTGTGGTGCATTGTTAATAGCGTAGTTAATCTGTTCATCAGTGATAACGCGCTCCATCTGCCCCTGCGCTTGCAGTGCGTAATAAAGCCCGCTTTCTGTATGGATATTATGATATTCTAAATCTTGGCTTTTAATCCATGGATCATCCCAATCGAGTTTCTCTTCGTCAATAAAAGCTTCGAGTAACCATTTTTTTGCAGCCCAATCGACACGCGGGATCACGCTTTCCCAATCCTTCTCAAGATCATTGAGTATAGACTCCCATGCGGAGAGGACCCACTCGGTTTCTTCGTCGCGTTCGGTGATGAGAGTTTGAACGAAGTTGAGATATTCCCTTTGTAAATCAACAGCAGCAATTGTTTTTCCAGATTTAAGTTCAACCCGCCACGTGAAAGTATTATCACGAGAGATGTGTCGAATCGCGTATACCGGATCAGCCAGTTCAAAACCGGGGAGCGGTAGTTTTTCGCCGTGCATCTCATGGAAGGTTTCAATCGCTGTGAGTAAGAGTGAAGTGGTGCCTATCTTGAGTGCGGTTGCGTACTCGGACATATTAGAATCACCAACAAGGAGATGGAGCCGCCGGTATTTTGTGTAATCGCTGAGCGGTTCATCTCGTGTATTGATGATGGCTCGACTAAACTGAATCCATTCATAAATCTCAGTGACAATATGATCGGCACGTTGCGAAATCTGATAATTTTGCTGCTCACTTAATTCCTGCTGAAAATCACCAAACTCAATCATTTCATCATAAACGCCGACTCTGCCAGCACCGGCGTAAATTTGCCGGGTAACGAAAAAGGGCATGAGCGTTGGGATGACGACCCGGTAAAATGGCACATCTCGGCTGACTTGAAAGTTTTCATGACATCCAAAGGTTGCGCCTGTGAAATGGTCGATATTATTTTTGAAAAAAGCCGTCGGCAGCCCTGTATCTGCGAGGATACTGTTGATGACCCGCTCAATGGCTTTATCATAAGCGACAAGATCAAAGAGTGTCCCACATTCAGGTGTCGCATACTCGAGATGCCCCATATCAATGTAAAGCCGCCCACCATTGAATAGGAATCCGCCATTGCCGGGTGGTTCGCCCCAGTCTCGGTAGTGGATGTCGCGAAGACCGAGTTCAAGCACATCGAAAACATAGTCCCGAACGCGCGCCGCGACACCTTCAGAGGTACCGCGAATCCGCTCGGTATCTGTCATGCATCCAAATTCAGTTTCGATTCCAAAAATGCGCTTGTTCATTTTAATAGTTGTCAGTTACCAGTTGCCAGTTATCAGTTAAGAGGGATTTGAGACACCCACCCCGATAAGTAAATTCGACCTTGATTTAGGACACAAAGGTTCAAAAAATTTTGATCCTATCAAAAGCTGTACTGAAGTCTGAAAACTATTTCAGTGCCGCTTCAATCTCCTGAGAAGTAAGCAGTCGGAACTTGCTTGAACTTTGTTGCGTTGTTTCCAAAACCCCAGCTTCAATTTCGCCTTCTTCGCGGGCAGTATCAATAATTTCGTATATCTGTGTTGTATCTAACTCGGTGTCCTTAGACTCCGTTTCATCGGATTCTCGTGAACTCAATTCTTTGCCGACTGCCCAGGTTTCTAAGCTTAACCGGAGTGCTGTGTTCAAATCTCTGTCTGTGCCAGTCTGTGCGGCAGTGAGATAGTTTTGCATTCCGGTTTCAATTGCCCCTGTTCCACCGATGACAGCATGAGCGGCGTTCGTTCGGACAATACCATCAAAGTTGATTCCGGTAAATTGATTTTTTCCAGAAGTGCTGCCGAGTTCGGCGAGCAACATTTTGATGATATAGGCTTCACCGACAATGGACTCAAACGCTTGCTTAAAAGCAGGTGCCAAGGTATAGTTAGTTAACCGATGTAGATTTATATCTTCAGTGGCATTTTGAAAGCCTTGGACGCTGGCAGTATCCGTAACAAGCATCCGGAGGCGTTCAATATCAGCCGGATGTCCGATTGCGGAGAGTGCGATCCGGTCATGTACCTCAAAGATTTTACGTTGTCCCTTGCTAACAGTCAAGAGCATCATGCCTTCGTTGTAGGTGATACCTACGACGGGGCTGCCCGGTCGGAGTTGGTCTTCAATGTAATCTTGTCGGTCCTGAATCGCTTCTATCCAGCGATATGGTTCATCTCGCATTCCTTTAATTTTCCTTGCGGTTCGGTTAGGTGTGTTTAGGCAATGACGTGTGCTTCCGTATATCCGTCCTCCACTACATTAGGGACTACGCGGTTTCTATCACGTGGTTTAGAAACTAAAATTTTGACCCGATCATCGGAGGTTACAATCCGTTAAAGGAGTTCACAAGCAGCACCGGTTCAAGTTCTATCTACTCGGGTTGCGCTTCAGTGTACCATGTCGCCAAATCATCATCAGAAACGGTATTAACGCCGGTGCGTGTTACGGTTTTGATCGTCGGAAAAATTTGGACTTTCGCATTGTATCCACTCGTTGCGGCATCGTACTCACTTGCGATGTCCAAGAGCCGCAAAAGCGTGATAGCTGCTTGCTGCATGTCCATTTCGTGCAATGGCGTATCAGTGAACCGCGAGAGATAACGTAACACACCACGGATCCAGATGGAGCCAGAGCCGGTTGTGGCAAAATTAACGTTTTCAAAGTGTGCGCCGAGGGCATCATAAAAGAAAATTTTTCCACCATTCTCATCATCGGCGGCATTTAAGTCGTATAACGCAAAGATCGGGATAACACCGCCGAGACCTTGAAGTGCCATCGCCAGATTGTCCCGAATGAGCCGTGACAGCATTCGGAGTTTGCCTTCAAGGCTCAACTCTTGAAGTTGGCTGCGCCGAAAGTACTGAAAGGAATGCTCTAATATTCTGGCGATTTCATAAGCGATTGCGGGCGAACCTGAAATAGCAAGGACAGAATGCCTATCAATCTGCAAAACCTTTTCTGCTCGGTCATAGATAACAGCAGTTCCGGCAGTCGCACGCCGATCCCCTGCGATTATGACGCCATCGCGATACCGAACAGCCACAACGGTAGTGCTGTGTGCTATCTCAACATCGGCCCCCTGCTGTGTGGTTTCGGATGGCAAGTCTATCTTCAAGGGATAGTCTGCGTGCTTCAAGAGGTTGAGGAAGTCACCGTTGTGATTCGTGGCTTCCTGCAGTGCCAGTTCTCTGTCTTCTATGCCTATTCGATTCAGGAAATTGCCCGTATCGTTCATCATTCCCCCGTTCTTTGGCGGTAACGCCGGGACTGATCTTTGTCAACGCGTCGCATGCGTTTGAGGAGCTCTTGCGTATCAGGGCGACTGACTTTCTGACGCTTTGGTCCCTCGTTATCCGCATCGCCATCACCGGGTCCGATAGGTTTTGTATCTCTCTGCTTACGTTCAAGCTGAGCAATCATATTGGCTGCCATTTTAGTTCTCCTTTTTAGTGGTTATCAGTTTGCCTCGCAGTGAGAGTTGTCAGTTACAAGAGATTTTCGCGGGCATCGCAACCGTTAGTTCCACCCTCTTCAACCGATATCTATGTAACGAAGAATTTTTTACAAATGCAATTTTTTAATCAAGGTTTCAACAGTCGGTGATTCGTCAAGTGCCTCATTATATTGATGTGCGACCTCTGCTTCTGCGAGCGCATTAAGATTAACTTCTCGGGTGCGCCCGTTCACGATGAAAGTAATGCTATCCCATTGGATCGCTTTTATAGAATCACGGAACCGATCAACAGCGCGCCCACGGAAATATGCGCGTGTGCCAGCAGGCGGGTTATGGAGTGCTGCTTCAATTTGATCGTCTGTGACAACACGCCGCATCGGGATACCGTAGTATAGCCCTTCATCGAGATCGATGTTATGATATTCCAAATCCAAACTCTGGAGCCATGTATCGTCCCAAGCGACTCCTTCTTCTTCGATAAAAGTTTCAAGTAACCATTTTTTGGCAACCCAATCGAGGCGATCAATCAGGGACATCGGATCTTTCTCAAGAGTGTTGAGTGTATCCTCCCACTCGGTGAGCACCCAATCAGTTTCAAGCCCTCCAACATCAGTGAGATGTTTTTGAGCGAGCGCGAGATACTCACGCTGATGATCAATAGCAGACATGGTTTTTCCGTCTTCAGTCATCACCATCCACCGATACGTCTGATCATGGGATACGGTTTTGATAGTATCAATCGGATTGGCGAGTGCTAGGCTTTCTGGGATCCTCCGCTGTTCGATCAATGCGATAACAAGTGCCGTTGTGCCAACTTTGAGTGCTGTAGCGTATTCGGACATATTTGCGTCGCCTGCAATACCGTGCAATCTTCGGTATTTAGAGGCATCAGCATGTGGTTCGTCTCGCGTGTTAACGATGGGCCGGTTGTGCATCGTATCAACACTCGCCTCAACGTGAAAGAAATCGGCGCGTTGGGACAACTGATAGTGTCCTGGTGTTGCGAGTCCTGCTTCGGTTTCGATACCGATTTTTCCGGTGCCTGCGAAGATTTGTCGTGTAATAAAGAACGACATAATGCCCTGTTTGAGTATCTCAAAGGGGACTTCACGTGCCATCAAGTAATTATCGTGACATCCGTAGCTATGTCCGTGAAAATCGGTATTATTCTTGTATAAGAGTACACGTTTTCCAAGTTTCTGGCTGCGCGTTTCAGCACATCGGTGAAGGATACGTTCGCCAGCTTTATCATGTGCGACAAGATCAAACAAGCTGCTGCATTCAGGTGTAGAATATTCCGGGTGTGCGTGGTCGTTATAGAGCCGCGCGCCGTTAACGAGGATGTGATCACTTTTAATTTCTACAAAAGAGAGGCGTTCCTTCTTATTGCGTTTCCGATCGCGTTCCTCCTCTTCCTTCTCATCAGGATGATTGGAGAGTGTCTCTGCGCGAAAGCCGCGTTCATCTCGAAAGGGGTCTTCACCCCGATAATCCCATACAGGTCGAAAGTCCTCTTGGCGATAACTTTTTATTAGTTCAATCGACTGTTTGACGGCATCAATGTGTGCTTCATTTTCGAGCGTTATTCCGTATTCGGTTTCAATTCCAAAAAGTCTTTCCATTTTTTAAACTACGAGCCTCTGGGGCTGCGCTCCATTCCATTACGCGCAGGTTTCTGGTGAATCCATAACCATTATAATAATTTTTTTATACGGTATACCATCAAAACCATAGCCCGTAACGTAGTGGAGGGCGGATTTAAGAAAGGCACGTCAAAGTCTAAATCTACGTTGTTCTCCCACAAGGTATCATTAAAAAACCTAAATGACACGCGAGCCGGACGTTTTACGCCGTTCCCGCTTTTCAGCTTTGATAGGTGTAACTTTGACGACGTTGGCTGGATCGTAATCAAGGAGCTTGAGCCAATCCTCGGTTGCCTCGGTCGGCGGGAAGATTTCGCTTTCACGATACTCTGCGGCGAGTGCGTCTAAGAGATCGGTGCGTGAGATTCCACTCTCTTTCTCTGGGTTCTGGATTGCGCGTTTAAGTGCGGATTCTTTTGCTCGCTGCACGATTGACTCGATGATCGCGCCGCTACACAAATGCCCGCGATAGAGAATATCACGTCTGCCGCTTCTCAGTGAGACTTCAAGGAATCGGTTGTCCTCATCCTCACGAAACATCTCATCAACTGTCTGGGCGATTAGGTCTTCAACTGCCTTCTCAGCCGGGATAACTTCTGGTGGTGTTTCCGCTGCTTCTGCTTCGGTATCGTGGTCAATTTCTGATTCGATAGGAAGTTCGGTTGTAAGATAGATTCGGAAGATATCCTTTGCAGCGTCTGCGTCTGGGCGGGTTACTTTAATTTTTCTATCAATACGCCCAGGGCGTAGAATGGCTGGATCAATCAGATCGGGTCGGTTTGTTGCAAGGATAATAACGACATCCTGTAGCGACTCAATCCCGTCCATTTCAGCGCAGAACATGGGAACAAGTGTATTGGAGATACTATGCGATCTCAGGGCGCGCCGTGTGCCTAATATAGATTCTGCCTCGTCTATAAACACAAAGGCTAACTTGCCATCTTCTTTTTTCTCACGTGCGATCTGAAATATTTCTCGTACTTTGCGTTCGGATTCGCCGAGCCACATGTTCAGAATCTCAGGTCCCTTGATGTGTAGGAAACAACCTTCAACATCTTCGCCACTTTCTCTTTTGAGCTGCTGCGTTAGGTTATATGCGGTTGCTTTACCGATGAGTGTTTTTCCACATCCTGGTGGACCGTGGAGGAGAAAGCCTTTCGGTGCGCTGTATTGGAAACGCGAAAAGAGTTCAGGATGCAAGATTGGCAGTTCGATTGTATCCTTAATTTTTTGGATAGTTTCGTCAAGTCCGCCCACCTTAGACCAAGGGATGTTCGGTACTGCTTCAAGGGCGTAAGCATCGGTTTCTTTCGTAGGAATATGTTCAAGGGCGACCCTGAAGTTGGAGTCAACCCGCACCTCATCACCAGACTTTAGTTTTGCGTCGGTGAGGTCTGCGGAGCGCTCAAGGATAACAGTCTGTGCGTTAGGTTCTTGCCCAATACGGAGCCTCCCATCGGGCATAACATCGGCTATTTTTGCGATGGGTCCGGCATCGTTGTATCCGAGTTCACCAACGACGACAAAAGCATCGTTCAGCAGCACACTGAATCCTTTCTTCAAATTTCCGGGATCGAGTTGGGTATCAAGATTGGCGTAGTATTCAGAACCACCGACGATGACGCGGGCAATGTCATCTTTAGGCAATCCGAGCAAGGTCCCGATCCGATTTGCGGGTGAAGTAAGTTTTTCAATCTGTGCTTCCATTTCCGCGTGGATACGGAGTGCTTCCTGCTGAATGGCTTGAATCCTCTCCTGAAACTCACCTTCATCGCTGAGAATAGAGCGACGTAGCTCTAAGAGCCATCGGCGGCGACGGTCCTCTGGTGGTGTTTCAGTGATAAGGTGGTGAATTAGCTGCAACGAATAGCCAGAACTCAGCTCCTCTTCCTCAGAGGTGAGTTCCTCTTCAACCTCTTCGTCATCTTCAGTAAACAGGTCGTACTTGTTAGGGCTCGCGCTAACATCTTTAGGATTCTTCTTATCGTACATGTGAACGTCTCCTCAGGCAGAAGCGGATGACTTGACGATAGAGTTTACCATATTTCCCAGAATTTTGCGAATTTTTATTTTTCAGCGGCACTAATTCTTCATCTCTATAACCGGTAAATTCTGATCAAACTAAGGTCTGCTGTGATAATTTGTAATAGTTTAGCATAATTTGTAATACAAATGCAAGAAAAAACGACATTGAGGGATAATTTAGAGATGAGGCGGGTAATTGCGCTGAAAAGGATTAAAAAAGTAGTCCAAGTTTAGGATAGGGGCTGAATTACTATAGTAACGATTAACTTGACTTGCGTTATGCCGTATGTTAGGATTATCACAAACGACAGTAGGAGAGGCAATGTATGACACTGATATCCATGTTTGAAGAAGCGATTCAGCACTACGGGAATAGACCTGCACTTGCCCGTAAGCCGAAAGGTGGTACCTATCAAGACATCTCTTACACCGAATTTGGCGAATCGGTAGATGCTTTCAGTAAAGGACTTAGCGCGTTAGGGGTACAGAAGGATGACCGAGTCGCGATTCTATCAGAGAATTGTCCAGAATGGGCAATCACAGACTTTGGGACTCTTAAAACAGGCGCGGTAACTGTTCCGATGTTCTCAACGCTGACTGCAGCACAGGTCGGCTATATTCTGAAAGACTCGGGTGCAAAAATTATCTGTGTATCCACGGAAAAGCAGTTGGAGAAGGTAGCTTCAATTCGAGATGAGGTGCCGACGCTTGAACAGATTATTATCTTCGATTCAATCGAAGATGAAATTCCGGAAGGTGTTACCGAATTTGCGACAGTCTGTGAATTGGATGGCGAGGAAACAGATGCGGCTGCGAATGAAGACGACATCGCAACGATCATCTATACGTCTGGTACAACCGGCAACCCAAAGGGTGTTATGCTGACGCATGCGAATTTCATTTCAAATGTAGAGGCGTGCAAATCGTTGATTGATGTGAGTGAAACCGACGTGTTGCTGTCGTTCCTGCCGTTATCACACGTCTTTGAAAGACTCGGTGGGCATTATGTGCCGCTGTTTTCTGGTGCGAAGATAGCCTATGCGGAGAGTACGTTCACGGTGGCACAGAATATGAAAGAGATTGCCCCCACGGTAATGCTGAGCGTTCCAAGGCTTTACGAAACGATGCATGAGAGAATCTTGCGTGCGGTGCAAGAGGGTTCGCCGCTGAAACAGAAAATTTTCCACTGGGGTGTTTCAGTCGGTTCATCCGTGAGTTCAGCGATTCAGCAAGGGAAAAAGCCGTCTGCAATTTTGCGGTTGCAGCAAAGTATCGCGGACAAGCTCGTTTTTGCGAAGTTGAAGGAAGCGACGGGTGGAAGGTTACGGTTTTTTGTCTCAGGTGGTGCGGCGTTGCCGCAATCCATCGCTGAATTTTTCCATGCAGCAGGGATATTGATTTTGGAAGGCTATGGATTAACGGAGACCTCGCCTGTGATTAGTATGAACCATCCGGGAAAGTGGAAGTTTGGAACCGTTGGTGCACAAGTCCCTGGTATAGAGGTACAGATTGCAGAAGATGGTGAGATCCTAACCCGCGGTCCACACGTGATGAAGGGGTATTTCAACAACGAAGCTGCAACAGCAGAGGTCATTGACAAAGATGGGTGGTTCCACACAGGCGACATTGGTATTATTGATGAAGATGGTTTTGTTAAGATTACCGATCGGAAGAAAAATATCATCGTGCTTTCCAACGGTAAAAATGTTGCCCCACAACCGATCGAGAGTGAGTTGGTGCGAAGCCCTTTCATCAGTCAGATTATGGTAGTCGGTAGCGAGCGTAAAAATCTTGCGGCGTTGATTGTTCCGAATTTTGATGCACTTAAAGCGTGGGCATCTGAGAATAGCGTTGACACAACAGATTTACCAGCCATGCTTCAAGCACGCGAGGTGAAACAGCACCTTCAAAGTGAAATTCGGAGCCGTTTGACGGATTTCGCAGATTTTGAACAGGTGCGACGGTTCGCGCTACTGGAAAAGGAATTCTCACAGGAAGCCGATGAGATGACACCGACACTGAAGTTGAAACGAAATGTTATTACAGAACGCTATAGCGATGCGATAGAGCAGATGTATCCTGAGGATTCGTAGGTGTCTGCGGTTCTCAATTGCTTTGGACCTCTTACGAATGCTGGGGCGACTTCACCATTAATCCGTGTTTGATGATTTCAATTGTGACTGGCGTTTCGCACATCGGTTCGCCATCGGCATATAGTAGCATCGGTGTATCGGTTTCAATTTTTAGAGTTCGGGTCTGGTGGATAGAAACGGCGGGGTGGGACACATGTCCACCCCAAAAAAGTGTCACCAAGAGTCGGAGTACTGTTAGAGATGAGACTGGCCGGATAATGCAGACATCGAAAAGCCCATCGTTGATACGTGCGTTTGGGACAATCTGAAACCCACCGCCGTATCGGCTTGTAATACCGGTTGCAGCGAGGAGGAGTGGTCCCTCGTGAGTGCCAAAGTCGCCTTCAAGTCGGACGAAAGGTGGTTCGTAGTAAAATAGCGTCTCTACAGCTGCATAGGCGTAAGAGGCTGTTCCGGCAAATAAGGGGGTGCCTTTGGCAGCGCGGCGACTTACCTCTGTATCGTAACCGCAGGTCGCAATGGTGATGAAATATTTTTTAATTATACCTTGCGGTTCGGTCAGTGGGGTTTGAGCATTAAAGTGCCTTTCCGTAGATCCCCCCTCCATTTCATTTCGGGTTACAGATTCTGTTGAAAGAGGCTTTTGCTGATTGCTGATTGCTGACAACTGACGGTTACTATAGCAGCATCCTAAATCTACACGAATCGGAGTGCCAGAGAGGAGCGTTGCGATTGCTGCTTCAGGCTTCAGTGGAATGCCAACAGCTGCAGCAAAATCGTTCCCGCGACCACAAGGCAGGACCCCTAAGGTCACATCAGGAATCGTCGCGATGCCGTTGACGACTTCGTGGAGTGTTCCATCGCCGCCGCAAGCAATCACATACCGAGTGCCATCAGCAATGGCTTCTTGTGCGAAACGCTTCGCATCGCCGGATACCGAAGTCAACACCAATTGCCCCTGCTGTCCGGATTCGGTAAGGGCGGCGTAGCCTTGTTCAGCAACATTTTTTGCGTTCCCCTTGCCGGAGATTGGGTTAGCGATAAGAATAAAGTCGTTCATGGTTTTTAGTTGTTGGTTATTGGTAAAGAGAGATATGATTTAATCAAGTATCCCTACCGACTCATGGTTCTGACACTTTTTTGTAAATTGATTAGCATCTTCTTTATGCGGACGATTGTATCTATTAATTCAGCATATTGATCTGCGGTGAGGTATTTGAGATCGTGAGCAAGAAGCACAAGATACTCTGTTTCACTTGCGGATCCCATTGCTATCTGAAGAAAACGCGCGAAGTCTGCGGGACTCTCCCTTCCACAACCTTCAGCAATGTTTGTTGGTATAGACGCACACGCTCGACGAATTTGGCTTGTCAATCCATATATTTCGTCACGAGGGAATTGGGACGTTACCCCATAAATCTTCAACGTTAAATCATGAGATTTTTCCCACACCTGCAACTTCTTGAAATCCTGCATACTGACTCCTAAATAGTTGTCGGTACGGGCTGCGCCTTTTCGGTTTTCGGTTAATACATTATGGCAGTGACAGAATTGGTAATCGCCACAATAAACCTCTTAACCAACAACCAATAACTACTTAATCACCGCGATTTTGCCTATCTTTCTTTCCGTCTCAAATTCGAGGACGTAGATATAGATACCGGTCGACACATCTCCGGTGTTATTGCTGGTCAGCCACCACTCTTTTCGGTTGTGGTCCTGCTCGTTAACGTCTAATGCTTCAAGCAATTCACCGTTGGCTGTAAAGAGTTGGATGTGGGTGCCGATAGGGAGTTTGTCAAAAGTAATCACGCCTCTATCATCTACGTTGGGTCGCACTGGATTTGGATAGACGCGTACCTGTGTCAAATCTGACACTGCTGTCATTGTAAGGCTGCTCGGTATTTCAAGCGGACGTGTGGCACCGCGAATCGCATTTTCATCAATATCTGCGACATTGGACACGGTAATCTCATACTGATCACTCGTGTCGGTAAGTGGCTGCCCGAAGTGTTGCAGCAGACTATCTGTGTCAAACGCTAAAAGTGCCCGTGTCCCCATCCGGTCCCGGATAGCCGATACTGGATTCACACCCCCAATTTGTTGCACTTCCCGCAATACATATCGGCTCTCGTCGGCAATACCGAGATTCATCCGTCTGTCAAATGTAACAATCACCCAGAAGTTCCTTCGCTCGGAGCCTTCGTTGGCGGTGTCAATTTGAAACCCATATTGCGCCGTATGCGTCTCCTTTTCAGGTTGGTGATAGGTCGCTCGAATTAATTGGGGGGGTTCCCTCGGTGTCGCGGAAATAGGTTCAGTGCGCGGCGTTTCGGTTCCGTTAGTATCCTTAGTCGTAATAGCATACCAGTAGGTGTTATCTTTTATCACATGCCGATCCAAGAATCTGGTGACAGTTAGATTTTCGGCAACTTTCTCAAAAGCGTCACGTGCAGGTGCCTCTGTTTTTTCACCTTGTGCGCGATAGACATTAAAAGGCTGGAAGGTTGGAAGGTTGGAAGGTTGGGTGTTCGTTTCGTCGTTCTGCTGAGCATTCCACGTAACCTGTACTACCTTCTGCGTCAAGGGTTTCGCCTCAACATTCCACGGTGTGAGTCTATCAGTGCCATCTGGGTCCGTTGCGAAGACAGATTCAAAACGATAAATTCCGTCCTCAAGATTAACGTAAAACTCGTCAAACTCGTTTTGATTGAGGTCAGCAGTGAAGATCGCGGGTGATTTCTCTATTTTTCGGTGCCATAGTGGTCTCAAGGCAGCGCCGTCCCATTGGGTTACATAGAGGTTCGGATATGTAGCAATGATCAGGTTATTGGAACCATCACGATCTGGATCTGCGATAGCGAGACTATTCGCATTTCGTCGATGTGGCGCGATTGCGAGGGTTGCATCACGTTCTCCTTCTGATAGGATCGCGTAGCCATGAGGTGTATAGGTAAAGATGAAAAATTTCCAGAGTAGTGGTCCTGAGGGGTTATCCGGTAAGGATAATAAACCGCCAACGACAAATTCTGGGTTGCCATTTCCGGTAAGGTCGCCTGAAGCGAGTTGGGTAATATTTTTCAGCGGCAGCTGCGTTTGCCACTCAAGATGGAAGGTATTATTGGTGGAAATAGATTCATAAATAAAAAGTTCGCCTTCACTATCACCGGCTACCAACTCCGTGCGTCCATCACTATCAAAATCATCAATAGCGAAACGTTGTGCGAATACGTTAGAACCGGGCGTTTCATTTATCAAAACGGCTTTCTCGACATGGGTATTCGCGGCATTGTCGTATTCAAAAACAAGGAGTCGGTCGTTGTTGTTATCAGCACCGATAATTTCTTTGTGCCCATCGCGATCCAGGTCAGCAATAGTGCCGCCAGCAAGGAACGGGGTTTCCCAAATAACTTGGTGTGGGTACCCCCGAAGCGTGTCACTCTCAATGAGAAAAGTCCGCTCATCATCAGTA
This sequence comes from Candidatus Poribacteria bacterium, assembly GCA_022819945.1. Classification (GTDB taxonomy): domain Bacteria; phylum Poribacteria; class WGA-4E; order WGA-4E; family WGA-3G; genus WGA-3G. Next base: position 19,622 of record JAJEGI010000012.1, read on the forward strand.
GCGAGTACTTCGGGCAGCCCATCGTTATCTGTGTCATCTACTGCCCATGTAACGAATTCTTGCAGATTAGATAGGTTTTCGATGCTCTCAAGGGAATGTACCAATTCGTATTCACCGCTTGGTGAGCGTTCATAGATTGTGAGGATAGCAGCTTGTACCTCGCTATCAACAGCATCTGATGACAATGGGCTCCCGACGATCTCAGGTTGACCATCACCGTCAAAATCTGCGATTACATTTGCGATATGAAGTGGCGGGATACCGAGGGGTTTTTCAGAGAAACCATTCGGCGAGATATATCCTGTGGCGACATCCACTGTGTAAAATGCCCCGTCATTATCTTCCTTCGTTTTAAGGTTCGTGATATTCTCTGACTCAACAAAGAACTGGTAGGTTCCTGGTTCAAAACCTAAGGAGAGGGCATGCTCTACCCCGAGATCCGTCGTGCTAAAAGGTGCGAAAGGTGCGAGGCTACCTTTGCGGCGGTAATAGAGTGTATTCCGTGTAACATCGTCCGTTGCCCAGGTGAAAAGCGTAAGACTCCGTTCAGCATAAAGCGTTTCGGTTGCAGTGAGAGAGATAACTTGAGGTGGTGTCCGGTCTACGCTCAAGACAACCTGATCGTGCGTTTGGTGTCCGTCCGTGGCGGTTACTGTTAATCGGACAGTGTAGATACCTTCCGGAACAGTTGTTGTATCCCAGATCGTCAGTGTTTCGCCGATTTTTTGTGTGGTTGCTGGTTGGGTGAAGGGTGTAAATTCAGTGGGAACAGTAGATTCCCCGTAACTCAACTGCCACGATTGAAATTTATAGCCGCCTGTATTGCCGATAAAGGTAATTGAATCTGCGCCTCCGCTATTGGTTTCAGGTGAGAGGATGCGTGCTTGTAATGCGCTGCTTGCGAAGAGTGCGCGTTGCGCGTTGACAGTGCCTGCCCCGACGAATTTTTCGTCTAATTCATCACTATCCTCTCGGTAGACTGGATCGGCAGTGTTAATAAGTATGTCCCGAACCTCTTCATGTGTGAGTGCGGGTCGTTTTGCGAGTAGCAAGGCTGCGACACCAGAGACGTGAGGCGATGCCATAGAGGTCCCGGTGAGGAGCCGATATTGGTTATTAATTTGTGTGCTGAGGATCACGTTGCCCGGGGCACCGATATCAATGGAAGCACCGAAATTGGATTGATAAAACCGCTGCTGATGCTGCTCTGTGGATGCCACAGCGATGACTTTCCGGTAAGCAGCGGGAAAGATCGCAGTGGGTTTCTGAGAATTTCCAGCAGCGGCCACCAAAACAGCACCCTGTGCATAAGCGTAATCAATTGCATCCTGAATAACGAAAGAACGGCGCTCGCTCCCCCAACTCATATTAATGACACTTGCCCCGTTGTCAGCGGCATAGACAATCGCTGATGCGGAATCATCGTCCTGCATGCGTGAACTTCCGCCGAGTGAGAGTCCAGCGCGTATTGCCATGAGCGGACAGTCCCACGCTACACCAGCAACGCCGATTCCGTTATTTGGCATGGCACCCGCGATGCCAGCAACATGCGTGCCGTGTCCACTTTCATCAATGGGTTCGTTATCACCTTCAAGATAATCGCCTTCTGCCTGTAAATTGGGGGCATCGGTAAAATCCCAGCCATAGATGTCGTCAGTGTAGCCATTGCCATCGTCGTCAAGTCCATTTTCTGCGATCTCGCCAGGGTTTATCCACGCTTTGGGTGCCAAATCCTCATGTCTATAATCAATACCGGAATCGATGATGGCAATCACGACACTTCGGTTGCCTTTTTCGACTGCCCACGCCTGCGGTAATTTCATCAGTGGCAGACTCCACTGCTCTGGGTATTTTGGGTCATTCGGGATGACTGGGTCTGCGAGTGTCGGACGGAGATAGTTATATTCGACTGCCTCAACGAGCGGATTCTGTTGGTACGCAGCTTTGAGTGCTTCGAGTGGTGCGTCAGGAGAGAATCGTAACAGGTAGATACGTTTTAAATTTGGATTGAGCGATGGGCGCGCGAGATATGGAAATAACTGGTGCCGTGATTCTACGTTGTGCTTTGCGTTCAGAACAGAGATAGGTGCGTTTGCATGTAACCGTTCAAAGTTCGATGCTGCCTCCGGTGTCAAACGGATTAGCAGCTCACCCGGAGTGATATGTGAATGGGTATCCGCCAGAGGTGGATTCTCTGCTTTAATCAGCGAGAATTCGGAGCAGATTATAATTAGAAGTAAGATACCCACTGGCAAAATTTTAGAGCGTTTCATCATGGCTATTGGCTCTCGGCTATCAGCTATCAGCAAAGAGCGGTTGTGGTAGAAAAGAATATTTGCATCTGCCACATACCGATTGCTGATACTCACTTGTCTAAATCAGGATTTATAGGATGATGTATCTTTTTTCGTCAACGACCCAGACCAAAATAGGGTTTTTAACAAGCATGAAAACAACGCATGCATTGAAGTTAATAGGTTAAATTATTTTAGCATATTATTTAAGAAAAAAGTAACAAAAGTGTAATTAGGACATCTGTCGGTTATTAACTGTCTATCGGCCCTCTGGCTTCAGAGAGATGGTTAAATAAAAGCAAGAGCCTTGCCGTCAACGAGTGGTTGATGACAAGGCTCTGGTTATATTCATCCACTGGCGAGGTTATTCAAAGAGCTGAAGTTCCCCGTTTTTGACCGTAAGTACAACGGGATCATGCACTGCTTCTCCACCCGGGTCAAAAGAAAAATTACCTAAAATTGTGGGGAAATCCATCGTCTGCGCCAGTGCGTCGCGAATATCAGCAGAATCTGTTGACTGTGCCTTCGCAATCGCGTTGGCGAGAATATAGAAGGTTGCATACGACTGCGCCGCCCACGGTTCAGGCTCAATACCGTATTTCGCCCGATAGCTCTGGACGAAGTCTTGGTTTCGAGGTGTGTTAGATTCATGGAACCATGCAATAAAGGTTATCGCCCCTTCGGCGGCAGCCCCCACATCTCCGATTTCTTTCTCGGTCAAATCGAGTACAATAAACGGAACAGTGTCGGGGATATCGACTTCAGGATCTCGCCCTTGCTTGATAATCACAGTCATCTCTTGTGAAAGCGCAGAGATAAAGAGCGCGTCAGGCTCCAAGTTCTTTATATTGGTGAGTTGCGTAGAAACATCAGTATCGCCGGTTTCCATGGCTTCCACGGTCAGAATCTTGACCCCGTTCGCCATAAGTGCTTTCTCGATCTCTTCCTTGCCACTGGTAGAGTACTCATCTTTCGCATCATATATGATCGCCACTTTTTTGTAGCCGAGCTTCTGATGCGTTGCCGCCACGCCGGGGGGAATCAGTTTGTCCACGGCGAGTGCTGCGCGGAAGATATAATCCCCAATTTCGGTGCTCAAACCGGCAGCGGAGGAGACCCCGCTGAAACCTACGACTCCATTCTCTTGTGCGATAGGAAAAGAAGGTTTGAGCATCGATGAGATTGCCAACCCGACCATAGCAGGCACGCCTTGATCTACCAATTGTTGTACGGCGGCTTTTGCCCCTTCTACGGTGCTTTTATCATCCACAGTGATGAAGGTGAAGTTCGCACCGCTGAGCATATTAATTTCTTCTCGTGCCAACTCAAAGCCACGTTGCATTGGTAGCCCATACGCTTCTGCGTGTATCCCGGTCAGAGATGTGAGAAGGCCGATGGGAATCGTCGCATCAGTAGTCATCTGAGGTGCTACTGCTTCAAAGAGTTGAAGTTCGCCCCCCTTGACGGTAAATACACTTGGATCATATATGGCATCGCCGTCGGGATCGAACGAGAAATTGCCTAAAATCGTCGGCAGATCCATTGTCTGCGCGAGTGCGTCGCGAATCGCGGCTGCATCCGTCGATTCCGCGTTCATAATCGCGTTGGCGAGAATATGGAGGGTTGCATACGCTTGCGCTGCCCACGGTCCAGGTTCAACACCGTGTTTTGCTTCGTATTTCTCGACGAAGACTTGGTTTCCGGGTGTGTCAGCCATACCAAACCAGCCCGAAAAAGTTATTATCCCCTCGGCATCATCACCGACTTCTTGGATTTCTTTCGCAGTCAAATCAGGAACAACCAGGCGAACAGTATCCCCGATACCACTATCTTCATCTCGCGCCTGAGTGATAATCTGCGTCATCTCTCCTGCGAGCGCAGAGACAAAGAGCGCGTCAGGTGCCATGCCCTTTATATTGGTGAGTTGTGTAGAAAAATCGGTATCGCCGGTTTGGAAGGTTTCCACCGTTAGAATCTCCACACCGAGTCCCTCAAGCGTTTTCCTAAATGCCTCGTTGCTACTTGTAGAGTAGGTATCGGCGGCATCATATATCAGTGCGACTTTTTTATAGTCAAGTTTCTCGTGGGTCACGATCGTACCATTTGAATTTAGTACGCCAACAGTGAGCCCTGTGCGGAAGATATAATCGCCAAGTGCGCTTAGCCCCGAAGCGGAGGAGATCGGGCTAAAAGCGATCACCCCAGCGTTTTGCGCAATCGGAAAAGCCTGTTCAAGATGTGTTGAGATACCAATCCCGATGATGGCAGGTACGCCTTGATCCACCAATGACTGAACAGCTGCCTTTGCGCCTGCTATGGTACTCTGAGGGTCTTCAGAGACGAACGTGATGTTCGCGCCGAGCATATTAATCTCTTCCTGTGCCAACTCAAGGCCGCGTCTCATTGGTATTCCATACGGTTCGGCGAATTCTCCTGTCTCCGCTAAGGCAACACCGATAGTAATCCCTTCAACCATCGTCGGCATTTCAGCATCATCCATCACCGGAGGCGGCGGTATCCTCTCGCAACCGGAAAGCCCGATAACTAAAGCAACAATTGCGAATATAAACGCGAATGTTGCAATTTTTCTTTTAATCATGTTGAATCCCCTTTATTCTTATAGTAAATTTTATAATTAACTAATAAGACACCAGCAACCGGCGTGCACCCAAAGCGCGCCTACCACTGAGTGTCTACATATTTTGATAATTCACTGAAAGTGAAAAATTTAGGCAGTGTCAATGAAGAAAATGCTACTGCCATCAACCAGATTCGTTATCATCAGTAAAAACGAATTTTGTATGAAACCGTTTCAATACCCCAAAATCGTTTTGGCTGGTCTGAAAAACTTAACTATTTTTTATTTTTTCACAGTCGAAAGTTATTGTCAAGAAAAAATGAGTTTTCAGTTCTGGTCACAATATACCTTAAAATACGTCTAATACTTCGGCAGTTTTTTCATCAATAATTGCAGTCACGAGGTTCCCTCGACTGTGATTAGTGAAACGGACGATCCACGCGAATCCTTGAAAAGATGGGTATGCGTGAACGCCGGTCTGATCTCCTAAAGCGGTTTTGACGCGCGCATCCGACTTTGCGATGTGTCGTATTACGTCTGCTTTTTGCAGAGCCGGAACCGCCTGAGTTTCGAGTGAACGCGCTATCTGTTTAGCCGCGTTCACCGCTTTGGGTAATCTCTTCGGGTGCTGCTGTGCGAGGTGCTGGAGTAGCAATGTGTGTTGACGGTATGCGTCTCGGTGTTTTTGATACCTCTTGAGACCATAGGCGATCGGAATTTTTTCATATTGTGTTGCGCACATTGCTGCCGCATCCGCTTCAAGTTGGAGTGCCTTTACGTAATCGCCCTTCTGCTCTGCTAATTCTCGCTGTTTCTTGAAAAATGTAGGATAGATGCCAAATTCGTAAAACCGATCCGGATAGCGTGGGAGCCATGTTGCGATAAATTTTGCTATGTTCTCACGCTCGGCATCGAGTATGGGGTCCGGGGTTTCTGATTTCTGCCAAGCAATTCTGGCATGCCTGCGGTGGTATTCATACTGCTTTTGAATCTCGCGTGCCTCTTTTTTCGCTCGTGCTGTCCACTGCTTGTATCCTTGCTGTGTATAGTAACCGTGGGCAATTTTGTTCATCGGAACGGAGATATGCATAAGACATTCTGCTGCGGCTTCGTGCCAGAGCGCGAGTTTCCCGAAGTCGCCAGAGTGCTCGTAGCGTTTGATAAAGACATCTGCAGTCGCTGTGCCTTCACGGATTGCTATACACGGCTGCGTAATTAGCAAGAAAACTGGAAAAAGGAATAAGGCACGCATCAAACAGTGTTCTCCTTAAGGTTGCGCGCTTTTAAGTAGACAGCACACGGCGTGTGCCGACTACTGTGACATAAAGCGAACGGTACCGGAAAACGTTTCATTGGGTGCGAGTACAATCACGCCTGCGGGGACCCCGCGTGCCTCAAGGTTAATTGCGTCTGTTGGACAGGTGTAAGGTTCAAAACAGATGGCATCTCTATCCGGCGGTGTATAGACAACCAGTTCTCTGAACTGTGCATCTGATTCCATTATCATACCGTATCCGGTATCCTGATTCTCAATGCGGCATCGACTCACGCCATCAACTAATTGAACGTCCGTAAAGACATGATCAAGTTTGAGTTTCGCGAAGGGTTGCCCACGCTGCAGGTCCAGTGTTCCGCTAACATCTTGTTGTTTTCCCGTTGGCACGAGGACTTCATCGAGTTCCCAATACTTGGCGGCAGGGACGGTAATTATCGCTTGCGACGCATTTGCTTCGGTGCCGAGGTCTACACTAAAATAGGGATGGATCCCGAAGCCCATCGGCATATTCCGATCACCGGTATTTTTGATGGAAGTTTCCATCGTTAACACAGCATCTTTAAGGATATAGGTAATCTCAATTTTAAAGGGAAATGGATACTGGCGAGCGACATCGGGAAAATCTTGAGAATTAAGGGAGCATACCAGTGTCGCTTTATTTTCATCAGCGGTATGGCTTTCGACTTGATAGGGTTGATTCAACAGCAAACCGTGGATTGTGGTTGGAGATTCGGGCGGTTTGTCAAACTGATAGGTTTTTCCCTCAAATTGCCACGTGCCGTTCCGGATTCGGTTGGGGAATGGAAACAGAATCGGATTGCCGTAAGCGGTTGGTCGTTCCTCCAATGTAGCAAGGTCCGGCGGTGCGTCTATTAAATTCAACCAAGTGTCGCCGTCTGCTACCTTGAAGGCGTAGCAGTTATTGCCGAGTGCGGGTACGATTTCAGCAACTGCTTTCTCATCTTGTTGGATGTAATAAACTTGAAAACCGTCAATCGTTTTTACCGCTACCGAATACTTTGTACGTGCCATAATCTCCCCTTTATTAGCATTTACGAGCATCTTTGTTGAAAAAAGTAGGAAAAGAACACAATAGATTCCGATGTAGAGCATACGGATCCAAGCCGTTCTGGATGGACAATGCCCAAAAATGTAATGTTCCATTATCCGCATACTCTCTTACACTTTCGCGCACCAGTGAATGCCGCGTTGTAGTACTTCTCGGAAGTTTGGATTAGAAAAGGTTACATCGTCGTGCCCACTCTGAAAGCAGAAAATGCGAGATTTTCCGTATTCACGCGCCCAACCGAGGACATCCATGCTATTCGGGTGATCAACCGTCAAAAGAATTGAACTATCATCGCCAGCAGATTTCATTGTATACGTCTCATCACCCATTTCCCACTCGGTGAGTCCTTCGGTAATCGGATGGTCGGCATCAGTGATTTGTACTTGGAGTGTTTGACGAGGATAGTATCCAAACGCGCCGCGATCGTCAACCCCACACATCTCGGAATAGGCATCCCATTCCGGAAACGCTAAGATGGCGTGATGTAAAATGACCATACCCTGTCCGCGTTCTGTTAAACCGAGAATACTTTGCGCTTGGGCATCTGTTGGATAGGGACGGTGAAAGTTGTAAAACACGACGGTATCGTAGTCCTTCTGGTCTGGATCTTCTACAAAAACGTCCAGATCTGCCCGGACGAATTGGATACCTTCCATACTTTCAAATACTGCATCGAATTGTTTTTCTTGAAATCCGTGTTCGCCGGTTACGACTGCAATGCGCATAATTTTTCTCTCCTGGAGTTTTAACTTATTACTATAAACATACCGCCCTTACAGGGCTAACGGCACACGGCGCGTGCCTACTACTTTGCAGATTTAATCGGTAATTGCCTGATAGGTTAGCACTCGGAATTGGGCGTGGAATGGGGAGTCACCGATTAATTGTGTCATCAAAATGCCGATGAGGTCCTCCACAGGGTCAATCCAAAACGTCGTACTTGCGAGGCCGCCCCAACTGTAGGTGCCTTCAGAACCAAGGCTATTGGTATCGGCGACGTTGGTGACAACGGCAAATCCAAGCCCGAAACCGCATCCTGTTCTTTCAAGCGGTTGCCAGTCGTCAGAGATATGATTCATTCTAATGAGTTCAACGGTTTTGGTTCCGAGCAGGCGTACGCCATCAAGTTCACCATCGTTGAGTAACATCTGGCAGAAACGGAGGTAATCCGCGGCGGTCGATAGCAGCCCTGCGCCACCAGAATGGAAGAAACTCAGCGGTCCGCTCGAAACTGGCGCGTTCTCAAGTACCTGAATACCACCATCTTCTGTGGGTTCATATAACGTTGCATATCTATCAGCCTTTTCGTCTGGCACCGAGAAAGCGGTATCCTGCATACCTAATGGATTTAAAATTCGGGTTTTCAAGAATTCCTCAAACGGCATACCAGACACGACTTCTACAAGATAACCGAGTACATCGGTAGACATCCCGTAGTTCCACGCATCACCCGGATGATGAAGAAGCGGGATATTTCCGAGTTCTTGTGCCATGTGTGCAAGATCGCCGCCGTAGAAATCCGCTGCTCTATACCGTTCATTAATCGGATGCTCCCAGTCTCCACCGTAGATAAGTCCAGAGGTATGTGTGAGCAGATGCTTTATTGTCATCTCTCGCTCTGCATCAACAATAGCCTCGCCGCCTTCAGTGTAAACCTGCATGTCCTTGAAAGCGGGAATCAATTCAGAGACGGGTGTACCGAGCTGGAAATGTCCTTCCTCGTAGAGCATCATGACCGCGATGCTGGTAATCGGCTTCGTCATCGAGTAGATGCGGAAGATGGTATCAAATTCTACCGGTTTTGCAGTGGCAACGTCTTGCATGCCATATTTTTCAAAATGGACGAGTCTGCCTTCACGTGCGATCATCGTCAATACACACGGAATTTTCCCGTAGTCAACCCAGCGTTGCATGACCGGAGCGATGCGTTCCAATCGCGAGGTGGACATGCCGACATCTTCAGGCACCGCGCGAGGCAGTCCATCATATATTGCCATAAAAATTCTCCTTTGTTGGAAGAATGGTTATCGGTTTGCGTCAACTTAATTCGTGATAGCTTGATAGGTGAGAACCTTGAATTGGTTCAAGAACTCCCAGAACGAAAACACAGACGGATCCACATCAAGGACGAACAACTGCGTCATCAGAATACCGATTAAGTCCGCCACAGGATCAATCCAAAACCAGGTACATGCGGCACCGCCCCACTCGTAAGTGCCTAAAGAGCCGAGTGTTGGGGTATCAGTGCCATCTGTGACAACCTGGAACCCAAGTCCGAAACCATATCCTGGCTCGAAGAAAGAATGGATTTTGCAGTCATTAGAGAGATGATCCGTCCTGACGCATTCAACGGTTTTTCGTCCGAGCAGGCGTACGCCGTCAAGCTCGCCATCGTTGAGCAACATCTGACAGAAGCGGAGATAATCCGCAGCCGTTGATTGTAGTCCAATACCATTGTGGTTGAAACTCAAGGGTCCGTTTGCACCAAATACTTCTTGAACCCCCTGAATCCCGCCATCTTCCGTGGGTTCATATAATGTTGCATAGCGATCCGCATTTTCCTCTGGCACGGAGAAATCGGTGTCGCGCATACCTGACGGGTTAAATATTCGCGTCTTCAAAAATTCGGCAAGTGGCATACCGGATACCGCTTCGATAAGGCAGCAGATCACTTCAGATGACATCCCGTAGTACCATCTGGTACCGGGTTGAAAAAAAAGCGGTATCTTTCCGAGCAGTTCCATCTCTTTCGCGAGGTCTACCTTTTTCGCGGGGGCGTAGATGTTCGAGAAGAGATCCTCATATCGCTGCGCAATTGGATGGTCACTTTCAAGGCCATAGGTGAACCCAGCGGTATGCGTGAGCAGATGTTTTATTGTTATTTCGCGTTCCGCAGCAACAGTCGCTTCGCCGTTTTCCGTGTAGACTTGCATATCCTTGAAAGCGGGAATCAGTTCGGAGACGGGTGTACTGAGTTGAAAATGCCCTTCTTCGTAGAGCATCATGACCGCGATGCTCGTAATCGGCTTTGTCATTGAATAGAGGCGGAAGATGGTGTCGAATTGTATCGGCTTGGCGGCGGCGATATCCTGCATACCAAATTTTTCAAAATGGACGAGTTTACCACGCCGCGCGATCATCGTCAGTGCACAAGGGATTTTTCCGGCATCAACATAGCCTTGCATGACCGGTGCTATGCGCGCTAACCGCGAGGTTGATATGCCAACATTTTCAGGCACAGCCCGCGGTAATCCTCCATATATTTCCATCAAAATCTCCTATGAGATAGTTGTCAGGGGAATAGTTGTTAGTTAACAGTTATAAGTGACTGTGTTGTGGTATTCAGGGCTGCTGTGGATACCACAATACAACCGCCTACCACAAGAGATTAACTTACAACTTATAATTTATAACCATTACTCAGTCAGTGCCTGATAGGTTAAGACTTTAAATTGCTGTTGAAATGGGTAACGGTTATTGAGAAGTTGCGTCATAAGCAAGCCGATTAATTCCTCCTGCGGATCAATCCAGAAAGTAGTAGCAGCGGCACCACCCCAACTGAAACTCCCAATAGACTGCAAGATGTTCGGCGGATTTCTATCCGTAACAATTGCAAAACCGAGTCCAAACCGATTGTTGTGATGCGGATAGCGCATCAATTCCACGGTCTTTTTACCCAATATACGGACCCCGTCAAGTTCGCCGCCGTTGAGTAGCATCTGAGAAAAACGTATGTAGTCTGCGGCGGTTGAGACGAGGCCGCCGCCCCCTGATGGAAAAAAAGTGTATTCATCAACTTCGAGTGCTGGTCGTCGTGTCCGCTCAAGTCCATTCTCTTTAGTAGGTCTATAGAGTGCTGCGAACCTGTCTACCTTCTCCGATGGCACCGAAAACGCTGTGTCTACCATACCGAGGGGGCCGAAGATTCGCGTTTGGAGGAATTCTTCAAACGGCATCCCCGAAACGACTTCCACAAAGTAGCCGAGCACATCGGTAGAGACACTATATGTCCATCTTTCGCCCGGTTCGTGGACGAGGGGAATCTTACCGAGTTTTTCCACCATATCCACCAAGGTTGAGCCGGGTTCACGGATTTTTGCTTCTTTATAGAGTGCATCGACCGGTTTATTGCCCCAACCGTAAGTTAACCCAGCAGTGTGCATGAGGAGATGTTTGATTGTTATCTCCCTCTTTGCGTCCAAGATTTCCGTCTGATCGTTGTTGTAGACCTTCATGTTTTTAAATTCGGGGATAAACTTAGAGACGGGTGTACCGAGTTGAAAATGCCCTTCCTCGTAAAGCATCATCACCGCGACACTGGTAATCGGTTTTGACATGGAGTAGATACGGAATATTGTATCGGGTTCAACCGGCTTGCTATTTTCAACATCTCGCATACCGATGGTTTCAAAATGGACGATTTTCCCGCGTCGTGCCACGACTGTTAGGAATCCTGAGACTTGTCCTGAATTGTAGTAACCTTGCAGGAGAGAGCGGATGCGCTTCAGGCGTTTGGTAGAAACACCGACATCTTCTGGTATTGCTGTGGGGAGTCCTTGTGTCGAGGCGACATCAACATTTTTCAGCGTTGCTGTCTGAATATCTTGTTCGGGGGCAAGGTTAGCTGTTCCGCACGCGAGTATAGTGATACAGAAAAGTAGTAAACATGTAAATGTCAATAATTTTTTCACTTCATTCCCCTTTTTTATTCTGGTAACTTCCCTTTATTCGGTAAGTGCCTGATAAGCCAAGACTTGAAATTGCTGATGGAACGGGTAGCGGTTCCCGAAAAGTTGTGTCATGACCAAGCCGACCAATTCCTCTTGCGGGTCAATCCAGAAGGCAGTAGCGGCGGCACCCGCCCAGCTGAAATTCCCGACGGACTCCAAAATATTTGGCGGATTTTTCTGCGTAACAATAGAAAAACCGAGTCCAAACCAATTGTCGTGATGCGGGTAGCGTATGAGTTCCACCGTCTTTTTTCCTAATATACGGACCCCGTCGAGTTCACCACCGTTGAGTAGCATCTGAGAAAATCGCATGTAATCTGCAGCCGTTGAGAGAAGTCCACCACCGCCGGAGGGGAAAAAAGTAAATTCATCGATTGCGAGTGCCGGATTGTCAACACGTATGAGTCCATTCTGCTCAGTAGGTCCATACGCTGCCGCTAACCTGTCGCGTTTCTCCGGTGGCACTGAAAATCCGGTATCTACCATGCCGAGGGGCCCAAAAAGGCGTGCCTGAAGGAATTCCTCGAACGACATTCCAGAAATCACCTCTATAAGGTAGCCGAGGACATCAGTAGAGACCCCGTAAGTCCATTTTTCACCGGGTTCATGCGCGAGTGGGATTTCGCCGAGTTTTTTGACCATATCAGCGAGTGTTGAGCCGGGTTCAAAAATCTTTGCCTTTCTATAGAGTTCATCAATCGGTTTATTGCCGCCGCCGTAAGTTAACCCAGCCGTATGCGTGAGGAGATGCTTGACGGTTATTTTCTTCTTCGCATCCACTACCTCGGTCTGATCCTCATTGTAGACTTTCATGTTTTCAAACTCAGGAATAAACTTGGAAACAGGCGTGCCGAGTTGAAAATGTCCCTCCTCATAGAGTATCATCACAGCAATGCTGGTAATCGGTTTCGACATGGAATAGATACGGAATATTGTATCGGGTTCAAGAGGTTTACTATTTTCAACATCTCGCATACCGATGGTTTCAAAATGCACAATCTTCCCACGTCGTGCGACTGCTGTCAGGAGTCCGGGTAGGTTTCCGTTATCAATGTACCCTTGCATGACGGGTCGGATACGCTTAAGACGTTCGGTGGAAACACCGACCTTTTCCGGTACGGTCACCGGGAGTTCCTGCCCGAATGCGAATGTCGTCATAAAAAAAAGTAGTAAACATACGAAAATTATTTTTTTCAATCCATTCCCCCTTTTTACAATTGGCGATACACTACTGATATGGCAATCTTTATTCAGAGAGTGCCTGATAGGTTAGCACTTTAAACTGATCGTGGGAAGAGGCCACGTCACTGATCTGCGTCATGAGCAAACCGATCAACTCTTTTTCAGGATCAATCCAGAAGAGGGTCCCGGCGGCACCGCCCCAACTATAACTTCCTATCGACTCCGGTGTGTCTTTTGGTGCTTTATCATCGGTGTCTTTCGATGCCTTACCATTTACGATAGAAAAACCGAGTCCGAACCAACCATCATGATGTGGATAGCGCATCAGTTCAACCGTTTCCTTCTTTAATATGCGGCCCCCTTCAAGTTCACCACCGTTGAGTAGCATCTGACAAAACCGCATATAGTCTGGAGCCGTTGAGACGAGCGCGCCACCGCCGCCTGGAAAGAAACGGATCTCATCGTTCTCAAGCGGTGGATCTTTCTCAACACGTTCCAACCTCATTTTTGAGGACTTATCGCCTTTTATCTTCTTCTTTTTTTCTTTAGCACCGTCCACCTTTTTTTCTTTGTCTTTACTACCTTTCATTTCACCTGCTTTGCTAAGTTCATAGAGTGCTGCGAACCTGTCTAACTTCTCTAAAGGCACTGAAAATGCGGTATCTACCATACTGAGCGGTACAAAGAGACGGGTTTGGAGGAATTCTTCAAACGGCATCCCCGAAACCACTTCCACGAGGTAGCCGAGGACATCGGTGGAAACCCCATAAGTCCATCTGTCGCCCGGTTCATGCGCGAGCGGAATGTCGCTAAGTTTCTTCACTGTATCCGCAAGCGGCGTGCCGGGCTGAAAAAGGTTCGCCTTCTGATAGCGTTTATCGAGTGCTTCACCGCCCCAGCCATAGATTAACCCAGCGGTATGCGTGAGAAGGTGTTTGATCGTTACCGCTTTTTTCGCATTCAAGATTTCCGTCTGCTCCTCGTTGTAGACCTTCATGCTTTTAAATTCAGGGATGAAATCGGAGACGGGTGTATCGAGCTGAAAATGTCCCTCCTCATAGAGCATCATCACTGCGACACTTGTAATCGGTTTAGACATCGAGTGGATACGAAATATTGTGTCTGCTTCGATGGGCTTGTTGTTTTCAACATCCCGCATGCCGACGGTTTCAAAATGAACGATTTTGCCGCGTCTCGCCACGACCGTCAGGATCCCTGCCATACGTCCATCATCGACATAGTCCTGCATCACAGGACGGATGTGCTCGAGACGTTCGGCAGAAACGCCTACCTCTTCTGGTGCTGCCATTGGAAGTCCTTGTCCGAATACGGATATTGTGAAGCAAAAAAACAGTAAACACGCGAAGGTTAATCTTCTCAAATTGTGCTCCCTATTTCAGACGGGACTTTAAAGTGCAATATTTTAAACCCCTAAAGAATCAACGGTACGAATGCCTTATGGGCATTCCCCGCCCCTTATCAGGGGGACTTTAAGGGACAATGCGTAAGTCCTGATTATTGTAACGTGAGTTTGATAAATAAAAGTTTATTTTTTGTATAAAGAGAACCCTTTTGGTATAATGAAGTATCTAACCTTCAACCAAAAGGAGTTCTCTGATGAGTATTGTATCACTTTTCTGTAGAATAGACGACTTTTTTTTACACTACGAAGCACATTTGGCACCCCGCTCGCTTGAGGACGGTAAACCCACTGAAACCCGCGGGCGTCCACGGAGCCTACATCCCAGCGAGGTGATGACGATTCTGATTGCGTTCCACCAAAGCGGGTATCGGACGTTCAAAC
>JAJEGI010000014.1 GCA_022819945.1 Candidatus Poribacteria bacterium
CAATTTCGACTGCAGCCTGTTCTGTTAGGATGAGATTTCTCGGAAAACATAGCGTTCTGGTGGCACGATGCACTTCGCATCTGGGCGAGTACGCCGCAAAACTGGGAAGTTTGTGCTACAAAAGAGCAGCATGCCTAAGTCCTATTTGAGACATAAAATTACGAATTTGCAACCCCCCCGCCTGTAATACCTGTCACACGTCACAAGCCAATATAGTTGATTGGAGGACCAAATGAAAAACGACGATGCGAAATGGGTTGAACGCATCTTGGCGGGCGACGAAACTGCTTTCACCGCGCTCGTGAAGAAATACGAAAAACAGATACACGCCTTCGTATGGCGGCGGGTTAGAGACTACCACGCCGCTGAAGAGATTACGCAGGATACTTTTCTCAGGGCTTACAAAAAACTTGGCACACTGAGAGACCCGAACCGATTTTCTGGTTGGCTATATATGATTGCTACCCGTCGTTTCCTTACGTGGTTCGATGAAAAAAGAATCCCGATGCAGTCCTTGGAAGCGATGAGTCGTGCGGAAGTGGAATCACTATTTTATGCCCAGTATATGGTAGAGCAAACTGAGACATTGGCAACAGAAAAGCAACGCGGGATCGTCCAATATCTCCTTCAAAAGCTACCTGCCCACGAGCGGACAGCCGTAGCGCTTCACTACCTGAGTGAAATGACATGTGAAGAAATTGGCAATTTTCTCGATATATCGCCGAGCACGATTAAAAGTAGGCTGCATCGCGCTCGGAAGCGGTTGAAGAAGGAAAAAACTGTCGTTCGCGAAACTTTGGGCGGTATCCAGTACTCAGATGATCTTATGGAGGATATTATGAATTGGAGTCAAACAAATGAACCCGGCATACGATATGTAGTAAACACGCTGTCTGTAACTTCGGATAAGACACTCTACGCCGTTATAGGCGATAAAAGTATCTACAAATTGCCGGCGGGTGAGGAAGCATGGCAACTGGTCAACGCAGATTTTCCGCGTCAAGACAGCCACGACAATAGCCCCATAGTGGCGCACAACGACACGCTCTATATTGTGTCATCTCATGAATTGTTTGCATCAACTGATGGTGGGGCGACATGGCATTCAATCGGTCCGTGTCCAGAAGGGCATATCCGAGAACTGATGATAACGGAAGAAACCTTTTATCTCTGCCTTGATAAGGGGATTTTCCGATCCGATGATGCCGGCAATTCCTGGACAGACATAAGCAACGGCTTGGACAGTCGCGCAATAGAACAGTCTGGAATTCACACGTTACAGATGGGACCTGACAAGCCGTTCACCGGAACTTCCTTTGGGGTCTACCGACTTAAGGCAGGTGCTTGGGAACACTTACCGTTGCCGGTGGATGACATTGTGACTGTCAACGCTTTAGTGATGGCTGAAGACCAGATTTATGTCGCTGTCTCGGTGAATATTTTGGGGGGTGATGGAACGCCGGAAAAAAATTTTAAGCGATTGTGGGAAAGTGAGGAGCGTTCGTGGTGGATATTTCGATCCTCCGATGGCGGTGATTCGTGGACAGATATAACACCTGCTGACACCTCGCTTCTCATAGGTGTTTTACCCCGCATGACACTGCTCGCTGCAGGAGAAACGCTTTTACTGATAGGGAAGGATGCCGGTGTCGTCGCGCGTTCAATGGATTGTGGGGATACGTGGACCTCTATAGAACCCTCAGGTATCACACCGATGCAGTTTAGTGTCGGTAGTGCCGTGGGATTGGACGAAAGGACATTCTATACGGGTGGAAGTACCGGGATTCATCGCTCAACCGATGGTGGTCAAACATGGCACCGATTTAATACGAGGTTTGAGAGCCGTGTGGACGGTTTAGTCAGTTTCGTGGCGGGTACCGCATCAAATGCGTCTACTGCCCTTTACGCGCGGGTGGGTCCAAATCTTGTCATGTCAACCGATGGCGGTAGATCGTGGGATACTGTCAACTTCGCCTTAGAGATTAATAGACTTTTGTCGAAAGAAACACCTCGCATTGTTCAGGTCGTAGAAGCCGATGGGGTACTCTATGCCAAAGGGATACAGCGCGGTTCCACCGCGATTTTCAGGTTATCTGCTGACGGCACTGTGTTGAACCCCATCTCAGAGACCTCGCCTTCTTTTAATTCCACAAAACTGATGTGCTATATGTTAGGTGGCAGAAGTTTCGATTTCAAAGACGAACGGCAAATGGGGCAAGGTGTGATAATTACGCTCTCCTCTGGTACGGATTCGCTATCAAGCCAATTAATACAAGGGAACCCGGATTTTGGGGCAGAACGTTTCCTGAAACAGTTAATACAGAGCCAAGCAGACGCCGCAGTGGCATACAAATTAATGTGGGAAGGGTTATGGGGCAATTTCGCTGTCAGCGGTGAAACGTTCTACATGGAATACAACTATAAACTCTTCCGATGGAATCCGGGTGAAACGGAATGGTTCTACACAGGTGTCGAAGAGACTATCGAACTTTCAGATGATAACGTTGGGCGTGGTTTTAAACTTGCTGTGTCAGACGAAACAGTGTATGTCGGTAAACGGGATGGGCATCTGTTGCAATCGCTGGATGGCGGAGATAGTTGGAACGACAGGACAGCAAACCTGCCGCAGTCAGTTGCGCACTTCAATCAAATTGTGCTTACCGATGCGGCAGCGCATGTCGCAACCGATAAAGGCGTTTTCAATTCAATAGATGGTGTTGTTTGGCATGCAATCACCGATAAAGCGGGAGAAAGCATCATCATTAAGTCATTAGCAACAGCAGAGGATGCTGTTTATGGCGCGAATGACGACGGCATCTATCACTTAGAAAAGGGAACAGGGACTTGGGAACAAATTGTGCCCGAAATTCCAGATACGATAACATCTCTCGTTGTTGATGGAGATGCCTTTTACGTTGGCACCGAACATCGCGGCGTGCTCCGTTTTGAACGTACCCATCAGTAGTTTTTGTCTTTTTTAAACCTTTTTGTCGAAAATCCGCCTCTTTATAGTCAATCCTATAATTATTTGTACACAGGGTAGGCTCGTAGGGGGTTTTTGCTTGGGTGTTTCTTATAGGGTGACCCAGCCCCTACGTGGGTGCGAAGTGTAAACATACTTTCGGATTTTACTATATAATATGACAACACTTTGGCTAATTATCCAGCGGGAATTTACCTCGAATGTGCTGACATCCCGATTCATGATCGGTTTTGTTGTCTGTTTGATGTCAACCGCTGCCGCCGTTTTTGTTCAAGTTGAGGATTACGAAAAACGGTTGGCAGCATATCACACCGCCATTCGAGAGCATCACGAAGAAATCCGAACGTGGGACACCTATCGCCAAATTAACCCGAAAGCACACAGGCAGCCGAACCCGCTCAGTATCTTTAACGTCGGCACAGAAAAATCCGGCGCGGATATGGTGAGTATTCGGCTCGCGATACCTATTTGGGAGCAACAGGCACAGAAACAGGGTTCGGATAACCCGTTTCTCTCAATTTTTCTTGCTGTTGATGTCATATTTGTCTTCAAAATCGTGCTGAGTGCGTTGGCGATCCTGTTCGCTTACAATACGATTTCCGGGGAGCGGGAGGACGGTACCCTGAAATTGGTGCTATCCAATCCGATTCCGAGGGACACCCTCATATTCGGCAAATACCTTGGAGGCATGTTGTCTCTGTTTCCAATCGTTGTGATGAGTTTCGCTGTCGGAATCGTTATCGCTTACGCTGCTCCTGCTACTGATTTTGATGTTAGCGATCTACTACGTCTCGTCATGGTACTCGTTGTTTCGTTGTTATACATATCCATCTGTTATCTTTTGGGATTGCTCCTGTCTGTATGGACGAAAACGGCAGCAACTACGCTGATCCTCTCCATGTTTATCTGGGGAATCTTGACGACGGTTCATTCAAATGTAGCAACGTTTGCAGTGGCGAAATTCCCACCGTCCAAATCTCAACCTGAAGAAGAAATGCTGCAACAGATTGGAGAGATATGGGAAGATTTCAGGGAAGAACGGGATGCCCATATCCTCAAGAAATTCGGTTACAAACACCCTGTCCACGCGATTATTACGCAGGGAGAAATGTCGTTATGGATGGACACAAAATCAGCGGGCGGGATCGGATTTGAAGAGATCTACACCCCTAAACCGATTCACAAGATGGACACCTCCAAATATCAGGAGATATTAGGGTATCAAGAACGACTCCGTATTGACTATGCGAATAAAGTGGAGGACATCCTCAAACGGCGAGAAAATATTGGCGAATGGAATAGACAACTCGCCAGAAATGTTTCGCGCATCTCTTTCGCGGACACGTACCGCTTTGCTGTCGGGACAATAACCGGCACGGATCGGGAAAGTTACAACGATTTTATAAATCAGGCGAGAAGTTATAAACGTCAGGTTGTTGACTATCTCATCAGTAAAGATGCATTTTCTGCGCGGGCGTGGTTTTCTGGCGATAAAGGAAAAGCCGAGTTGACAGATCTGCCCATCTTTCAGCACCGGTATAACTCCGTTTCTGAGAATCTTTCTCTTGCATTAGGAGACATTTTTATCTTGCTGGCGTGGAATATCATCTTATTCATGGGCGCATACCTATCCTTCCTCCGGTATGATATGAGTTGAAAAGGAGGGTTATCAGTTTTTTAGTTTTCAGTTAAAGAAGTTCGTAAAGTGTTTCTAAAGGGAAGAAAGTTTGCAAGTGTACTAAAGTTGGGAAGTTAGGGAGTTGCAAGAGAGTGCTTTTCAACTCTACTGACTTTGAAACTTTAGAACACTTTCTAACATTGATAACTGATAACTGGCAACTGGCAACTGACAACTAATAATGATCTGGTATATTGCGAAGAAAGAGATATATCATAACCTCATGACGCTGCGGTTCGTCTTGATGATAATCCTTCTGCCTGTCTTGATGGTAGCAAACGCGCTCATATACGGCTTTGGCGATAGCGGGTATAGAGAAGAAGTCAATGCGTATCATCGCGCGATGGAAAGCAGATTATCTCTTGTCAAAGGCTATGCTGAGGAGAGTTTAGGAAAACTTGCGATGCGGGGTCCCGGTGAGATTTACAAACAGCCAAGTCCGTTCAAATTCTGCGCTGACGGGGTTGATGAACTCATCCCGCGTTCTATCCCCATAGTAGGTTCAGGAGCGGCGCGCGGCGGCGTAACGACAGGCTACAGCTGGCGGGAACTATGGGCACTTGAATATCTACCCTCAAATCACGGCAGTGACGCGACGACACTTATCAAAATCGACTGGGTCTTCATCGGTATCTTCATGAGTTTTTTTGTCATACTCTTCACTTTCGATGCTATTGCTGGGGAACGGGCACAAGGAACACTGAGTCTCATGATGTCTAACCCGATTTCCCGAGGGCGGATGCTATTCGCGAAATATCTGGGCGCGTTTTTTACACTCATGGTGCCGCTGACAATAGGTATCCTCATGAACCTGTTAATTATCTATCTTTCCGAGAGTATTCTGTTTAGTTCGGGCGATTGGCTTAGAATTTTGGGGATGGTCGGACTTTTTGCGTTGCATATCTCTATTTTTATTTTTCTCGGATTGTTCTTCTCCAGTCGCGTATCAAACGCCATCACCAGTTTGGTGTGGCTTTTGCTCACTTGGGTCTGCTTGGCGTTTATCTTTCCAAGTCTGCTCGGACTTTTTGTTGGTACCCTTGACCCGATTCCATCAATAGAGATCGTTTCCTCGCGAAAACGCACACAATTAGCAAACATCGAAGATGAATTTCGTCCAATGGAGTTGCTGGAGGTAACCAAACTCAGCGAGGCACCTTCACCTGATAATCCATCAGCCACACGTCGATGGGCGACGTACTTCACGAAAAGATACGAAACAAGGACGCAAATTGCCGACACCCATGTAGACCAGCAGTTTAGGCAGGTTCGACTCGCCCGTGAACTCACCCAAATCTCCCCGATAGTGTGTTTCCAATATGCGATGGAAGGGCTCGCAAACACTGGGATCGTGAGTTATATGAATTTTGTTAAACAGGTGCGTCGTTATAGGCAAACGTTCGTAGATTTTATCAAAACAGAGGA
>JAJEGI010000115.1 GCA_022819945.1 Candidatus Poribacteria bacterium
TGTAATGACTAATTACTTTAATTATACACGATAAAAAAAGATTTGTCAATATTAAATCCAATTTTATTTTGATTTATCGGGAATTAAAACATTTTAGATACAATTTCTCAAGATAAATTTGATAAAAAGCGGAGCAGGAAGGTCAACCCCGACCATCAAATTCGCGTTTGTAATGACTAATTACTTTAATTATACACGATAAAAAAAGATTTGTCAATATTAAATCCAATTTTATTTTGATTTATCGGGAATTAAAACATTTTAGATACAATTTCTCAAGATAAATTTGATAGAAGGGGGTCGGAAGGGGTAAAGGATCGGAAAATGGGAGGTCTTTAAACCCAAAGATTTTTGGGTTGTATAATATTTTTGACGGTTTCTTCTGTGGCTGGTAAGGGGATGTTTTGCTGGGGTGCTTCTTCTGGGGGGTTGAGTTTGCCTTAAGGGTGTAGCTATATATTAATGTATATACAATGTCAATTTATTTCTGAGGGTGATTTAGTTTTATCGTAAAACCCGTAATTACCTATACAGTCACAAAATGGCGAGGATAATGAAGTTTAAGAAAATAAATCGGTAATGCGGCGGGGATACAATCCCCGCCTGCGGGGGAAGGGGTCTGTTCCTCGCCAGCAGGCGGAGGGGGCTGTTCACTCACAAAATGGCGAGGATAATGAAGTTTAAGAAAATAAATCGGTAATTCCATATTCCCCCAGGCACCGCAGGTGCGGTTTGCAACCGCACCGGACTTCGATCAAAAATTACCGAATTGGGAAATTTTGGAATTGTCTCTTTACTCTTCCTCTGTTTCTTCGAGCAGCCCGTAACGTCGGCGGAAGCTTTCGACACGTCCAGCTGTATCAATGAACCGTGCTTGTTGTCCAGTGTAGAATGGATGACATTTTCCACAAATATCTACGCGCATTTGGGGTTGGATAGCGAGTGTGTTGTGGGTCGCGCCACAAACGCATGTAATCACACATTCTACGATTTCAGGGTGTATTTCAGATTTCATGATGTCCTTCCTTAAATTTGAGATTTTGGCTAAATTTCTGAGGCGTGCCGAGGCAGGCGTGTAGTGTTGACCTTTACCGCTTCGGACGCGCGTTGTTCGATTTCACGGATGTAGTGGTAGTGTAGTTTGCATTGTCTACCATTCGTTCGAGGAATTCGGCGTTTGAGGAATTTTTGCCGAATTGCTCAATAAGCATTTCGAGCGATTCCGAGTTGTCCATCTGGCTTGTGAACTTCCGTAGCACCCAGACTTTGTTAAGGACATCAGGTGCCAACAAAAGTTCTTCACGCCGTGTTTTTGATTTTTCGATATTAATCGGCGGATAGATGCGGAGGTCTAACAAAGCGCGCTCCATGTGGATTTCCATATTGGCGGTGCCTTTAAATTCTTCGTAGATGTATTCATCTTGACGGCTTTCGGTATCAACGAGTACGGATGCGATGACCGTTAAACTTCCGCCTTCTTCAAATTTCCGGGCTGCGCCGCAGAATTGACGAGGTTTCACGAATGCGAGTGCATCTAAACCGCCGCTCAAGGTTTTTCCGCTATGGGGTGTCATAACGTTATGCGCACGCGCCAATCGGGTCATACTATCGAGTAACACAACGACATCTTTCCCGTATTCCGCCCACCGTTTCGCCTTTTCAATCGCCATCTCTGCCACCTGTACGTGTCGTTCTGGGTGTTCATCGAAAGTGGAGCTGATGACTTCACCTTTCACAGAACGTGCGACGTCTGTAACTTCTTCAGGCCGCTCATCAATCAGGAGAAAGATGAGGATGACCTCTGGGTGATTTGCTTCAATACCGGCGGCAATATTCTTCAGTAGCGTTGTTTTTCCACTATAAGGCGGAGCGACAATCAATCCGCGTTGGCCTTTCCCGATGGGTGCTATTAAATCCATCATTCGGGTCCCGTATTCGGATTGATTGTGTTCGAGTTTCAATTGTTCATAGGGGTGAATAGGGGTGAGGTTCTTGAAAAGGATTTTCTGTTTGACAGCTTCTGGCGGTTCACCGTTGACTTTCTCAATCTGTAGCATTGCGAAGTAACGTTCCGCTTTGTTCTCAGTCTTCTTCGGTGGACGAATTACACCTTCAACGACATGCCCGGTCTGTAGATCAAAGCGCCGAATTTGCGATGAGGACACGTAAATATCCTCGTTGCTCTGCAAATAGTTGGAGCGTGATGAACGGAGGAACCCGTAGTGTTGATCCCGGTCATCAAGGATTTCCAGGACACCGCCACCGTAAAATTGGGTATCCCCCTCAGATTTAGCCTCTATAATTTCGTTAATCAATTCCTCTTTCCGAGACCCGGTGTATTCATCGACGCCGAGCGTCAGTGCAAGGTCTTTGAGTTCCGAGAACTCCATTTCTTGGAGCTTGCCAATGTCCAAGCTCTCCATAGTTTATAGTACTCCTCATTGTGCCTGGTTCCAAGGCAACCGTTCTACTGGGGTGTTGACTTACCGATCTAACGAATGCTTTGTTCACATGTAAATATGCGATCTATTAAAAGTGGATTCGCGAAAAGTAGGCTACGCAGCAGCGGTTAAAATGGAATCAAGGCTAATCTTGTAGAATAGTTGACTATAGTTGGTTTCTATCGTTTTCGGTGCGCAGTTGGAAACCACGTCTACCGGATTTCCCAACAATGCCCTTTTTAATAAAGCAGCACAGGGAGACTGAGGCACAAAGCCGGTTAAACTGGTATGATACTCCGACCTAATGCATGAGGCTTCTGAAGATGCGCTTGCAAGCGGCGCGCTGTGCCCTCGAGGTGTGCAACAAGGCAAAACGCGAGGTATAAAGGGGTATCGGTGGAGTAGGTGCAATGTTGCCCGCGGGAATGTTTCTTGTATGGTTGCGTTGTAATGCATGCTGGAAGATGGTTTCAATAATATTAATTATACACAATTGACTTTAAAAGTCAAGTTTTTTTTCAAAAAAAGATGGATTTTTCGGAAAAAACGGGGAATTCTATGTTTTCCCCAGGCCCGGTAGGTACGGTTTGGAACCGAACCTACCGGGCTTCAGCACCCCCACTGCAGGCGGGGATTGTATCCCCGCCGCATTACTTTGTTAACCTACTTTTCAGTCTCAGTCTCATCTTCCGTCCCGGCTTCACCTTTCAACGCTTTAAGGCTTCGTTGGACGTTCCGGTTGTACTGGTTATTCGCGAGAAACCCTTCCCAGAGGGCTGTTGCATCGTCGTTATAGCCTTGTGAGACATAGTAGTTTCCAAGGGCTACCACTGGGATGTCAGCGTGTGGGTTTTTCTCAATGGATGCTTTGAATTCAGCGACAGCGGTTTCCGGATCGCCGTTGAGAAGTGCCAACTCACCTCTACCGTACGGGATGAGCGCATGTTCTGGATATTCCGCTGTCAATTCGTCTATGATCTTCTGGGCGTCTTCCGGTTTCCCGCGTTGATGGGTCGCACGTGCAGCAAGAATCGTTGCATAGACGATCTGATTGCGGAGTTCTCGTTTTTCTGCGTCGTTTTCTGCCCTATTGAGCAACCGTTTCGCTGTTCGAGCGGCGGCTTTATATCTTGCAGTGGCTTGAACGTAATTCTCATATTTATAGGTAAGGTCTCCGAGCGTTTTGGCACCAATGTAGGTATCACCTTTTTGATCAACCAGGTCTTGGAAGATGACTGCTGTTTTTCGATCTTTTAACCGGTAGTGGAGTACCTCGGCGAGGCTTTGCAGTGCGTCTGTATTCTGGGTGTTCGCGGCGACGGCACGTTCAAGCGCTTCTCGCTCTTTCTCTGGTTCACCAAGTTTTTTGTGTGCAAGCGAAATGAGCCAGTAAACCTCGGAGTCTTTGCTTCGGCTCATCCCGATGACGGAATTGTAGGTTTCTATCGCTTGCTCATAGGATTCGGCAGTATAGTGATTTCGACCGGTGTTGATAACGGCTTCGACAACTTCACCATCTCGACTCGCGGCTTTTCTGAGTACCTCTTTCGCGCGTTGATGCATCCCGACTTTTCGGTAGCAAATTGAGAGGCTGAGATAAGTGTAGGGGTCGATTTTTACTTTTTCGGCTTCAGCCCGTGCGATGGCATCAAAGAATAACGCGCCTGCGTCCCGAAAACTTTCATCGCCATAGAGGAAATTCGCGATCATAAGTTCAGCATCGTGGTAACTGCCTTGATCATCGCCTGCGATCCCAGTCTGTCCCCCGAAATTCCGCATCACCTCTGTCGCGCTAACCCCAAACCCAGAGTCCGGGATTTCGACATTTGTGTTGCCCATTGCTGGACTTTTCTCAACGCCGCCGCGCGGTCGATCGCGTTCACGTCGGGCTTCAAACTGTGCCAACGCTCTACCTTGCTGTGTGGCTAATGGATCATCGGGTTCAGGGATAGTGGCGTTGAAATCTTTGAGTTCTTGCTTGGCTTTTTCGACCGATTCTTGTGCACCTTCGACTTTCCCATATCTTTTAACGAGCAATTGGTTCGTGCGTTTCGCTTCCTCTTCGTCCTTGAGATGTTGGCGTTGGATGCGCGCCTTATTCTCAAGTGC
This sequence comes from Candidatus Poribacteria bacterium, assembly GCA_022819945.1. Classification (GTDB taxonomy): domain Bacteria; phylum Poribacteria; class WGA-4E; order WGA-4E; family WGA-3G; genus WGA-3G. The sequence continues at coordinate 4,551 of JAJEGI010000115.1, forward strand.
CAATGCGGCTCGTTTGCTGCGCGGGTTACGGTTGGCGAAATTATCGAAAACCTCTGCGGCTTGTTCAAAGCTTTTCGCTTCCTCGTAACTTTTCGCCAACATCAGGTGCGCGTTGTGACTGAGTTCGAGTTGCGGGTATTTATTGACAACTGCGTCAAATTGGGTTTGTGCAGCCTTGAAATCTTTTTCCCTAAAATAGTGCATACCGAGTTCGTAGTATGCTTCAGCGGCTTGCTCGCTTTCAGGGGCAGCGGCGATGACGGCTTCATAAGCCTTGATACCTTCCGCCGGTCTGTTCATCTGCTGAATAGACAGTTCAGCGATAGCAAGTTGTGCGTCAAGTGCTGCCGGTGTGCCGGGTTGGGTGTCTACAATGTTTTGGTAAGCCTCAACAGCGCCATAGTAATCTTTGTTTTCCGCCAGTTTCTCTGCGTTGCTTAGAGCACCACCAGATAAGCATCCGATTTGCGATGCGGCTACCAAGATAATAGCCGTAAATGCGAAACACTTCATACTATTAAGAGCGAGTTGTGTCAAAAATTTCACGGTTTTTCTCCTTTCTTCATAGCAAATCCACAGGAATGGACGCTCGTACTTTAGTAGTACGATTTGGACGCGCTTTCATCAATCAGTGCTAAGACCTCTTGTCGGGTGTACCCCTCTTTTTCGATGAGTTCGTCGCAATCCACTCTATTTTTAGCGTCGGGCCCTCTGCCTGCTTCAAGGATCGAATTTGTCAACCAACTGGTGCGTACCCCGTTGATGCCGGAGGTATAATTTGCTGCGTATTCACCTTTCGCTAAACCGACGAGTTGGTCGACTTTATTGCGTGGATAGCCTTCCGGGCGCGGGTAAGCCAGCGGTTCTGCCTCTCCCCCCTTCGGTGTATAGCGGATCCCGCCTTTGATTTCAATAGTGCCTTCGTCGCCCTCAAGAATAACCCATTCTTCAAACCCGACACGCGTGTTACCGAGGATGGTGATTGTTCCTTCAGCCCCGTTATCCAGTGTTACATCGGAGTAAGAATTAATTTCGACGAATTTTGGGACGAGGTTTCCGTCATCGTCCTCGAATTTCATATCGGTTGTCCCATAGACTTCAGCGGGTAATGCCCCGGTCATCCATAAGAATATGTCTTGGAGATGGCTGCCAGAGTCATTGGGTTGCCCACCGCCGGAGAAGCGTGGGTCTCCGCGCCATCCGCCTGCGCCCCATCGCTGTGCAATATAGACCTCAAATTTTTGAAGGTTTCCGATACGTCCTTCAGCGATTGCGCGTCTCCCTGCTATATAGGTATCTTCGTAGTGCCGTTGATACCCGCCGACGAGGTGTAAGCCGCTGCCCATCGCAATTTTGGTTATGGAGATCGCATCACCGACGACGTTCGCCATCGGTTTTTCGACGATGACATGGCAACCGGCACGGAGTGCGTACTTCACGTGAATATCGTGTAAGGAATGAGGTGAGAAAACGCCGACGATATCCAGATCTTCGTGATTGAGCATCTCAACAAATTCGTAGTCGCCGAGGTAGCGAGTAAAACTGTTCGCCTTGTAGCCGTCAACGCGTTCTTGGAGTGCGTTCTCTAAAGCGTCTAAACTGCCTTCGTGTGTATCCGCTGCGGCGACAACTTCAGCATCGGGACGGGTTGCGAAACCGAGTGTGTTACCACGTCCTGCCCCCCCGGGTCCAATTACACCGACTCTTAAAATATCATTCTTGCTGGTTCCCATGATTCTAATATCTCCGAAGTAGGTCAAAAGAAATTATGGACATTGTTATGTCGGATTCGTAAATTCATATACAAGTAAGGCAGATAAAGTCTACCACAAATTTTCAGGAAAGTCAACCCATTTTCTCTTAATCCGAGCAACGTGCTTAGCGACTAAAGACGCGGAAGAGTTTCTTTATCGGATCGTAGAACTGGTCAACGACACGCTCTTTAAGCGGGATGATAGCGTTATCCGTAATTGTGATATGCTCTGGACATACCTGCGTGCAACATTTCGTGATATTACAGTACCCGATACCGTCTGAATCTTTCAATTCTTCGAGTCGGTTCTCAGTGTCAATCGGATGCATTTCCAGAGACGCGGCATAGACGAAGTATCTCGGTCCGATGAATTCGTCGTGAAGGTCGTGTTCGCGAAGGACATGGCAGACATCTTGGCAGAGGAAGCACTCTATGCACTTCCGAAACTCTTGGACGTGGTCGATGTCCTCCTGTTCCATTCGCCATGTACCGTCTTCAGCATCAGGTGGCCGCGGCGTAAAGGGTTTCATCTTCTCTTTGACTTTGAAGTTCCACGACACGTCTGCAACGAGGTCTTTGATGAGCGGGAACGCGCGCATCGGTTCAACCGTGACGGGTTCGTCGAGCGGTAGGTCATTGAGGCGCGTCATGCACATCAATTTCGGTTGCCCGTTGACTTCGGCGGAACAGGAGCCGCATTTGCCTGCTTTGCAGTTCCATCGAACAGCCATGTCATTTGCCTGTTCCGCTTGGATACGATGAACGGCATCTAAGACGACCATGCCCTCAGAAACCTCAGTGTCGTAATCGACAAATTCGGCACCATCTGCGTTGCCACGCCATATTCTAAAAGTTGCTTTCGCCATATTTTTAACTTTCCTTGCGGTTCGGTCAAGCCAGTTTGATAAATGAAGTGCCTTTCCGTAGACCCGTCCTCCACTACGCTTCGGACTACATGCTTGACGGATCACGAGTCCTTACCTTTCCTTGCAGTTCGTTTTTTTACTTTTCCTTGCGGTTCGGTTAGGTGGATTGAGGGTTAAAAGTGTTCTCCCGTAGATCCGCTTTCCACTTCGTTCCAAGCTGCGTATACTTTTGAAAAAAGGATTATAAACCAAATCAATCCAATGGTTGTAACTTGGAAGAGACTCCCAGTGTTATCCTATTTCGTCTATGATTTCTTGTAGGTCGGCTCGGAGTTCGTCAACCGGTTCTCGACGGATTCCCATCGTGCCATCGTCCGCCTTTTTGATAATCGTATTATATTTACCTGCACCGGGTTCCTCTTTCTCAGGATGGTCGTCCCGTGAATGTGCACCGATGCTTGCTCGTCGTTCCAATGCCGCGAGTGCGATCGCTTCGGAGACTGTGAGTAGGCAGTCGAGGTCAAGCGCGGTATGCCATCCGGCATTGTATTCGCGGTTGCCGATAGCGTGGACATTTTCCGCTTTTTCACGCAGGTTTTGGATCTCCGCTAAGGCTTGCGCGAGGCTCTCTTGGCTTCGGGCAATTCCGACGAGTTCCTGCATTTTATCTTGGAGTTGTGCCTGAATATCATAGGGCCCCACCTTGTCTCCGTTGCCATCTTCTGGCGGGTTCTCAAAGGGTTTCAGCGTGTGCGCAGCGATTGTATCAATTTCTGATTCATCAAGCGATACTGCTTTATTTTCTATTGCAAACCGTGCTGCGTATTCGCCTGCACGTTTACCGAAAACAAGCAGGTCGGATAGTGAATTCCCGCCGAGCCTATTGGCACCGTGTAAACCGGCTGCACATTCGCCTGCTGCAAAGAGTCCGGGCACCGCTGTCATCTGAGAATCGGCATCGACGCGGATACCGCCCATGATATAGTGCGTTGTAGGACCGACCTCCATCGGTTCTTGTGTGATGTCGATGTCGGCAAGTTCTTTGAATTGATGGTACATGCTCGGCAGTTTCCTACGGATATGCTCAGGGGCGTTCGGCATCTTTTCCTTAATCCATGCGATATCCAAGAAAACGCCGCCGTGCGGGCTGCCTCTGCCTTCTTGTACTTCTCGGACGATGCAGCGTGCGACGTGATCACGTGTGAGGAGTTCAGGTGGGCGGCGCGCTTCTCGATCCCCTTGCGTATACAGCCACCCCTCTTCAGGGTTATCCGCCGTCTGATCCACATAGAGTTCCGGGATGTCGTCGAACATGAAACGGTTGCCTTCGCTGTTTGTAAGGATACCGCCTTCACCGCGGACCCCCTCTGTAACCAAGATGCCGCGAACACTGGGGGGCCATACCATACCTGTCGGATGGAATTGGACGAACTCCATATCAATGAGTTCCGCGCCAGCGTGATAGGCAAGCGAGTGCCCATCACCCGTATATTCCCAACTATTGCTCGTAACTTTATAGGCTTTCCCGACACCGCCAGTTGCCAAAACGACGGCTTTCGCAGCAAAGATTTTGAAGCGTCCTTTTTCGCGTTCATAACCGAAGGCACCCGATACCCTGTCCCCTGTTTTCAGGAGCGAAACAACCGTATTCTCCATGTGCACTTCAATACCTTGATGAATACCGTGATCCTGTAGTGCCCGGATCATTTCCAATCCCGTCCGGTCGCCGACGTGTGCGAGGCGTGGGTATTGGTGTCCACCGAAGTTTCGCTGGAGGATACCTCCATCTTGTGTCCGGTCAAAGAGTGCGCCCCATGCTTCAAGTTCGCGGACGCGGTCGGGTGATTCCTGCGCGTGGAGTTCTGCCATCCGTGCGTCGGAGAGATACTGTCCGCCGCGCATGGTGTCGGCAAAATGCACACGCCAACTGTCTCTTTCATCGACGTTCGCTAAGGCAGCAGCGACACCACCTTCTGCCATGACGGTGTGTGCTTTACCGAGCAAGGATTTGCATACGAGTCCGACTTTAAGATCACCTACAGCGGCTTCAATGGCGGCACGCAGTCCAGCCCCACCGGCTCCAATTATTAATACATCATATTCATGCGTTTCGTAAGATGCCACGTTAATGTTCCTCTTTCTTCTCTACTAAAATGTCAAGGTGATTTAGTTTTAAGAAATTCGCGGGTTTTATGCTTTCTGTTACAGATCCGGTGCGGTTAGAAACACGCACCTACCGGGCCTGGGGGTCCAAAATTGGACGAAAAAACCGAGAACTAAATAGCCCTGACTAAAATGTAATCCAGTCCTGGCCGAGTGCCGGTGCTATAAAGCGGACATATACATCAGAAAAACCGACCCAGCAGAGACTCATCCATGCCCAAAGCATGTGCCGACGGTTTAAGCAACTGACACAGTTATAAGCACCCCGACGGATTGGTGCCTTGGAGAGCAGATCGACCACCCCGCCGACTAAGTGTCGTAAAGAGTGGCACCCGAGCGTATAACCGCCTAAAAGGACGACATTACCTGCCAAAATGATGGTGCCCACGCCGATACCGAAGGTTGTCCCACCGTTACCATCGTCGAACCAGAGTGCTTTCCATACATCATAAGCGAGAATACCGAGAAAGATAATCGCGATATAAAGGAAATATCTATGGATATTCTGTATAATCAATGGAAACGAATGTTCACCCCTATAGTTATTACGGGGTTCTGACACTGTACAGGAGGGTGGGTCTGCCCAGAACGCTTTGTAATATGCGCCGCGGTAGTAATAGCAGGTAAAGCGAAATCCGAGTGGCATCCACATAATCAGGACTGCTGGAGTAATGAAACCTGGTATCCAAGATGGCATGACACCAAACCAACTGTGTTCAACGCTATGCGCGACCGCTTCAGTACCGAAAAGCACCGGTGAGTAGAGCGGTGACAGGTAGGGTCCGTGAATGAAATGGTTCCCTTCAAAAACGCGGAAGAGACCGTAAAGGACGAAGAGTCCCAACCCGATAAATACAGCTAAGGGTTGCAACCACCATGTATCTCGGCGTTGGGTTTGGAAAGGGCGGTTTTCTGTTAAGGTGAGTTCTGGATGTTGGGTCATAGACGATTTTTCCTTACCTTCAATAAATAAACAATACAAGTACAAGCAAGTCTGGAAATTGTTATATCAGACATATTTTGCTATTCTATGTTTTTTAATTTTTTGCGAAGCACAGTACCTTGCCCCATGCGGATGCTCACAAAAACGAAAACTCAGTGAAGTCTAAAGGGTTCCGAGTGAATAGGTTAATCCTTCTCATTGTGTTTGGTTCGGGGCTGCGGTGGAGGGAGATATTTCCAACCGAGCGCTTTGAATTTTTTTTGTTCTGCCTTCAAATAATCGTAGAGTTCCTATGCGGAGTTGAATTGGGCAGCAAATTCTTCTTTCATCCGATAGCACTCTTCTAAAACAGGGTCCATGCGTGGGTCAATTTTGTCTTTCATTTGAATCCCCTCAATAAGTTCTATAGGTGTGCAGAGGGTTGTAGGTTGAAATCCAGCTGCGTGACAAATGTCGCATTATATAGTATCATACGATTAGATTTTTGTCAAATTACGGAGCCATTCGCTGGCAAGCATGCGTCCATCCGGACTGAATGCTACATTCCAAATATCTCTCGTATGCCCAGTGAGCGTTTTTTACACACGCGTATGCGTCAACGGTTCCCAGCCGAGCAGGCGTTTCGCTTTTGAGAGGTTAATCTCCTTCTGTTCATGGTCGCCAGCAATAAAGAAGGCATCAAAACCTTCGTGCTCGACCGAAATCGCAGCGAGATAAGCAGTCGCTAAGTCTTCCTCATCTGTCCACCAGATATGCACTGAGGCATCTTTCGGTTGGTTGTAACGCTCAAGCCACTGTTCACGTGTGGATGGACCCGTAATGCGCAAAGCGATCAGCGACATACCGTGTTCCCGCGAGAAGTATTCGCAGACCTGTTCACCAAATCCCTTGGTTAACCCATAAACACCTGGGTTATCGCGCGGCACGACATCTTCGTACGGGAAATTGTTTCGCGTCCGCTCATGCACGGTGAAAGTGCTTGTGTAGACAGCGTGCCGAATGCCTGCCTCCTTCGCTGCATGTAGAACGATATGCAGCCCTTTTGCGTTTACCTCGTAGTTTGCGACAATGTCGCTGAAATCCGCCACAGAGGACCGGTCGCTTGTCGGTTGCAGCATCACCATATAAACAAACGTATCCATCCCTTTCAACGCTTCTTGAACGATGTCGGGGTCGGTAACGGAGCCTTGGATGTAATCTATAGAGGTATCTTTAGGTGGGTTAACATCAAGCACTCGGAAATTGTGATGACTCTTCATATAAGGAAGCGTCATTGTTCCGACGTGCCCCGAACCACCTATCAGTAAAACGTTCATATTTAGTCTCCACTGGCTACGGCACAACGGCGTGTGCCTGCTACTTTATTGATGGGCATACGCGCGATGCTGGATTCGCAGATCAAAATCGTCGTTTGGATCCCATGTCGGCATGTCTGACGGCACTTCGTAAGCAAACTGCTCTGTGTCTGACGAATAGGGGTTCGTACGGCGTTCATGAAGGGCGCGTTGATACATTTTGCACCGCTGCGTCAGGAATTCGTTTTGCCACCACTTATACCGCTCGTTCCACCGCGGGGTGCGTTGATCGAAGTAGATAACCCGACGGAGTGTGTCGCTTGTGTTGATTTTGCTGCCGTGCAAGACTTTGGTATGATGGAGCAGAATATCACCGGGTTCTACCTCTGCTGGCACTGCGTCTTCCCGCTCAAAATTGACTTCACCGCGGTCAATAACTTCCTGTGCCTCTTCAATCCCCCAGAGATGGCTTTTTGGAACGACCCAGACGCATCCGTTATCGACGGTGGAGTCATCAAGATATATGTCAACGTTGAAGATCGGGTGATTTTCTTTAATCGCATTTCCATCACGGTGCCACCGGACAGAAGAACCGTGTTTCGGCAGTTTGAAAACAAGGGATTCATAGCATGGGATAAAATCAGGACCAATAATCCGATGCAGCAGATCACCAATAGAAGGATGTCCAAGAAGCCGAAGCGAGAATTCATTCGGATGGGAATGTAGATAGGTCAGATAGTAAGGGATCCCTTCCGGTCCACGGTTGCACCATTCATCTGCCGGTCCGCCTGCCAAAATTTCGTCAATAAGCCGTTGACTTTCGTTTTGCGTAACAGCGAGTTCATCGGGTTGGATAACGCCTTTCAGAATGAGATAGCCGTTATCGTTAAAGAATTGGATTTCGTTGTCAGTAATTTTTTTCATTTTTTTAACTATGAACCTCCTTGGCATTATTTTTAGTTATCGACAATTGCGGCGTGCCATGCCGAAACGAATTCGTGGACAGATGGGTATCGCATCTGTTTGTCTGTATTCGTTGCTTTTTTCGCGACGTGCCACATCGCATCGTTTCCCTTCCAAGCGTTTCGGGCATCGCAGTTGTTAGCGAGCAGTACGAATGCTGTACGCCCTAACATAAAGACGTTTGTCCTTTCGTCGATGCGTTCGCCTTTCTGAAATTCCTCCGGTGCCATAAAGCGAGACGAGCCGTACAGCCGTCCTCGGTCGTTTATGAAGGGGCCCGGATGGTAGTGGTCGAAATCGTACAGATGTATCCGCTTTTTCTGAAAATCATAGATGATACAACCATCATAAAAATCTTCAGCGATGAAACCCTTTTTTTCGATAAGCATGTGGACATCATAAATAACGTTAAGTGCATCAATAATTTCAGCTGCTGGTAACGCACAAAACCTGTCGCGTGGATGGACTTCATCAGCACGGAGTTCCCTTTCAGGGCGCAAACCCTCACCGTCTACCCAGTCATAGACCAGTGTAAATCCATCAGTTGTCGTGAAAGCGTTGTACAATTGCGGGAGTGCCTCGTGCTGGACAGCGGCTTGGAAGCGAACAGCCTGTTTGAGCCACGTGATGCTTTGTGGGATGTTACTGTATTTGACAAACCAGCGTTGATCGTCCATCACTGTCTGAAATGATTGACATCCGGAATCGTGTTCTGGGAACGGATATGTGGTTTGGGCGATCTGATTCAAGTATGTTTCGATATCTGTGTCAATCTTTGTAACGTTCAGAAGTGGGTGCTGGATGGGCATCTCTTATGTCCTCATTACGTGCGGCAAAATTGTTTCTAACCGCTTTGCGTTGGTTATGTAGGTTGGGATAAGAGTATACACCAAAAGAAGAAAAAAGTCACATTAATTGACAGGCAAAGAGTTGTGCAAGGACGAACAGCCCGTAAGTTTAGGCTGGCAAACCGCTAAATAGATGATAGTTGTTCTTGCATCACGGGAATCACGTAGCTCCGAATCGTCACGTTATCAACAGTTTCTGTCTCTATCCGTGGTTCCGGCTCACTGCGATGATCGAAGACTACATAGTATCCTTCCACTGTGCTCTCTAATTTAAGGTAGGCGGCGAGTTGCTGCTTGCCTGCCTGATAGCGGTGGAGGCCCTCCCAAATCTTGGTCTCAACGATATATTTTTGCTGATTGAAATTGACGAGCAGGTCCATCCGCCCCCGTCCTGTTGGCACTTCAAGGAACATCGCGCCCCCGACGGTCCGAACAAATTGGTCGAGATAGGTAGAAAGCAGGTACTGCCCAATAAACTCCTGTGGGGTTTCTGGTACTTGGAGAATCTTGTACCCTGCGCGCGCGATAAAATCCTTGAAGTTATCAAGAAGGCGTGTCATCTCAATCTGTCCATCCGGGGTGAGATAATCGGACAGGTCTGTTCTGGTATTTTCAGGGAAGTATTCGCTCTCCAGTCCGTTAATCACGGGTCGCAATGTCTGGAGAATACACTGTTGGTAAATCGGGTTGACAATTTCACACATCCCATCGCTACCCTCAGCAATGATGCCGTAAGTGGTGAGTTCGCTAATTCGCTCATCGTATAGGATAAACGGAACACCTTTGTCGTAGGAGGCTATCCGCATGAGGAGCGTCTCAAACCGTCGGTCTCTACGGATATTGGTTACCAGATGCGTCAGGTTCGTGTTGCGTTCCCGAAGAAGCTGGGCGTGGGCGTGTGAAAAGTGCACCATTGTAATCGGTTCACTTTTCGGGATGTCCATCTCTTCGGTAAGGATTTGTGCGAGACGATTGACGAGGAAGGGTTGGCCGGCAGTCTGTTTATGAACGGCTGCAACGGTCTCAGGGAGGAGAGCATGTCCTCCTTCAGCCGTATACTGTTGAAAGAGTTCGTCAACCTGTTCAAGTCTGAAGTTCGGCAATTTGAACTCATCTTGGATATTAAATGGCGAGACGGACCTATCGTAGTCAAGCTGCGCGGTGCTTTTAACCCCGACAATGCCAACGCTGTGTGGACAGCACATCTCATCGGAGAGGTAGATCTCGCGGAGCGCGTATAGAAAATCGCTTATGACAGTTTGCGGGATGCCGTCAAACTCATCAATGAGGAGTACAACCCTCTTGAAAGCGGGGACATCCTTATGTGCATCACTGTCGAGAAAACTTCCGAGGTCTTGAAAGAAATTTACCATTGAAAAATTGTCGGTTGGCGTTGCGTTCTCCAGAAAGTGTGTGAGTGCCTCAGAAGGCGCGCCGCCGCGTTTTTGGAAGACACTCTCAATTTGCATGCGTATCCTATAGTGGAGCCGCTCGTAAAATGTAGTGGGTGTAGCATTGCGCATCGCTTGGAAATCTAACTGAATGGGAAAATAGGTCGGCTCTTCTGCCGTGAGTCTGTCAAGTGCCAATCGGAAAAAGGTGGTCTTCCCTGTCTGACGTGGTGCGAAGAGCACGATGTACCTGCCATCTTTGGTGCGGTTAATGAAATCCGTGATCTCCTCTGTGCGGGGGACAATATAGTGCCGTTCTGGGCGGACGCGACCCTGGGTGCCGAAACTTCTCATTTTTTGCTCCTCCGCCTTCTATTGTATCGTACTGCTATGTGAAAGTCCATTCCTAATTTCTGAGTCCGCATTATGCAAATGATACGTGCCAAACTGGCCATATTAGATTGCCGTCAAAATATTTCCTTAAGTCCTATAGATAAGGCGTTAGGTCCCAAAGATAGATGGCACCATCGTGCCCACCACTTACTAATAAAGGCGCGTAGGTTGGGTTGAACGGAAACCTACTAACGATTACACAGAAAAGGTAGGTGTCAAATTCATCTGGAAACCTAAAACAACCAAAAACCGAGTGAAACCCAACGTATTATCATACCGCCAGCGTTTGGGTTGTTGGGTTTCGCTATACCTATTAACTGGAATAGTTTACTGAAGATCAAAATTCTCCGTATCAATAAAATGAATCTGGAGTTTACCGCTCAACCCAACCTACGTCTGATTTGCATTTTTATTATCGAACTCACGTTCCTTATGTCCTACAGATGATAAGGTTTTAGATCCCAAAGGTAGATCGCTCCGTCGTGTCCACCACTTACTAATAGGGTGCTATCCTGTGAAAATGCGAAACATTGCACATCGGTGCTGTGTCCCTTGAAGGTAGCGATGTTCTTACCGGTTGCCACCTCCCATAAACAGATGGCGGTCTTTTTCTTTCCTACTGCACTTTTCCACCAAGCACCCGCAGCCAAATATTGACTGCACGGCGAAAAGCACAATGTAACTGACCTCTGATTTTCTTCCGATTGCGGGATCGTCATAAGCGTTTTTCCGTCTGTCGCATCCCACAAGACGATCTCGTGCCACAGTCCGCCAGCGATGAGATTACCGTCTGGTGAAAATGCTATTCCGGTGTCGGATTCACGATATGATCGGCGTCTTGGGGCCGGTGTTAAAGGGAGTTCAGTAATCTGTTTACCTGTATCAACGTCCCACAAACCGGCTTTCCAATCCCGCGACCTTGACATACTTGCGAGTCGTTTTCCATCAGGACTAAATGCCAGACCAGCCGGACTAAACCGCAACCCGTAAATAAATTCCGCATCGTTGATGACCGTGGGGTGCTTTTTCCAACCTTCGCCTTCCGTCATATCATCTAAGGTTGACGTACGTTCCCAGATATGTATGTTGTCGTTTTTATCTACGCTTGCGATCCGGTGTCCTGTGGGTGAAAAGGCTTTCGCGCGTCCTAAACCCGCTTCCAGTGGCGGGAGTTCAACAACAGATTCACTCTTGCCTACCTCTGATATCTTTAAATTATCTCCATGTTGGTTGAGAGAAATAATTCGTCCGTCATTTAAGCGATAAACAACATGCGAAGTTGCGGGCAGTTTCTCGCCTTGTGGTCGGTCCGAACGTCTACTCGTAAGATTCCATAAGAGAACATTGTCGCGCCAAAGCCCGACGGCAAGCGTCTTTTCGTCCGCCGAAAAAGCTAACGTATCCATGGAAGGGATATGTCCATGAAGGGTTGAAAGGGTGTGGGATTCGGCGTTATCACCTTTCGTCCAAATTTTGATTTCACTCTCGCCTGCGAATGCTAATTGTGTTCCACTATCCGAAAAATGAACCGTACCACTGCTCCAGCGATGCGCAAACTCGTCGAGTTTCTCACTTTTTTCTTCACACCAAACCTCAACCTTACGTTCAGAAACAGCAGCGGTAATCAGTTCACCCTCTGGCAGGAAATATGGATATACCTCGGAGTCCCCATAATCGGCATAGGTCCTCTCCAGTTGTCCACTTACCACATCCCAGACATGTATTGTGCCGTGCCAATTGCCAGCGGCAAGGAATCTTCCGCACGGAGAAAAGCAGAGCCTTCGCACCCGATCAGGATATCCCGTGATGTTGGCGATTTGTTCCCCAGTTTCTACTTGCCAGATCGTAATTGAATCGCCGTCCCCGATATTTCTACCCATATCATTTGAGGTACTGTTCTTACCCGCCAACAGGCTTAAATCCGGGGAAAAGCAGAGCGGATAGGCTTCGTAGGGCGGCTGTATTTGCGTTTCTCTTACTTTTTCACCTGTGTGTGAGCACCAAATGTAAAACCTGCTATCTCTTCCCTCACTGATCGTGGCAATGTGCTGTCCGTCTTGAGAAAAGGCAGGATAGGAAATTTGTCGTTTATCCGGTTTCTCAATTTGTGTTAGGCAAACACCGCTCTGAACATCCCATACCTTTACGGTTTCGGAAAAAGTGCGTGTGACAATCCGTTGACTGTCAGGTGAAAAACCGACGTGCCCGGTCATTCCGCGTTCGGTATCCCAGAGCGCAATCGGGGACAGCGTCGGAAGTTCGTATAACCAAAGTCCAACTGATGTGCCAACGGCGAAATACTTCCCGTCTGGTGAGAATGCCATATCACCACCCTTACCCCGTCCCAATCGTGCAACGGCACCTTCGGGAAGTGCCCAAGTCGTCACATCTTCACCATCTACACTGTGCAGCGCGGCAGCAGAACTTTTATTTTTCATCAAAAATCTCCTACGAAACACCTGCAATCTATGTTTAGCAGGCGCAGTTGGGTTCATGTTATCTGGAAGAAATACTACGTACGGACAAAACGGTTGATGAGAAAAACAGGGTTGGAGAAAAATAAAGCGCGACTGACTGCTGATCGCCGATAGCCGACTGCTAATAATTATCCGCTTGCACGCTTTATTGAAATAGTATATCATATATGTATCAGAAATTCAATCCTTTTGATTTCAAAATATAGGGAACGCTTCTATGCGACACAACCTCTTCGTACCGAACAAAATGCCTTATGCCAAAGGAAAAAACCGCCCAGATGTACCGTGTATTCTGTGTGCAATTGTTGAGAAAAACGATAAAGTTGAACGCCTTGAGGTACATCGAACCGAACGCTTTACCATATCGCTTAATCTCTATCCTTACAGTCCAGGGCATCTTTTAATCTTTCCGAATCGGCATATCGTTGATGTACGGGAGTTGGATCAGGAAGAGGTTCAAGAACTTCACGAACTCCAATGTCTCTGTTTTGAGGTGTTGACACAAGCCTATCAGCCACGCGGCTTCAACGTTGGTTACAATATGGGTGATGCCTCCGGTGCGAGTATCCCACATTATCATCTACACGTGGTCCCTCGCTATCCGCGTGAATTGGGGTTCATGGACGTTATCGGTGGCGCGCGCATCATCATTGAAGATCCGAACGCTACGCAAGAGAAACTTGTACAGATATTTCAGGAATTGATAACTACTCAAGAAAGGAAAACACAATGAGCAATCTCGCTTATGATCTTTTAGCCGAAAAGTTAGAAAAACAGGGAGTCCAGATAGAAACGGTCAAGGCGCATCTCAAAGCACAACACATCGAAACGCCATCGTGGGGCTACGGGAATTCCGGTACCCGATTCGGGGTCTTTGAACAACCCGGTGCAGCACGGAATGCAGCCGAGCGTTTGGAAGACGCTGCCACCGTTCACCGCTTTACTGGCATTGCCCCTACGGTCGCACTCCACATCCCTTGGGATAAAACCGACGATTGGGGTGCCTTGAAACAGTACGCCGCGGATGTCGGTATCGGTATCGGTGCGATTAACCCGAACGTCTTCCAAGATCAGGCGTATAAACTCGGCAGTGTCTGTAACCCAGATGCGGATATCCGTAGACTCGCCATCGACCACATGCTTGAGTGTGTTGACATCATGGAAAAAACAGGTTCCGATCTGCTGAGTTTGTGGTTCGCAGACGGCACCAACTTCCCCGGTCAGTCGAACTTCAGAAAGCGTAAACGGTGGATGCAGGAGGCGTTAGCCGAGATCTACGACGCACTGCCAGATGCCACGCGTATGCTGATTGAGTATAAATTCTTTGAGCCAGCGTTTTACCATACCGACCTCGCCGATTGGGGTACCGCCTATCTCATGGCGATGAAACTCGGTGAGAAAGCACAGGTCCTCATCGACTTAGGACACCATCCGCAAGGCACGAATATTGAGTTCATCGTCGCTTATCTGATTGATGAAGGAAAACTCGGCGGATTCCACTTCAACTGCCGAAAATACGCAGATGACGATCTGACAGTCGGTTCTATCAATCCGCAGGAGCTTTTCCTGATTTATACCGAATTGGTCGCTGCGGAACTGGATCCCGATACTGAAACCGACATCGCCTACATGATTGATCAGAGCCATAACTTGAAGCCGAAGGTAGAAGCGAGTATCCAATCCGTCTGTAACCTGCAAAAGGCTTATGCGAAAGCCCTGCTTGTTGACAGGGAAGCACTTGCAGCTGCACAAGATGCCGCCGACTTGGTTGAAGCGGAGTCCATCCTTCAACGCGCCTACGAGACGGATGTGAATCCGCTTTTGGAACAGGTGCGCTCAGAAGTGGGACGTGACCCACACCCGTTGGCAGCCTATCGGAAAAGCGGTTATTATGAGAAGATTAGTGCCGCCCGGGTCGGTGGTGAAAGTCAAGGCTGGGCATAAGGATGGAAGGATGGAAGCAAAAATTAAAAACGTGGAAGGTAAGCGTAAACAGTTGGAAGATTGAGGATCCTCCATCCTTCCCTTCTTCCTTCTGTCGTTCCAGTCAAACGCATCCGCTCTCGTAAGCAAACTCAGCGTTCTTGCGTTCGTCCTATAGAAAATATGAGCAAAATTAAAATCGGAATTATCGGTTCAGGCGGGATGGCGCGCCACCATCTGGCGCGATTTTCTGCTATGGAAACCGCGGATCTTGTCGCAATCGCTTCCAGAAACGAACAGACAGGCAGCCATCTCGCTACGGAACATGGAGCAGTTTTTATTTCTGAATGGCACCGTCTTATTGAACGGAAGGATATAGACGGCGTTGTTATCTGTACGCACAACGACAGCCACGGTGAGATTGTCCTCGCAGCGTTGCAAGCGGATAAACATGTCTTTGTGGAATATCCACTCGCCAGTGATATTGATGCAGGAGAAGCGGCACTTCGGCTCGCTGAGAAACGGGGTCGTGTGCTGCGGGTCTCACATCCAGAAGTCGTTTCTAACACCCACAAGGCACTCAAGCAGAAAATAGGCGAACTCGGCGATTTGCTGCTGACCTCCTTTGTACGTCTCACACCCAGTCGCGGTTCTCGTCCTGAAATCCTTTTCAACTTACCAGTGTCAGGAACACCCGCGCATTTCTTTATCTACCATATCTATCCGATTGTCGATTTCTTCGGCGGTGCTACGTCTGTGAAAAAGAACGAGGTCTATGAAGGCTTACGGGAAAATGGGCAATACGATCGGTTTGTCAACACACTCACCGTCGAGTTTGAACGGGGTGGTATCGGGCAGTGGACATGGGCAGGCGGCATTGCGATTAACACAGCAGAGGAACATGAACGCTACGTCCTCACTGAAGGCACAATCAGCGATGCTGGTGGCGAATGGCACTGTACGACACCCACTGGCGTAACACCGCTCTCAATCTCGGATTCACCGCAACCGACGCTTCAGGAACTATGGTTCTCCGAGATCCGAGATGCCGCCGATCAGCTGCCCTGTTTGGCGGACGCAGCAGTTGCGCTGGAGGCAGTCCGTATCAGCCTTTCGTCTGGAGAATAAGCAGTGCGATGATGAGGATTTTCTGTTTCCAGAGGTTCAATTGAAAGTCTACATCCAAATGCATTAAGAATGGTTTTGAGCGTATCAATCGTCAAAGCTTTGTCGCTTGATAATTCTTCCGAGAGTGCCTCCGGTTCAATGTCAATTCTCTTGGCAAGTGCTGATATACCTCCCTCTGCCTCCGCAACGGTTTGAAGTGCCAGCAGGACTACTCGCGGATCTCCAAAAGTTTGGTATTCTTCCATAATCGCTTGAAGATAGCCCTTTATCCGTTCTTGATCAGTGGCAAGGCGTTGAACCATATATTCTCGCCATGTTCCCGAATTTTTCATCGTTGTGTCTCCTTATATTCTCGCCAATAATTTTTTGCGCGCGCAATATCTCGTGCCTGTGAGGACTTAGCACCACCAGAAAGTAAAAGAACAATTGTGTTATCCACCTCACCAAAATAGATACGATAGCCTGGACCGAAGTGGAGACGTAGTTCAAAGACACCACCGCTACCACGAATAGGTGTGCAATCACCAAAATTGCCGCCGCTTTCAATGGATTCAATTCGTGCAAGAATTCGGTCTTGTGTCCGTTGATCTCGTATGGATTCAACCCATTCGGTGAAAGGTTCACTGCCGTTTGGAGTCCGGTAGCGTTGTATTTGCCGTGGATATGCCTCACGCATGGTTAAATCTTAACTATTTATGTCTTTGTCGCCGGAGGGTGTGTTATCAAATTTTGGACCTGCTAAGAACAAATCTCATTATACCACACATTTGATGTTTTTGACAAATTCTTTTTTGTATAACTTGACGTTAAAAGCTGCTTGTAATGAGTGCTGTTATCCTAAGGTACGTTGGAACCACGCAACCGATTTGGTGATGACCGCTTGCTCCCATCCAAGAGTATTGAAGGTGTGATCTGCTTCATCTATAATTTCGAGTTCCGTCAAGGCATCGCGTTCGCGCATCAATTCGTAGTAGCGTTTGCCGTGGGAGACCGGCACCACGTCGTCACCGCTGCCGTGGATGACGAGAAGCGGACCCGTAAACTGCTGAATGATACTTGACGGAGATATGTTAGGAAGTTCTTCATAGAACGCCTTTCCAACAACGTTCGCGTTTGATTGTGCAATCTCTTCTGGTGTCGGTGTGTGCTTGGACCGCTCCAAGATTTCCTGTTTTCGGTCTGGCGGATCGTCCGAGAGCGGTGCCCACATCACTGTTGACTTCACACGATCATCTTGCCCTGAGACACACGCTGCGACACAGCCCCCCATGCTCAATCCCAAAATACCGATACGTTCAGTATCTACGCCTTGCATAGTGGCGAGAACATCAATCGACTTGATAGCGTCCGAAATCTCACCACCGATGGTCATCTCCGAAAAATCACCCGCACTGTCTCCAGAACCCCGAAAATCGAAGCGGAGCGCGTAAAATCCGATACTGGTAAGTGCTCGCGCTGTTTTAACGAATATTCTATGCGGTTCAACCTTCGTCCCTGTGAATCCGTGGAAGAAAGCAACCGCTGGACACGGGGTATCGTAATCCATCGGTGCATGTAATATCCCGTTTATCTGTTGCCCTTTATTGTAAAATACGATCGGTCTTTCTATCATATTTTCCCTCTTTTTTGTAGAGACCTTTTTCTCTAAGTTTTTCCAATTTCGCTCATCTTTTCTGGTAAAATCTACCATACTTCTTTGATGGTGTCAATCTTTTGCTCGAGGTCCGGGTGTGGGGGGTGTGGAAAGTGGATTTCTTGTAAGCAAAACACCAAAATCTGTTAGTAACAAATTGGGTTATAATGCTTGACATTCCACGCCATATTGATACAATAAAAATATATCACAACATGGAGGGAATCAGATGGGATATAAGTTTGATCCGAAGGCGATGTATCGGATGCCGACGCATTTTGGACCGAGGACGGGACCGAGATACGGACCCGACGGCAGAAAATTCGAGTGTAAAGATAACCCGAAATCGACATCAGTTTCTGTGAGTTTCTTGACAAACAGCGAACAACTTGAGGCTTTTTTACCGCCGGGTTTCGCGCTTAACGGTGAACCCGTAGTCTCCGTGTCCGGGGGCTATATGAAAGAAATTGAGTGGTTAGCCGGACGCGGCTATAATACGCTCGGCGTGAGTTTTCCAGCGGTTTTCAACGGCGAGGTAGACCGAGCGACGGGCTCGCTTTTGACGGTGTTGTGGGAAAATCTGACGGATCCGATTCTGACAGGACGCGAGGAATTGGGTTTCTCCAAAATCTATTGCGAATTGCCAGACCCGCTAACGTTTAATGGCGAAACACACTGCACCGCCAGCTGGATGGGTTTTAAGTTTATGGATATGCACGTGAGCGCAACAGAGCAGGTTCCGATACAACCCGCCGCTTCGCCACCGAAACAACCGAGTGGTGAACAACCACTCACTGGTACACTCCACTATAAATACATGCCGAGAACGGGTGAATGGGGGACTGCGGATGTCGCCTACGCTGTGCTAACGCCTGCGAGTACGCCGAATCGGGTCGTTCAAGAGCATTGGCGCGGTGAAGGGACTGTGCAATTCCACAAAGCCCGTTGGGAAGACCTACCGACGCAATACAACATCGTTAACGCCTTTCATGAACTGGAAGTCAAGGAATGGCGTGGCGCGTCCATCGTCAAAACAGTCGGTGGAAAAGACCTCAGCGATCAACGCATTTTGCGTTAATTCTTAGTCCATCACTGTGCCACCTGAAACGGTGATAGAGACCCCTGATAAGTAAGCGGCTTCATCTGAGGCGAGGAACGCAGCCATCTTGGCGACATCTGTTCCCTCGGCGAGTCGCCCGATGGGTACGGCTGCCTCGGAGCGGCGTTCGTATTCCGCGAGTTTTTCATCAGCAGAAAGATTCTCAGGCATTAGCACAGATGCAAGATGTCCAAACCGCTCTGTCTCTACAAGCCCAGGGCAAATCGCGTTGACATTAACACCATAAGGTGCGAGTTCACAGGCGAGCGATTGCGTGAAGCCGATCACAGCGAATTTCGAGGAACTGTATGCAGCGAAGCGCGCTGACCCCCGTTTCCCCGTAACAGAAGACATATTGATAATTTTGCCACCGGTTCCTTGTGCGATGAGATGACGTGCCACCGCTTGTGAACAGAGGAACACACCTTTTACATTGACGCGCTGCACCCTGTCCCAATCTTCTTCAGCGAGATCTACGACAGGCACCCGATCCTTGCCCGCCATTGTACCGGCGTTGTTGACGAGAATGTCGATTTTCCCGAAATGTGCAACGGTTTTGTCCACCATCGCTTTCACCTGTTTCGCGTTCCCTACATCCGCAACGACGCTGATGGCATTTTGACCCATCGCCTCAATTTCACGCACGACATCAGGTAATCCTTGCCAGTCCGCCTGATCCGCGGCGTACGGATGCTCGGTAATATCGTTGACAGCGACATCGGCACCTTCTTTTGCGAAACGGGTCGCAATGGCACGTCCGATGCCGTTTTTGCCTCCTGCCCCTGTCACCAAGGCGATTTTTCCGTTTAAGTTGTACATTGGGATATAACTCCTATGAATTGAATGCTGCAGAGTATAGCAAATTTCCACGGAGATGTCAAATTGGCGAATCAGGAAGCGTAGACAGCCCAAAAACCTTTGATTTTTCGCGGAATCTATGATATACTTTGTGATACACTTCCTGTCTTGTATACTAACAACACTAATCGGAGAAAGCAATGAGGAAAGAAGTTTCAGCAGCTGAATTGCATCAGAAGCTTAGTGAATTGCTCGAGGGGGTCTACCGCAACGGGGATCGGCTGATAGTCAAACGCGCCGACACACCACTTGCCGCGATTGTTCCAATTGAAATCTATGAAGATATACTTCAACAGCGAGAGCAAGCTTTCTCGGTATTGGATAGAATATGGGAGAAAGTGCCAGGCTTGAATGAAGAGGAAGCACAAGACGATATTGAGCAGGCAATTGCCGAGGCACGCGCTGAGAAAATACGTAAATCGCTTCTACAGGAGGCCATGTGATGTGGCGATCGTCCCTAACGGGAAACTGAATGACTCTGTAGACGGTCCAATTTAATTTGATTTGATTCAACTTTTAACCTATAATTGAAAAAAGGCTGTTCCGAAGTTAGCCAATTTCTATAGCAGATGGACAACGAACGGTTGTCTATGTTTAAAACACAGGACTACGTGTTTAGACCTGGGTTCACCCATGAATCAAAACGGAAATGACTATGTATCGTTAGTGAGAATCCCTCGTAAGTGGTTTAATGTATTTGTCTGGACTTTTTCAAGTTTGGTCATTGCCAATGTTTTAATTG
Source organism: Candidatus Poribacteria bacterium (assembly GCA_022819945.1). Lineage (GTDB taxonomy): Bacteria > Poribacteria > WGA-4E > WGA-4E > WGA-3G > WGA-3G. The sequence goes on from JAJEGI010000115.1 coordinate 25,026, forward strand.
AACTTTGCACCGGCTGGGCTTCGGAACTTTTAGGTGAAACGTTATTAACACGAACGGCTGTTCTAATGACGCTAATAGTCGGCTGGTTCTTCATATTAGCACATATATGGGAGTTTATCATGTTAGGGTATGCAAAACTATTCAAAGACAAAATCCTTGCGCAAGGCAGAGCAGAAGGTAAAGCAGAGGGTAAAGCGGAAGGTAAAGCAGAAGGCAGAGCAGAAGTGTATCGTGAGTTGCAGCAAGCACAAAGAGAGGGTATAACGCTTGAAGAGTTGCTGAAAACACACGATGCCAAAAACGGTAAAAACGAAGGGGACGAGCCGTCTTAGGGCGACCAGAGGACGTACGTCGGGATATTAAACAGCGTCCCCAGCAGTGCCCACATTCCGACAAATACATAATCGCCCATGACCAAGCCTAAAAAGAACGGGATTGCGCGTTGATGTGCCCGTAAACCGAAAACCGCGAGGATGATGAACTTTACCAACCAACCGAGGAAAACAGAAAACCAGAAATCGGCAAGCCCACCCCACGCAGCGGCGGTCATCACATACCCGATCGGATGGAAGGGCCACCACATAAATTTATGGCGCAGGAAATAGAGGATCCACGTCATCGCTGCCCCGATCCCCATAGATTGTGTCCCCTCCCAATTGGGACCCGTGGGGTTGTTAATCCACCGTTCTAAACGTCTCCCGAACACTTCGTTGCCGATACCGACAATATACCCATGCACCGCCAGCGCGCCCGTGTCATAGAGTAGATAAAGAAACGCCCAAAACGAGGCGAGCGTGCCGATAACGATTGCGAACATCATCACCCAGACCAGTTTTCGACTATTTATACCTGAGCGTTCCGCAAGCTTGAACCCCTCCAATTGATTCGGCATCGGATGCGAGACGTTAAGCCGATTCAGCCAATAGTAGAACGAAATAATTGTGAGATTACCCGTGCCGACAAACCGCGGTCCGAAAGTGACTGCCATCAATCGTGCAGGGTCGAGGGCGAGAATCTCGTGCGAGGGCGGACCGAATTCGGCACGGACCCGCGTTACACCGAGTGCCATTAAGCTGAAAATCACAATGAAACCGAGCACACCGCCTAAGGACATACCCGCCTTCACCGAAAACAGCGTCAGCGCGATGCCCCCGATGATTAACCCGCCAACAGCGACGCGGTAAGGCATCGGTTCACTTGAATCATCGAACGCTTTTTGGGTTGTCCAGCAATTCTTGATGACATCCCGCAGATGCTTCCGGGTCCCCCACAAGGCGAGTGCCCCGACAGCGAGCCATGCGCCGCCTGCACGCTCCGCGAAATAGAGTTCTCCTTCCCCCAACATCCCGATGCGAACGATCCGCTCTGCTTTGCCAAATAGATAGAAAAACCACGCTGACATCGAAATATCTAAAGGCACGAAGAAGGTCAACCCAATAATAAACGGGTAGGCGGATAGCGAGATCCACCCGATCGCATTCCACGGTTTATCTGTGAACAGATGCGTGATCGAATAGTAGTTGAGTTGGATAGAAGGAACCTGAGGGAATAGGTAACTCAATCCTGCGAGGAGTTCAATAAATCCGGCGACCGAAAAACCTATCCACATCGTGCCGTTCCTGAAAAAACTTTTCCGTCCTTGCGCCATCTGGAGCGGTAACTGGATGATCGGATACGCCAACTTTTCACGCTCTGTCCACTGGACGCGGATAATCGTAATCAGACATATTAGCGTAAACCAGAGCAGTGTGACAAACCCTGTCCAGACGAGGATTGGCACCAGCCAACCGCGTAGATGCTTCGGGAGATAAAAGGTCGAACCGCCTTTAAAGTAGGCATCCAGTGCGTAGTCTTCGGGTACAAACCATGTCGGGATGTAACGCCAGAAGAGCGATGCCCACTCATTTTCAGGCGTAGCGAATCGGAACGGATGCGCCAGCGTTCCGATCAAAAAGGTCATCATCGAGTGCCCACCGATGGTGGATACCATGACAACCATGATGTAGATAACGAGGAGTTCCTGCGTAGTTAGCGCGGTGCGAGGGGAAAGCTTTTTCCAAGCGAGATTAAAACCGATAACAACGAAAAGCGTAAAAACAGCGTTGAAAAAAAGCGAAACGAAGTTAAGGAGGAACTGCGGTTGAATCATCTCCGCAGCGTAGGCGAGCCAATAGGCGTTCCCGATAACAAGGAGTGTACCAATCAAGAGGGCGCGGAGCGTAATCCCAGATGTAAAGGAGGTACGAGATTCTGGCATGTGTTGAATGGTTGTCAGTCATCAGTCATCGGTTTTCGGTTAACGTCTTGTAGCAGCTTAGATATCCTGTAAGACACAAGACATATCTGATGCCATAAGAAACCTACTGACAACTGACAACTGGTAACCTCTCTACTGTTTAAGGGAACCCCAGACCACTGTGAGTTTGCCTGTAGGTTCAACGGCTAATATCTCTTCGTCAAATGTAAGGTCTCCGTAGGCGAGGGCATCCCATGCGCCGCCGGGTATCCATCCGATTTGGTGTTCGCGTGTGCCGTTCTCACAATCGTTCATGTGAAAACTGAGTCCGATTGTTAATCCAGCTTCCGCTTTAAATTTATCGCCGACTCCGGGATTTGCAAACTGCGGGTTGCCGCGCGGTTTCGTCGGGTCAATAGCGACTTCATAGATGTAATCGTTTCCATTTTTGACAAGCACCCATTCGGTGTTTTGCTTCGACGCGGCGGCGGATAGGTCTTTGCCATTGGCACCGAGCGTCCACTGGACAAGGCTATCTCTGACCATGCCGTTATCAAAATCAAACATAAATTCGACGCTATCATCTTCCCACCATCTGGCATCAGGGGGATTGATGTCTTGGAGTTCGTCGTCGGTAATTTCGACAGCGAAATAGATACGGGTCGGGTCTTGGGCACTCCATGCGACTCTCCCTTGACCAGTAAAATCATTGGCTTTCGGGATACCTTGACCGACATCCTTCAACTCATCGAAGGCCACAATTTCAGCGCGTTCCCATTCATCAAGTTTCCCATCTATTTTAAGGTTTCTAATCTGTTTGGCGACATATTCTTTATCGCGTTTCGCATCAACAGGTAAACTTGTTGTATAGAACAACAACGCAGCCGCTGTCAGTATCGTGACTGCGATTTTAAACGTCATAAACTTTTTCATTTCAGAACTCCTTTGTTTGTACACTTAGGACTGTTTTCCGGTGGATGACCGGTTTGATAATACCGCTTTGTTCGAGACGTGACTGCGCGAGTTGATACGATTTAGGACTTAAATCAATCCCGATCCACTGGCGTTTTAACCGTTCAGCGGCGACGCACGTGGTGGCACACCCGCAGAACGGATCGAGTACCATATCATCAGGGTTGCTACTCGCGCGAATAATGCGCTCTAACAGCGCGATCGGTTTCTGGGTAGGGTATCCAATACGTTCTTTACTTCTGGCGGTTAAATTTGGGATATCTACCCAGATGTTGTTTAACCTTTTACCCTTTTGTTCGTCAAGATACCGCTTGTATCGTGGTACATTTCCCGGACGCGTTTGAACGATGCGTCCTGCTTCAATCTCCTTGCGCATCCGATCTTCCGCCCAACGCCACGTTCTAACGATTCCCATCACCGCATAAGTTAGATGAGAATCGGGATCGTAGGTCTGCGCGGTTATGGAAGTGAGCGAAAAGCGGCGTCCGGTTTCGGGTTCAACACAATAATATTGGCGTTTCGTTTTTTCGTCTAAATTCGCCATGTCATAGGGAATCGTGACCGCCTCAACGTTCCAGACGTACGTATCGCTTTTTGAATACCGGAGGATACTATCGGAATCGCGTGCCAATCCTTTTTTGAGATTCCCTTTGGTGGTTATTGCTCGTTGCCAGATAATCTCGTTTCTAAAATTATCTTTCCCAAAAACAGTATCCATCATCATTTTGAGATAGTGGCTGGCGTTATCATCACAATGGAGATAGAGCGTTCCAGTCGGTTTGAGGATTCGGAACATCTCCAGCATCCGGATGCTCATCATGATGAGATAGGCTTTCATGGATTTCCCATGACTGAACGCTGCGGCACTGATGGCGTGATAGAGTTCGGGTTCTCTCTTGGCGAGTTCATCGTGGGATATATTATCAAGATCATCCAACGTCCAGAAGTCTTTGAACGTTGCGCCTGCGGCTTCGCTGCCTACGGGTGCTTCAAAGGTACGGTTGGAATTGAAGGGCGGATCCAGATAAATTAGGTCAATAGAATCGGTGTCAAGCCCACGAAGTACATGAAGATTATCGTTTTCAAAAATGGTTCGATTCTCGACATTCATTCTATCTCCTACAATACGGCGCAGGCGCGCTTCAGAAGCGCGCCGCTATGAAGAACAGAAAACACACCGAAAAGAACACACTCACGGGAAATGTATAGACGGTCTTATTGGCGCGCTTTGATAGCACCCCACGTCGCGGCGAGCTTCCCGTTCGGGTCAACAGCGAGTCCTGTCTCAGCCTCGAAGTTCTGATTGACTTCGGCTTCTTCAAGGACTCTATCGTAGACGCTGAATTCGTCAATGATACCTGTGAACACCCCAAATTCGCCGTCAGCTCTACCGTCCAGACCGATGAACACATGGTTTTCCCATTCGTCTTCTGGGAATTCGGCGAGGTTAAGCACGCCTTTAGCGGTTGCTTTACCGTCAACGAAGAATTGGACTGCGCTATCCTCCGGTGTCCCTGCAACAGCGATGTGGTGCCACTTGTTATCATCAATGTTGTTTCCCGCGTCTTCGACATTGCCGACCCAGCCAGTGTCGAGGTTAAGGACTCCATTGCGAACCCACAAGGTTTTGGGCCCCATATCATCAGTGCCGGGACCGCCCGTTTTCGCGAAGATTACACCCGGACCACCACTGTCGGTCTTAATCCATGCTGACCAAGTAAAATCGGCGTTGAAATCAAATTCTTCGGGTTTGTCAATTTCGACGAAGTTCGCTGCGTTTCCATCAAATTCTAATGCATCGCCGATTTTACCAGCGGCTTTTTTGAGGTTACCCTTGATAGTACCGTTGTAGTTACCTGTTCCATCTGTGACGGTTTTTCCACTGATCTTGTCCGCATCAAAACTCCAATAACTGACCAATCCGTCCTCAACGATTTGGGCAAGAAGGTTGGTTGCGATTAGACTCATAGTGAGAATGAATATCACAAAGTTAACTTTTTGTAGCATAGTAGCATCTCCTTTGATTCGTAGAAAGTATCGAAAATCTGCAATCAAAATTTTGTGTTATGGCGTTGCGCGGCGTTTGCCGCCATCCATATACAGCGCGGTCCCAAACATATAGGAACAGGCTTCAGAGGCTAAGAAGGTTACGACATTCGCGACCTCTTCGGGTTCCGCGATACGACCTGCCGGAAGTTCTTCTCCGAGTGCCTGCAACAATTCCTCAACATCGCGTCCTTCGCGCTCGGCTCTTGCCTCTTGCTGCGTTCGCGCGCGACCGGTATTGGTTAATCCCGGACAAACGGTGTTTACCAAGATACCATCCCTCGAAACCGCATCCGAGAGCGCGCGTGTTATGTTCAGAATAGTGATATTGGCGGCACCGGTAGGTATATTCCCGCGAGTCGGACTCGTACCTGCTGAACCTGCGATATTGATAATTCGTCCCCACCGATTTTCCTTCATATAGGGAATAACCAATTGGGACATTCGCAGGTAACTATAAGTTTTCAATGTAAGTGCATCATCAATCAGATCGGGTGATAATTCCAGAATATCAGCATTCCGCGCGGCACCGACGTTGTTGACAAGAATATCAACACCTCCCCAGCGCGCAATTGTCGCCTGCACCACTTTTTCACAATTCGCCTGTGTGGTCAAGTCTCCAGCAACAGCGTGCCCTTTATGTCCAGTCTGATTGATTTCTGTGAGTGCTTGGTTTAGCGTATCTTGTGTTCGGGCAGCGATACAGACATGAACGCCCTCGCGTGCGAGTGCAAGCGCGCACTGTTTACCGATGCCTCGACTGCCGCCGGTAACAATTGCGCGTTTTCCGTTGAGTCCTAAATCCATGTCTTACGTGTCCCTAAATTACCCAAATGTGAGTGAAGTCTCACACATTATTACTGTATAGGGTTTGAGTTGTTGGGTTTCGCTATACCGACTTGTTACGAATAGACCCCCAAAAGCGTAACCTTCTCGGATAGAAACGCCTTTTTGTCCGTTACCGCTCAACCCAACCTACGTTTTGCTGATAGAAATTTTCATCACTACTGATTCACTATAGGCGGTATGTTTAAGATAATTAGCGATCAGGGATTTCGCCTATTCTATTTTTTTAGGCTTCCCCATGTAACAGCCAATTTCTCTTTTGGGTCCACAGCGAGCGCTGTTTCCAAACCGTCATCCATAACGGCTTGAATATCGCCTTCGTCGAGAACAGTGTTGAAGATAATGAACTCGTCTATCTGCCCTTCCCACTGTCTTGATTGATTCCAGTCACCAATCCGAGCAGGATCAAGGACACCCGGATTCCCACCCCAATCGTTTTCGATGTCAAGTTCGCCGTTAATGTAAAATCGGATTTTCTTTTCTGGCGCGCTATAGGCGGTTGTGATGTGGACCCACTTGTCCATCTCACCGCCTGCTAACATATAGTTCGCGAAGGTATCGTTCCCACCCGGGTTACTGTGAATGGAAAACTCGACCTTATTATTCGGGTGCATCTGGTAATGGATGTCCCCGGCTTTCCAACCGTTGACATTAAAGAACACACGCCATGCTCCCTCGCGCCCAGTGGACTTGACCCAATGCGCGAAGGTGATTTCTTCAAACTCACCGATCCGTTTCGGAATTTCGACCCACTCGTCTGAGCCGTTGAGTTCAAGCGCATCGCCGATTTTGCCAGCGACGAATTTACCGCCTTTCACTTCTCCATCGAACCCGTTTCCAGAAACATCTTCGGCATCGCCATCAAACAGCCACGCTGCTGCAACCATATCTTCGGTAATCTCGGCGGAACCGGTTAGACTGATACTCAACATGAGCATCACACCGAAAGTGATTGTAATAGCCTTTGCGTTTAACAAAATAACCTCCCGTGTATTGCCAGAGGATCCGGTAAACTGCATCCATTCACCGACTCCTGTATGACACATTCTTGTTTCGCGTTACATCTAAAGAACAATTATAACACAGAAAATACAAAAATACAATTTCTGATTAAAACAAAGGCATTATGCCCGTCCTCTAAACAAACCTTCCCTTATGCGGACTGGCTTCCCATTGGGCAGCCCAATCTTGCCACGACGTTGGACATCGTCGGGTTTCGCGTGCACGAGCCGGACACGCGATCGCTTCGTGCCAGAGTCGATCTAATGAGGTGCCAGTCGGGCTGAACCGAAAATCTACTGACCAACGGATGATGTCGCTGCGATTGAATAGCGACCGATGAAAGACGAGATTGTTGAAAACGAGTAAATCACCTTTTTTCATCTCTAAAGTATCAATCTCGGTATGGGATGAGGTAGGTGGGAGAACCGGAACGGCAAACGCTTCGCCGGGGACACGGTGATACGTCTGTAAACCTGCTTTGTGGCTACCGGGTAAGAATTGCAAAGCACCATTCTCGGTTTTGACATCGACTAACGGTAGCCACACAGTCAGATGCGTATCGTTTTCGGTGTCCGGCATATACGCGCTGTCTTGGTGCCATGGAAGCGTGGTCAGTTTTTCGTTAGGGAGTTTCGGACGCACCCAAAAATCGCCGTTGAATTGAATATCGCTACCGATAAGATGCTCAAGCACGTCCAGCACCTTGGGATGGGTTATCAGGTCAAAGAGTGCCTCGCTAAAGACAAGCGTATGCCAGCCAAAGACCTCGTTCTCCCGACCACACGCCTTTAGGATCGCATGCCAACGGTGTTCAAAAGGCAGGTCTTCATAGATGTCAGAGATGACCCCTTCGTTATAGAGTTCGGCGGCACGTTTGTTAACGACTTCAGAGACAACAGCAATTAACGGCGCGAGATCCACCTCACACAATGCCGATTTCACGACAAGATAGCCGTGTTCTGCAAATTTTTCAGAATTCGTTCCCATCGTTTTTTATCGGTACGCTTTTATCGCGCCCCAAACAGTTGTCAGTTTATCCTTTGGCCTCACAGGAAGCGGCTCCATCGATGCCTCAACAGAGATTGCTTCGTCCCAGAACGCTACATCGTCAACAGCACCCCCAAAATGGTTCTGACCATTACGACTCCCGATAGTGAAGGGGAGTCCTAAGGAGAACAAGCATCTATCCTACAACTTGGCACGCAGTTGATCCATCAACCCATCTGGCGGATCAAAAGGAAGATCAATCACTTCGTTGGTGATACCGCTATAGTAAATCCCCAAAAGCAGGTTGAACTCGGCGAGGGATTGTTCAAGATGCGTGGGATGCACCTTACTCTCGTCGTCAAGCCAATCAAAAACTGCTTCAGTAAGGTTGCCTTGTGCCGCGACATCCTGTTCGCCATAGTTTAGCGGACCGCCTTCATAGCCACCCTCTGGCGTTGAACGCTCCCAACTGCTGAACCGCCAATGTACAAAACCCTTCATCCCCACGACAAAGACACGCTTATGAAAAAAGACGACTGGATCATCGGATGCAGTCGGCGCGATGGCTGTCCCGAATGCGACAGAGACGTGGAGTCCATTCTCATACTGGACGCGTGCGGATGCGTATTGCGGCGAAGGTTGTGCTGAATCTAAGTGTTCGCCGCCTGAGATTTGCCCCAACACACGTACAGGACGCGAGTTATCAATATAAGAAGACACCAACTGGAGCACATGCGGACCTTGGTCAACTGGTGTGCTGCGTGCGCTGGCATCAATGAACTTAATCTCACCGATCCGTCCTTCTGCGACATCCTGCTTTAATTCTAAATTTTGGGGGTGGAAGTTGAGCTGCGTATTGACAACGAACTTCGTTTTTGTCTCTTTGGAAAGTCCCGAAATTTGCTTCCAATCCTCACTTTCAACAGCAATCGGTTTTTCTACTATTGCCGCAGGTACACCGGCATCGGACGCCTGTTTCATCAACGGATAACGGATCCGTTCGTTGCTACCCCGTAGCACGGGTGCGGTGACGATATGGAGGACATCGGGTTTCTCTTTTTCAAGCATTTCATCAAGGTCGGTGTAGCGTGAAGAGATACCGAAGTCATCCCCGAATTTATTGAGTAGTTCTTCGTTCAGATCGCAGACGGCGGCGAGTTTACCACCTTTCACAAAGCGGTAGGCATCAGCGTGTGCACGGGCGCGGCCACCACACCCTAACATCGCGGTTTTATACACAGAAATGTCTCCTTTAATATTTATAATATTTAAGTTCTGTAACGTTAAGCCAAAATAATTTGCCAAAAAAGACCGCACGTTTCATTCGCCATTTTCGCTCAACGCTTGCGTGAAATCTTCAGGAGTTTCTACTTGCATCGCGGCATCAAACAGATGTTCAAGGCACTGCAGATCCTCAATCGCATCCAGCGTTGATTTGAAGATCTGCGATGCGTCAAACTGGAATCGACGTGTCAGGATTCCAAGAATGTGCTTGCGAGTAGTCTCTTGAGCACCTTGTTGAATTCCTTGTTGAATTCCTTGTTCACGTGCTTCTGGTGCTAAGTATTCAGCGATAGAAGATTGTTGCATGGTTTCCTCCGAAATAATCTCTAAAATCGTTTGCGCATCGTAGATTAAATTCCCCAAAACAGCGAGACTTCCAAGATACTCCGGCTTGTTCGGAACATCGATGTTATCAGCAGTTTGAACACAACGGCGAAGCCACTCTTCTTCATTCATACGCGCTGGAGGCTTCATGAGCGGGGTGAACGGTATCAATCCTACAGGTTTCAAATCAAGGATTTCTTGACCATCCATCTCAATGAGACGGAAAACCTGATACTCAATTGAAATATTATGACCTTCCAGATTTTGTGCAAATTTGCCTGGGTCGTTATTACCGGCATCAGGACGTAGGTAGATAACATTGGAATATACTGGTAACCGATAGACTTCAATCGCTCGAATAATATAGCCTGCCATTCGGAGCGGCATCTCAGGATCATAACTATCAGTAGTTTGAAACTCGAAATGCACAAGTACCTCTTGCCCATCGTGCAATGCTTTGATGAGCGTATCTGCTTGGTGCATCTCAACGGTAGGTTATTCAGGTGTAACGACCTCCAGTACAGTGATATTTGTTAAGCCGAATTTGAAGCAGAGGTTTACGAAATCCTGAGGGTTCGTTTCGATCTGTTTCTTAGAGGCAGTATCAAAACTTGCCATCTTATTCCTTTCGGGGTTTTAGTGCTGCTTTCTTTGCAAATTATAGCATGTTTTGGGAGGTATGTCAATTTTTGGGATAGTTTGCGGCAAGCGATCACTCGCCTGCCGCTATGTTTGTCGGTTTATAACTGCTCTCGAAGCGAATCCATCAGACCATCTGGCGGTTCAAACGGGAGATCAATAATCTCGTTTGTGATTCCGCTGTAGTAAAGACCTAAGAGCAGGTTGAACTCTGCAAGGGACTGCTTGAGATGCGTCGGATGCACGTTGTTTTCATCGTCGAGCCAGTCAAAGACCGCCTCAGTGAGGTTGCCCTGTGCAGCAATATCTTGTTCCCCATAATTCAGCGGACCGCCTTCGTAGCCACCCTCCGGAGTCGCGCGCTCCCAACTGCTGAAACGCCAATGCACAAAGCCCTTTGTTCCGACGACAAAGACACGTTTATGCGCAACAGTGCTTTCGCTGTCTGATGCCAACGTTCCCATACCTGTCCCAAATGCAAGCGAGACATGGAGACCGTTCTCATATATGGCTTGTCCAGCGGCATGCATTGGGGACGGCTGTGCGGACTCTAACTGATCTCTCCCAGCGATTTGACCGAGTACACGTACCGGACGTGAGTTGTCAATATAAGAGGACACCAACTGCAGCACGTGCGGTGCTTGGTCAACGGGTGTGCTGCGTGCGCTGGCATCAATAAACTTAATCTCACCGATTTTGCCTTCTGCGACATCGCGTTTTAATTCCAAGTTTTGGGGGTGGAAGTTAAGTTGCGTGTTGACGACGAACTTTGTTTGCGTCTCTTCCGCTAACCCAGCAATCTGTTTCCAATCCTCACTCTCAACGGCAATCGGTTTTTCGACGATCGCTGCTGGCACACCGTGATCGGATGCCTGTTTCATCAACGAATACCGAATCCGTTGGTTGGTCCCGCGTAGCACCGGTGCCGTGACGATGTGGAGGACATCCGGTTTTTCTTTCTCCAGCATCTCATCAAGGTCAGTGTAGCGCGAGGAAACGTCAAAGTCGTCTCCAAAACTGTTGAGTAACTCTTCATTCATATCACAGATTGCAGCGATTTTGCCGCGCTTGACAAAACGGTAGGCACTTGCATGCGCACGGGCGCGACCCCCGCATCCTAAGAACGCTGTTTTATACATAAAAATATCTCCTTGAATACTATTTCCAATATCAGGCCAAAACGGGTTAGATGTTAACAGCGGAAAAGACAAGTTAACTTTTTAGAGTTTCTCTCGGAGTATATCAATTAACCCATCCGGCGGTTCAAACGGGAGATCTATAATCTCATTTGTTACACCGCTGTAGTAGATGCCTAAAAGGAGGTTAAACTCCGCGAGCGACTGCTTGAGATGTGTCGGATGCTGCTTGTTCTCGTCATCCAGCCAATCGAAAACGGCTTCCGTGAGGTTACCCTGCGCGACGACATCCTGCTCGCCGTAGTCAAGCGGGCCGCTTTCGTAACCACCCTCTGGTGTCGCACGTTCCCAACTGCTAAACCGCCAGTGCACGAACCCTTTCGTCCCGACGACAAAGACACGTTTGTGGGTGTGGTTCCCGGCATCCGGTTCTTTAGGTACTTTCTGTCCTAAACCTGTCCCGAACGCGAGGGAGACGTGAAGACCGTTTGCATATAAAGCCTGAGCGGCGGCATGCATCGGAGAGGGCTGCGTGGAATCCAAATCCTGACCGCCAGAAACCTGTCCGAGTACCCGCACCGGACGCGAGTTATCAATGTAGGAAGAGACGAGTTGCAACACATGCGGTGCTTGGTCAACAGGCGTGCTGCGTGCGCTGGCATCAATAAACTTGATTTCACCGATTCGGCCTTCTGCGACATCTCGCTTCAGTTCTAAGTTTTTCGGGTGAAAATTGAGTTGTGTGTTAACGACGAACTTCGTTTGCGTCTCTTCTGCTAATCCGGCGAGCTGCTTCCAGTCCTCGCTTTCAACGGCAATCGGCTTTTCCACAATCGCCGCTGGCACACCGTGATCCGATGCCTGCTTCATCAACGAATACCGAATACGCTGATTGGTCCCCCGTAGCACCGGGGCAGTGACAATATGCAGGACATCCGGTTTTTCCTTTTCAAGCATCGCATCCAAGTCGGTGTAGCGGGTTGAAACCCCAAAGTCGTCCCCGAAACTGTTGAGCAGTTCTTCGTTCATATCGCAAATTGCGGCGATTTTGCCGCGTTTGACGAAGCGGTAGGCATCCGCGTGCGCACGGGCACGCCCCCCACACCCTAAGAACGCAGTTTTGTACATGAAAATGTCTCCTCTAATCTTAAAATAGCACGCCAGCAGCGCGCCAGAACTTAGCATCAGGTAAAGGCAGAGTGTCCTCAACCACAATACTGATCTATTTTATTAAATCACAATCTTTCTCGAAGCGAGTCCATTAAGCCATCCGGTGGTTCAAATGGAAGGTCGATAATTTCGTTTGTGATTCCGCTGTAGTAAAGGCCTAAGAGCAGGTTGAACTCCGCAAGCGACTGCTTGAGGTGTGTCGGATGTACCTTGTTCTCGTCCTCCAACCAATCAAAGACAGCTTCGGTGAGGTTGCCTTGCGCAACGATGTTTTGATCACCATAGTTCAGCGGACCGCCTTCATAGCCACCCTCTTGTGTTGCGCGCTCCCAACTCCTGAAACGCCAATGCACGAAACCCTTCGTTCCGACAACAAAGACGCGTTTGTGACCGTAGATACCCGGATTATCGGATGCCATTGTCCCCATGCCTGTCCCGAAGGCAACAGAGACGTGGAGCCCGTTCTCATACAAGACTTGTCCTGCGGCATGCATCGGAGACGGTTGATCTGAATCCAAACCCTCGCTGCCAGCGATTTGTCCAAGCACTCGCACGGGACGCGAGTTGTCAATGTAAGAGGACACTAATTGGAGCACATGCGGCCCCTGATCGACCGGTGTGCTACGCGCACTCGCATCAATGAACTTAATTTCACCGATACGTCCCTCTGCGACATCCTGTTTTAATTCCAGATTTTTTGGGTGAAAGTTGAGTTGTGTATTAACGGCAAACTTCGTTTTTGTTTCTTCCGCCAATCCCGCAATTTGCTTCCAATCTTCACTCTCAACGGCAATCGGTTTTTCGATAATCACTGCAGGTACACCCGCATCGGACGCTTGTTTCATCAACGGATAACGGATGCGTTCACTCGTTCCACGCAACACCGGTGCCGTGACAATGTGCAGGACATCCGGCTTCTCTTTCTCAAGCATCTCGTCCAAGTCGGTGTAGCGGGATGAGATATTGAATTCGTCTCCAAATTCGTTGAGCCGTTCCTCGTTCATATCACAGATTGCAGCGACTTTGCCGCGTTTGACGAAGCGATACGCATTTGCGTGCGCACGGGCACGACCCCTGCACCCCAATATCGCGGTTTTATACATAAAATCGTTTCCTCTCAATGTTAACAACAGCACGCCAGCAGCGCACCAAACGTAGAGCGGGCAAAGGCTGAAGCTCTTGCCTACAATATAGATAAATTACAACTTCTCTCGGAGTGCATCCATTAACCCATCGGGCGGATCAAATGGGAGGTCAACAATCTCGTTTGTTAGCCCGCTGTGGTACATCCCTAAGATGAGGTTATTCTCAACGAGGGATTGCTTGAGATGCGTCGGGTGCACCTGATTCTCATCTTCTAACCAATCAAAGATGGCTTCGGTGAAGTTAGCCTGTGCAACGACATCTTGCTCCCCGTAGTTCAGTGGACCGCCCTCATAACCCCCCTCCAATGTTGAACGTTCCCAGCTGCTGAAACGCCAATGTACGAAACCCTTCGTCCCGACAACAAACACACGTTTGTGACCGTAGATACCCGGATCATCGGATGCCATTTGTGCCATCTCTGTTCCAAATGCGATAGAAACGTGGACACCGTTCTCATACAAAACCTGCGCGGCAGCATGCGTCGGAGAAGGATGCCCAGCAGGAGAATTTAAATGCTCGCTGCCAGCGATTTGTCCAAGCACCCGGATCGGATGTGCGTCATCAATGTAGGAAGACACCAACTGCAGCACATGTCCGCCCTGTTCGGCGGATCTACTCCGCGCACTGGCATCAATAAACTGAATCTCGCCGATCCGTCCTTCCGCGACATCCTGTTTTAACTCCAAGTTTTTCGGGTGGAAGTTGAGCTGCGTATTGACGACAAATTTCGTTTGCGTCTCTTCCGCTAATCCTGCAAGCTGCTTCCAATCCTCGCCTTCAATAGCGACCGGTTTTTCAATAATCGCCGCAGGTACACCCGCATCGGACGCCTGTTTCATCAACGGATAACGAATCCGTTCATCGCTATTCGGAACCACAGGACTTGTGACGATATGCAGAACATCGGGTTTCTCTTTTTCAAGCATCGCGTCCAAGTCAGTGTAGCGTGAAGAGATACCGAAATCATCCCCGAAGGTGTTGAGTCGTGCTGCGTCCATATCGCAAATCGCGGCGAGTTTCCCACGTTTGACGAAGCGATACGCATCTGTGTGTCCACGGGCGCGACCGCCACACCCCAACATCGCAGTTTTGTACATGGAAGTGTCTCCTTAGTCCCCTTGATGGGAAAAATCTAAGCCGTAGGGTTAAAAATAAGAACGGACTGCATCAGGTTAACAGTAGGGCAAGTTTTTGTCAAACGTTATTTCAGGGTTCACTGCTACGCGGAGATGTCCACTTTCTCGCCGCTTTTTGCGCTGTCGTAAAACGCATCCAAGATTTGCATGAAAGTATACGCATCCGGCGCAGAAACATCGGGGGCAACCTCTCCCGCGATCGCCATGCCGAAGTGGTTGAGTTCGTAGTAAAAGACATGCACCTCTTCAGGGAGTTCACCGTGATCAATCTCAAGCGGTTCATCAATGGCTTCTCGGACAAATTCACCGTCTTTGAAGCGCGATATACCGCCGTTTGTGATTGCGCCGGTCGTGCCGTAAAGCTCTACGACGCTCCCAGAATCGGAATGGCTCATCCGGGAGCAGTCGATCTGAATCGTTTTCCCACCTTCGCATCCGAGGAGACCCGTGAAATAGTCTTCCGCTGCGCCTTCAGGTCCATCATATTGTGGATAAAGCACGTGCTTCGCAGCAAACGCCCATTCCGGTTTCGGGCACCCCATCCACCACCACGTCAAGTTGAGTTCGTGCGAGTAGTGCTGCCCTAACGAACCGCCTTTCTGTCCGTAGACATGCAACCAGCGACTGTTATCGTCGAAGTCTGGGATAAAGTTATATTTCCCGAAGACGCGAGCGTGATACAGGTCGCCGATTGCACCGTTCAGGACGGCGCGCCGAATCTTCCGGTTATTTGGGAAATGGCGCATAAAATAGCAGAATTGAAGGGTTTTGCCGGATTGTTGTGCCGCTGCCTCCATCTCTAAAATTTCGGGGGCGCGGATGGCGTGCGGCTTTTGCACCAAGACGTGTTTACCCGCATTGAGCGTATCCAGCACCTGTTGCAGTCTACCATCGGGAGAAGTCGCGAGATAGACGGCTTCAACAGCCGGATCGTTAAGGAGTTCGTGATAGTCGGCGTAGCGATGCGGGACTGCACTCTCATCTCCTGCTTCCGCACGACGAACAGGATCGCGCTCCGCAATCGCAATAACGTTTAGGCGAGAGGTGGCGTTGGCAGCTTGGATAGCTTGACGACCTGCCCATCCGCATCCAACGACACCGAGTTGTGTAATTTGATTCGTCATAAGTAGTGCCTCCGACGCTTCTATGGAAAAGTATAAAGAAATATTGTTTAGAACATATTCGGCAATTCTGCAATGCTATTAAGCACCCACGTTGGCTCCGCGACCGGGTTTTTCAACTGATTGGGTTTAAACTTCCCAGTTTTGATAAGAATACTCCGCATCTTCATGTTTTCCGCACCGACTATATCGGAAGTGATGTCGTCGCCTATCACAACTACCTCACTTGGCGAGCATTGAAGACTCTCAAGCGCGATTTTGAAGAATGTTTCACTCGGCTTGCCCATCACGGTTGCGGTTTTGCCCGCGGCTGCTTCCAGAAGCGTCACGAAGGCACCACAATCCAAGAACATCCCTTCAGCAGAAAACCAATAGAGATTCTTCTGCAATGCTATCAGTTCAGCACCATCCATGAGTAGACGAAAAGCGTGATTTAAAACGTGAAAATCAAACCCCTCGCCGTAGTCCCCAACAACGACAAAATCCGGTGTATCGTCATCTACGGGTATCTCCTTGAAAAACGCTTTCACGGCATCATCGACCATAAAGTGGCAACTTGCGCCAGGCTGCGAGCGTAAGTACTGGAGACAGGCGTAAGTTGCATTAAAGATCTCATCTTCGTAGATGTCGAAACCGAGTGCTTGCATCTGTTCGTGAAGCATCTTTGGCGTTTTGGCAGTCGTATTCGTCAGGAATCGGAGTTGATAGTTCTCCCGCCGTAGGTAGTTCACAACATCAATTGCGCCAGGGCAAGGCTCGCCCTTAAAATAGAGCGTTCCATCCATGTCAATCAAAAAAGCGTTAGGCTGTGTTGGTCTCATCTTCCGCTGTTATCCTCGGAGCGTTAGGGTTCCACAACCTTGTAGTGTTCAACCTGCCCGCCACTAATTTTCTGGATTGTGAGGCTTTTGACAGGGTGTCGGTTCGCGTCGTAATGCGAAATAGTTGTCGCCCCTTTGTAACCACTGACTGCAGCGAATGCGTCCCGAACTGCAACCGGATCAAGCGAACCCGCTGTCTCTATCGCCAATGCTAAAAGCCGCATTGCATCGTAGCCCGACGCGGCGATGCCGTCCGGTGGACTTCCGAAGAGTACGTTGTAAGCCATCACAAATTCCTGAACATTTGGGTCTTGTGTAGCAACCGAGAAATTGGTCGGATAGTAGCTGCCATCCAAAACACTGTTATCGTCTAATATGCTGAGGAATCGTTCCCTGTCATCCCACGCGCTGCCACCGAGAAAAGTCCCTGTGATACCGATTTGCCGCGCTTCGTTGATCAAGGATGGTACTTCTGGCTGAAAACCGGGACAGAAGATAACATCAGGCACTGCCTCGTGAATTTCTGTAAGCAGTGCGGTGAAGTTGGTATCGCCTACGGTATAGGCACCGCTATAGACGATTTCTCCACCATTTGCCTGAAAAGCCTCCTCGAATGCCGCTACAAGATCTATCGTATAGGCATCGCCTTCCTCAATAATAGTTGCTGCTGTTGTGGCATCGAGTTCGTCAGGATTCATTGCGAAACTCGCCATCACCTTCCCTTGAAACGGGTTTGGCACCGTAATAAGGAACACATAATCTCCAGTTTCAGGGACGTTTGAACCGCTGGAACCGGGCAGCATGAGTCGTTGTGCCTGTTGCGCAATAGGACCCACTTCAACAGCATTCGTGGAATAAACAGGCCCTAAGAGTGCGAAAACGGCTTCCATCTCAATAAGTTCTTTCGCTGCGCTGACACTCGCTTCTGGCGTTGGGGGTTCGCTCGCGATGGGTTGATTGTTTCGAGTGATAAATTCTACTTCCATACCGAGCACACCACCCTTTTCATTAATTTGGACGCGAGCGGTTTCAGCCCCTTGGCTAAAGGTTGTAAAGGTATTGGCGGGTTGAATCACACCTATCTTTAACGCCACTTCTGTCGGTGGAGTTGGGGTTTCGGGTTGAACCATCTCACCGACTCGTTCACATCCTGTCAAGGCGGCGAGTAGAATAGCCGAAATTAAGATAAAAATTCTCATAGACATAACGTAACTTTTCTCCTTTAGTGAAAACGCTTGAAAAATATTTGAGTTTGTGGTAAGTTCTTACCAGTACTCTAAAATATGATAAAAAATAGCATACGCAACCGATTTTGTCAAGTTTTCAAAATATACGCGCAAATTGCCTTTTCCGTGACAGCATATCGTGTATAACAGACTTAGCCCGCAACGTAAAAGGACATAGACGAAGATGATGGTCTCGTCAGGCTAATTCCCTACTCCGATCCGTTTCAAACATACAAAGGAGCTCTCCATGGAACTCGGTTTTTTCACAATGCCTTTGCATCCACCCGGCAGCAACACGACTAAGACATTAGACGACGATCTTGAGCAGATGATAGTCCTCGATGAACTCGGCTACAAAGAGGCTTATGTCGGTGAACATTTCACGTTTACGTGGGAGAATATTCCGTCTCCTGACCTTTTTATTGCAAAAGCGGCTGCAATGACGGAGAACATTATTTTCGGCACGGGGATTACCTGTATGCCGATCCACAACCCTGCCGTTGTCGCGCATCGCATCGCGCAACTGGATCACCAAACGCATGGACGCTTTCATTGGGGGGTCGGTTCAAGTTCTACACCGAGCGATGCGGAGATGTTCATGGCTGGCGAAGACAGGCGTAGATCAACACGAGAGGGGATTGATGCCGTTCTCAAGATATGGACAGACCCGGAACCCGGACATTACAAGACCGATTTCTGGGAATTTAAGATCCCCGAGTACCGTCCGAACATTGTGAGTGTCCACATGAAACCCTATCAGAAACCGCATCCGCCAATTGCGTTGGCAGGGTCTTCCGCAAGGTCGGACACGCTAATCTTTGCAGGTGAGCGCGGCTGGATTCCGATGAGTATTAATTTAGCGCATGTGCCTACCATCAAAACGCACTGGGACGCGGTGGAAGAAGGCGCGGAAAAGACCGGCTTATCGCCGTCTCGTTCAACGTGGCGTATTGCCCGTGAAGTCTATGTTGCGGATACCACCGAACAGGCACGCAAAGAGGCTATTGAAGGTACGCTCGGACGCGATTTCAGGGACTACTGGTTTAAGTTATTTAGTCCAGCACACTTCAAACCGAGTCAAGATATAGAAGACGCAGATATGAGCCTTGAACATCTGCTGGATACCTTGTGGATTGTCGGAAGTCCGGATCACGTTGCCAATCGTTTACGTGAACTCTACGATGAGGTCGGTGGTTTTGGTGTCTTACTCGCTATGGGACATGAATGGGATCCTAAAGAGCAGTGGTTGAACTCAATGACACTCCTCAAGAACGAGGTAATGCCACAACTCACAGATTTGACTTAAAAGTAGTAGGCACACGCCGTGTGCCGCTTTTTTAAATATTAGGTTTCTGCTCCGATTTTTCCGTTGTCAAAATCGGGTTTCTGACGCAAGAACATAGCAGGGCAACAACGGAGCACTGCAGATATACGGAACTACACTTGAAATCTCGTACTCACCTTACCGAACCGCGAGGAAATATAAAAATGCTCATGGCAGGTGCTGCAGAAACACCCATTACCGCTATAAAGGACAAACCCGAAGTCTATGCCGAGTTGTATGCCCGCGCGTTAGTGCTTGCCGATGGCGAAAAGCAACTTGCCATTGTGACTGCCGACTACGGTCAGTTCCCGCTTCAATACAATAAAGTGCTGCTCGACGCGATTGCGAATGCTACAGGCATACCACCAGAGCATGTCGTCATCAACTGTAGCCATACACATAATGCCCCGGGTGTTGATGGACGGTCAATAACCGAGGCATCCGAGACGTGGTTAGCGAACTGCCTCGCCGGGTTGGTGAAAGATGCAGTAGGTGCACTTGAACCTGCGACCTTGCGCGTCGGGCGCGCGCCTGTCCAAATCGGTTATAACCGTCGCCTGATGAATGATGAAGGTTATATTACAATGGCACCGAACCCGGAAGGCTCTGTTGTGCCGTGGGTTGATGTGTTAGGGGCTTATGACGAAAACGGACAGATTATCGCTGTACTGTTCTCACATGCTGCGCATCCGGTGATTGTCCATTGGTCGAGCGAAGAGATCGGTGCCGATTATCCCGGATACGCCGTTGAACATCTGCGCAACTTCTTGGATCTGAAGCCGGAAAGCGTTTTGCTATTTGCCCAAGGCTGCGCGGCGGATATTAACGGGTATCCGTTGCGAGGGGGGTTCAGTGCATGCGATGTCGCCGGGTTCGCACTTGCATTTGCGACACATCAAGCCTTAAAGATTGCAGAGGAAATTCCTGCAGCACCGCTTAAAGCGCGTTCGAGACTTGTCAATTTGCCGTTCCGAGATCCGCCATCGGTTGCGGAGTGCGAGCAGTTAATAAAAGAATTCCCTGACGATGAACGCTACGTCGACTTGTTAGAAGTCGCTAAAAGTGGTGAAAAACGCACCTTACCTTTTCCAATGCGTGCATTTGCGGTCGGCGACGCGCTCTGCTTCCTATCTGTATCCCATGAACTCTTTTCGGAGTACCAACTTTTTGCTGACGAAACATCGCCGTTCTCACACACCTTTGTTTTCGGATACACAAATGGCAGTGAAGTCTATATTGCGACCAAAGCGGCTTACGATTTGGGATTGCGAGGGGGTTATGAAGCGGGACCGCGGAATCATGCGCTTAGTGGGCCTTACCGGTTGGCGTTGTTGCCGTCAGTTGAAGCACAAATTCAGGCAGAGATAAGGAATCTGTTAGAAGCAACTACGGTAAAGCACCTATAGACGCAAAAAACGAAATTTCTGTACTTTAAATCCGCTAAATCCTCCTTATCAAGCGGACTTTAAGAGGCGGTCCGTAAGTCCTACCCAATCTATAATGCGCTAAAATTTCCTTCGCATTCTCCATTTTGTATCTTCCTCTTTTTCCATCAGCGATAAAGATAGCAATGTCCTTTACCAAGTTTTGTGCCAAACCTCTAACAAAGCCGCGCCGGCATCACACCCTGAGCCCCAAAGGTATTTTCAAGCGAAATTAGCGACTTTTATGGATATAATTTGCTTTTTGTCTTAGAATATTGTATAGTGTAGAGTTAGATGTAGGCTTAATTGTTTTTAAATTAAAAAATATTCAAAATCGACTCATTATAACCCAAATTGCCATTTGTAAACCCATGGAATTTCCGATATAGTATTTTATGAAAAAACAAAAGGGGAACCCCATGAACCTAACCATTGTAGCAGTTTATACGATCTGGAACGCCCTTTTTAAATGATTATATATCATTAGCAGTTTTTAGAAATAAGGCGATAGCAATAACGGAGAGGTTACTATGAAACTACCAAATGGACTGACGTTTTTCATAATTTTTTCTGTTTTATGGGTTGCCGTGTTTGCGTCCACCACAACGGCACGGTTTATAGAAAACGAGTTTGAACATGACTTTAGTTTGGGCTTCGTGGGAGCGTGTAAGACAGTAACAGATACGGATCCTGACACAATAGGGAACCAACCAGGTGTCGACTGTACAATAACGGCCCCAGATAACTATCCAGAGGATTTTACTGGCACCGTAGGAGAAGATACCTTTTCCTTTACTGACTGGTCCGATAATATACTTAAAAAGTTTGAGGTCTTGGAAGAAGATAAAAAATTTAGATACGTATGGTACATTTCCGGTTGGGATCTTGATGGCAACTATAATCCGTACTTTTCGGAGGGATCCTCAACGACACGGAGTATCTCTGAAAACACAGGGACAGGTGCAGCTATAGGTGGTCCTGTATCCGCAACAGGTGTCGACGAAGATGATATACTTACTTATAGCCTCAGTGGCACGGATGCAGCATCATTTAGTATTGATAGTAGCACCGGACAATTGCGCACTGCTGCAGCTTTGGATTATGAAACGAAAAATACCTATGCTGTAACGGTAATTGTTTCTGATGAGTACGGAGGTGCAGATACTATGGATGTTACTATTAATATCACAAAGGTCAGTGAAACGGTAGTCCAGCAACCGTCTATGCAGCAGAACAATCTACCAGTATTTTCCGATGGCACCTCGACGACACGAAGCATAACAGAAAACACGGGTTCTGGTATAGCTATAGGTAATCCTGTATCGGCAACAGATGCCGACACGGGTAATACACTCACTTACAGCCTCAGTGGCACGGATGCAGCATCGTTTAGTATCGTTAGCACGTCTGGGCAACTGCAGACCGGTGCTGCGTTAGACTATGAAACCAAGTCGTCTTATTCTGTGTCGGTTTCCGTCTCTGATGGTAATGTCGGCAGTGATAGCATCACCGTCACTATCAACGTTATAGATGTCAACGAAACGGTAGTACCACAACCGCCCGTGAAGCAGCCTGATGACACACAACAACCACAGCAACCGGTGAGTCCACCTGTACAGCAACCCGATGATACACAGCAAACAACTGTTCAGACTCCTGTGTCTACAGGCGGTGGAGGCGGTCAAATAACCAATCCAACCCCCACAGAACCTGTAAACCATACGGTAAAACCTTTTGATTACGAAAGAAAAGGGGTTGGTAAAATTGTGTTTAGTGAATGGATGCTATCAACACTAAATGACACACCGCAGTGGATAGAATTGTATAACACCACCCATAAAGCCATCAGCCTCAAAAATTGGAAAATTGTCGGTAGATTTATGGACGGTAATAATAACGTTCATTTACTGAAAACGCACACGATCAGTTCTCTAAGGATAAAAGCAAAACAAACGCATTTAATAGTTGCTTATTCAGCCACTCTCCGTGGTGGGTTTCTATCTGACAACGTGCGGGGTAAAGTCTACTCTTTGCATCAGAATGGAAAGTTGTGGGGGGGTAAAGCCTTCGTGTTAGAGTTACAAGACGCTAACGGCACCCCTATTGACAGGATCGGTAATATAAATGAACAAGACCAAATTGCCTGGAAGATTCCTTCACGAACTCGCCAGTGGGGTAATACGCGGCATAGAATCTCACTCATTAGAAGGTTGAAATCCGTAAAATCTCGTAAATACACTTTCCGTTTCGGTATGACAGCGTATGGCTGGTTCCCTGCTAACAAAGTCGAAAAACTCACTGAGAAGAAAAGGAGCGAATACTTCTATGGGAGTCCTACAGATATAGGGACCCCTGGTTATAGAACCGAAGGTGCGGACCCGTTGCCTGTGACGTTGTCTTATTTCGCACCGCAAGTATCAGAAGATGGTAGTGTTGTTCTGAGTTGGACGACAGCATCGGAGCTTGAGAATGCTGGCTTTAACATCTTTCGGAGTGAAGAGAAAGAAGGTGTGTTTGTCAAAGTCAATAGGAGTCTTATTCAAGGTGCGGGGACAACGAGTGACCGCAACGCATACACTTGGATAGATACCACGGCTAAACCGAATGTTGAGTATTACTATCAAATTGAGGATGTATCTTTTGATGGCCTCAGTGAAGCGATTGCTATGCAACGTTTGAAAGGTATCTTTACGGCAAAGCATAGGCTTCTTACAAGTTGGGCAAGAGTAAAGAATGGAACAGAATAAGTAATAGAATTTACGCAGCCCCTTTGCAGGCGGTGTTTCAAACACCGCCTGCAGTGCGCAATACGTCCGTTATCATGGAAAAATGCGTAAGCCCTGAGTAATCTTGAGATGGAAAAGCGTTACATCTCATTCAAAAGCACGTGGCGTGAGAACTAACGTCATCCGGCGGTCTTCAGATAGATATCGGTTAACCACCCTGGCAACATCTGCCGCGGAGACATTGACAAAGGCACTTGCAAGTTCGGATAAGGTGTCGCCGTGTTGGTATTCCCGCATCCCCCACTGTACCCCAATGTTCCCAAGTACCATAGTTTCTGACACGCCCACAGGTTGCTGTTGCATCACCCGCTTTACATCTAAGGGTGCCTTGAATTGCATGGCGAAAAACGGAGCAGCCGTAGCGGCCTGCGCGTTATTTTTGGGTTGCTTTAACCGGTTTATCAGTTGTCTAATCCGCTGCTTGACCTTTTCTATATCTGCATCCGGTTTCAGCGAAGTATTAATCTGTAAATAAGTCCCTTCCGGAGTGATTAGGTCAAGGTTACAGAAAGCACCACCTGTCAATTCTTTTAATTGCGTATCCTGCGTGAATGCTAAACTCAGCAGGGCACTCGCTATATACAATGCCGGATAGTCTGCGTCCTTAGAGTGCGGGACCGCGTAGGTTTCCATATAGTGGGTTACGTTGATATCCCAAGTAGCGTTTTGATCTTTCACTATCTCTGGAGTGACTGTTGGATACGGAAGCGTTTTTTCGGTTAAATTGATAACGCCAAGTTGTCTTTCCATAGTCCCTTTCAATATTTCGGGATCAATACCACCAGTGACGCACAAAAGGACGCGATCTGCTTGGACCAAATGCTGATCGCGATACGCTTGGAGTTCACTGAGTTGCGCCGATTGAACGCCCTCACGTATTGCTAAATCGGTTTCACCATGCCGAAAGACTTGGTTCCACGCAGCGTAAGCCAATTTATGTGTCGCCAAATTCTCTTCAATATAATCAAACTCAGATAAAGCATTCGGTCGTGCCTTAGCAAGACTTTCTGCTGAAAAAGGTAGTTCAGAAAGCCATTTCGCATGGCGTTCTAAACCCTGTGTCCAGTTATCCGTGTTGCCGATAAACTCCAAGCGTATATTGTCAGCCAATGTCTCTCCATTACCCGTGTTGTAGTCAATAGGTCCTATGGTTCGGAATGTTAGATAATTAATGAGGTGGCTCCAATATGCTTTTGCTTTCCCGTCAGTCGCGAGGCCGAGGGGCAAATAACTGAGGATAATGACATCTGTGGAATCCTCAACGTGGAGATTGACAACACGGATGCCGTTGCTTAAAGTAAAACGGCTCACTTCAGGGGTGGCATCAGTAGCAAAAAGCGTAGCGAAATCCTCAGAAGCATTAGGTGCCTCAAGATCCTCAGAAACCTGTGAACCGACACTGTTGTTTGTATTGGGGGTGGCAGCCTGTCCGATTTGATTGCGGATAGCCGGTTTCGCGTCAGTCTCAAGAATAACAGCCGCCTCAATAATTTCAATAGTCGGTTCGGACTGCGCCTCGAAACTATACGGTCTCTGAAATCTGGCAAGATATTGATGACTCACACCGAGCAGCAATACGACCAGAACCGTAGCCGTACTCAGAGCCATCCAAGGTAACAACGGTTTTCCAGTCGGCGGTGATACCGGGTTTATATCAGCAACCTCCCGCATGATATTTTCGTATAGATTGTTAGACAATTGCCAACCGCCGAGCGTCTCGTTAATCAAACGTTCATCTGATGTTTGTAAACGCTCCCGCGCCCGCCGAAGCCGACTCGTAATCGTGTTCGCCGATACCCCCAAGAATTTGCCAATTTCCTTGGTGGTCATCTCGCCGAGATAGTAGAGCGTTACGACAGTGCGTTCGCTCTCTGGTAATTTGTCCAGGAGTTGCTTGACGACTTCACGACGACGCTCAGTCGCTTCTGCCTCGCGTTGTTCCAATACATAACGCTCATAGGTTAACTTATCTATTGATTTCACAGACGCGTCCCCCAGCGGTTGCATCGCAGGTTTTTTCCGTCGAAGCCAATCGGTGCATAGATTATTGGTGATAACATACAGCCACCCTGCAAATTGATTGCGATTCTTGAGTGTCGAGAGTTTCTCATAAGCTTGAAGGAAAGTGTCTTGCGTAATCTCCTCAGCATAATGAAAATCACCGATCTTTCGCCACGCCAAGGCGTGAACACTCTTTTGGTATCTTTGAACCAAGGTACCGAACGCCTCATCGTTACCAGACAAGGTGCTATGAATCAACTGAACGTCGTCTTTATCCATCAGAACTCTCCCTAATGCCTCACATCACTCCGCGGCACGCGGCGTGAGAACTAACGTCATCCGCTTATTTTCGGTTAACTCCCTACTAACAACGTCAGCGACATCAGCTGCAGAGATATTGGCAAGCGCGCTCGCAAACTGCGGTAAGGTATCACCATATTGATATTCAAGCAAACCCCACTGTAAACCCAGGTTTCCGAGCATCATAGTTTCCGTCATACCCGTAGGTTTGTGCTGCTGCATTACCATCTCTATGTCCATGGGGGCACTAAATTGCTGAGAGAGGGTCGGAGCGGCCATTGGAACCTGCCAGTTGTTCTCTGGTTGTTTTAGTTGATCTATCAGCTGCTTAATCCGTTGCTTAACCTTTTCTACATCTGAATCCGGTTTGAGTGCCGCAGTGACATATAAATATGTCTGTTCCGGAGTGACGAGATCTACACCACAGAAAATGCTACCTGTCAGCTGCTTTAGTTCCGAATCCATCATGAGCGATTGATTCAAAAGAACATTCGCTACGAAAAACGCAGGATAGCTTTCATGTGTTGCGCCAGGAATTGCATAACTTTCCATATAATGTGTTACGTTCACGTCCCAAGTAGCATTTCGATTTTTTTCCGCTGTGGGTGTTGTTGCACTCGGAAGCGTGTTAGCAGTTAATTTAATTTGCCCAAGTTGTTCTTCCATCGCTGATTGTAATGTTTCGGGTTCAATTCCACCGATGACACATAAAAGCACGCGATCTCCTTGGACCAAATGGCGGTTTCTATACGCCTGGAGTTCACTCAACTCTGCTGACTCAATCGCGCCGCGCATGGCTATATCGGTCTCGCCATGCCGAAAAACTTGGTTCCACGCTGCCATTGCGAAGAGCCCGGTATGCAGGTTATTGGTAACAAAGTCGAGTTCGCTCAAGGCTTTGGGCAATTCTTCGGCTAAATCTGTCTCTGAAAGCGGTGAATTGGACAGCCATTTGGCTTGCAATTCTAAACCTTGCTTCCAATTGTCCGTTGTGCCTATAAAATCCAGATGCATCCCGTGATGCGTTGTTTGTCCGTTACGTTCTACATAGTTGTGAATGGGTCCCGTAGTTCGTAATACCAAATGCTCAATCAGATGGCTCCACTGTGTTTTTGCTTTTCCATCAGCGACAAGCCCGAGGGGCAGATAACTGAAAATACATACATCTGTGGAATTCTCAACATAAAGATTGACAACCTTAATGCCGTTGCTTAATGCAAAGCGTGTCACCTCAGGCGGTGCAGCGAAAGCGAGAGAAAAATTGCCAAGAATAAAGAATATCACCACAGCGTGTTTAATTCTGCTAATCATCTTTTTACCTCCAAATATTAGGTCTTCAAAAATCTTGTAGGACTACGTTAGTGCATACGGTGTGTTCCGCATGCTTTTCAATCGCTCTGCACGTCAGCTTAGGACGGTTATGCATACACCTTCTTAAACTTTCGGAGACAGCGGGTAAAGAGTGTGACAGCCTTTGTATCTTGGCGTTCCGGTGAAAACTGATAAACACCATTACCTTTTCTTTCATAGGAGAGCGCGTATACGCCGCTTGCATGCCGACCGATCGCTATAACCCCAAAAGCATTGCCACCGACCCGGGAAGTTACCCCAGTTGAACCTGTAGAAATGGCGATAAGTCCAACAGCGGAGGCATTTCCAAAAGCAAAAGTCCCCGCGGATATTGCGCCGATCGCGATGATCCCGCAAGATACACTGCCAATAGCTATGCAACCAAAGGAAACAGCACCAATCGAAACAACGCCAAAAGAGACGGCTCCAAAGGAGACAATACCAGATGAAATTGCCCCAAAAGTTATGTCGTCCAAGATAGGTATCCATGAAAAATCCAAATATTGCGCTATGCCGTACGCTAAGAAAGGTAAGAAAGCCAAAATCAATAAGACGGCTTCCGATATATGCCACCTTAGGATATAGGCATCGAATGTTTTCTTGAAAGTTTCCGAACTAAAAGTTTTTGACATCTTTTTTCTCCGTTCAGATATTAAACGAAAATCGTTAAACAAACCGATTTTTTACCGCTTGATTTCTAAAGACGTAATTTGGGGACGGAAAACGTGCATAATCTGAAAAAAAATGAAAATTCCTATTTTTTTAACGGTTATTCCGAAGGCAGGTCGGGTTTCAGGGACATGATAAACCGCAGATTATATAAAGTTCGGAAGTGTTAGCACACAACACTACAGACGTTTTTATTTTAATCCGATTAAATGTTGAGTAATGAGAATGAGATAAGGACGAGGTGGGGACGAAATGAGGGCGAAATCCAAAACATTAACAATAGAAAAATCCGAGATGAAATTTGTATATAATGAAGAGTTCTCAGATTTTTTAGGACTTATGCACCGCTGCTTAAAGTCCCGTTGATAAGGAGGATTTAGGGGTGTTTTTCTGCGGTGTTTCTTGTAAACACAAACACCAGAATCTGTTAATAGTAAGTTAGGTTAAAAATAGGTTTCTAACTTCGCACGCGCGTTTAAGACACCCTCAATAATCGGTTGCGGGGTTTCCGCCTTCAACCCTAAATAGATAAGCATAATCTCCTCAGTATAGCCGACACGGTCTATCTCCTGACAGATAGCAGGAAAATCCATCTCCGGTGCCCAGAACGGTTCGCTGCCTGTTTGCGAATCGACACCACAGTTGAAATAGACACTACGCAACCGCTCTGATAAGGTTTGTAATGCGACAACTGGATCGTCTCCAGCACGATGAAAATGGAACGGACTGTAGTAAAAGCCGAAATTGTCAGCAGGGATCGCGTTGAGGATCTGCTGCGTGCGTTCCAGGTTGTAAGCGAGACTCCCTTCGTGCGCATAGAGGACGAGCGTCAGATTCCGAGCCGCCGCTTCCTCGGTGACCGTTTTGAGATGCCCAATAATTGCGTCAATCTCACAAGCAGTAGCGGTTTCATTGCCACCACTCGCGATGCTGACGATTGGAACGGAAAGCCTTTCGGCAGTGTCAAGAATCGAGATGAGTGCTTCAACTCCGTCTGGCGCGTCAACCCGTACCGTGCTTAGCATGGATTTGAAATGGACTCCCGTCTCTTCCCGAAGTTCGGCGATGGTTTCGGCTGCCACATCTGAAAAATGGGGTTGGGCAAGTTCAATAGCGGACACACCACCTTCGGATAACTTGCCAACAAACTCCGTCAAATCGAAAGCGGAAAATGGAAGGGTGCTTGCACAATAAGCTCTCATAATTTTTACCCCAATTAAAATTTAATTAGTTGTCAGTTTTCAGTTGTCAGGGGAGTGGCTATCAGCAAGAATGGCTCTCGGCTATCGGCTATTCCCCTGACCGCTGATGGCTGACCGCTATTTACCCATTTCCTTCAATGCGGTTAGGCAGCGTTCAACAGCCTCAAGTGGTGGGTAGGCATCGCTTTCATATTCAACGATATACCACTCCGTGCCGCCGGTCGTTTCGCAGACTCGGAAGATTTCGTCCCACTGCACACTGTCCTCACCGATAATAGGACGGAAACCTTCGTGTCCATCTGATTTACCTTCTGATTGCGTGAAAGGTTTGAGATGCACTGTGCCAGCACGTCCCGGGTACCTCTCCAGAATACCGACGAGATCGGCGCCACCATAGAGCGCGTTGCCCATATCCAGCTGCATCACGACACCGTCATTTGTATTGCCGAAGAAGGTGTCCCACGGTTGTTCGCCATCAAGCGGTGTAAATTCGACGTGATGGTTATGGTAACCGGTCACCATATCGTGTTCGGCGAGTTTGTCAGCGATTTCGTTGAAAGTATTGGCTAACTTCAACCAATCCGCGCGCGACTGACGCAGTTCACCCGGTATCCCCGGAACGATGATATAACGGTTTTCCAAAACCTTGTTGAATTCAATCGTTTCGGCGAGGGTGTCTTCTTGGACGAGGTTGAACGGCGTGTGCCAGCCACAGCAGACCAAGTTGAACTCGTCAAGATAGCCTTTCAACTCTTGCGCGGGATGTCGGGGCGGTCCCGCGAATTCAACGCCTTCGTACCCCATCTCCGCGACCGCTTTGATCGTGCCGCGGACATCCTCCGCTAACTCATTTCGGACTGAAAACAATTCTAAACCAATCGGTACTCTTGCCATGATTTTCCTTTCTTTTTAGGACTTACGCAGCCCCTTCGCAGGCGGGGTTTCAAACCCCGCCTGCAATGCCAATGGGCGATAATGCACTTCGCAAATGTAAAACTAAGACAAATTTTGCCGCGTGTGGGCAAAATTTGGGCGAGTACGCCGCAAAATCGCCCTACTACAAACTTTTCTCTTCGCCTCTTCATCGGGCAGTATAATTGGGTGCAAGCGGACATGTTTGGTGAAGTGATAGCAGTGCCACTCGCGCCAAACCGTGAATCAGGAACGCTGTTCCCATCTGTGATTCATACCAATCAATCACAGATGCACCGTAGGGCAGCGTATCGGGAAAATAGACTTCCAACACCGTCTCCGCAAGTTCAACCCCGCCTTCCAACCACACCGATTCACCGGTGATGTCGTAGAGATCCGCAAACAATTCAAGCGTGAGACCCGCATCCGATGCTGGAATCTTGAACGCCTCCGCGTGAACCTGGTCAACCGGAAACTTCTCATCAAGGTAGGTCCTGCCAACGGTGCGTGCGTATTCCATCAACCTTTCATTTTCTGTCAATCGCCATCCTGCAAGACATAGCACCCCTGTGCTGCACACAGTTCCCGAACCGTAGACGCTTCCCCAAGAGGACATACGTTCAACAATCCGATCCGTCTCACACTGGCATAAACTGATAAACTCGCGCGCTTCAAGGTTATGCGGGGCGGCGAGGAATCCGTCAATGTAGATTAAGCCATATTGCCGCATCTGGTCTGCCAATTCCGGTAGAAGCGATGCTATCAACGCTGCAGATTCAAGCAGACTTACCCCCAATGAAAACGTCTGCGTCGGCGCGTTCATCTCAAAAAACCGTTCATCCGTTTTCGGTGAACGACTCTCGATCCGTAAAAGCCCACGCGCGTCCCGTTTTTCCCACCAGTAATCGGTATAATTCTGGATCTGCTGAAGGGTTTCAGGACGCTGGTCTTGCGTATACGCGAACACCAAATCGAAAATATAAAAACCTGAATGCCGTGGAAAATCACACGCGCGTCCCCCGCGAACGAGATGTGCTTTTGTGTCGATATTCGCATGGCGGATGTATTCAAGTCCGTCGCCTTCTGTCCAGTGGTAATCCAGTCCATCAGCGAAACTCTGCACACATGCCGGATTATACGCATTCAGTTTTTGCCAGAGCCAGAGTGGAACCTTACGCAGATGATCGTGAATTGCTGCACCACCGTCTGGATTCCGAGAACACCCGACCCGTTCTTCGATAAGCTGCCAAAACGAATGTTCACCCCAAGGAAACAATCCAGATGTCGTATCCGTGCAATTCCGGGCAAAGTGTTCCAAGTAGCGATCCACCGCTTCGGTGTATTCCGGCTTTGATTGCGTCTCAGCGAGTGCGTTCATCGTGGCGAGCAACGGTTCATCGTGAATCAAGTTCGTGCCGAGATGTGCGCGATCACCATCCCTTTGCCCCGGAATCTTAGGCGGTTTCTCTGTTAGCATCTCACCCGTTTTCGGATGTAGCATAGATGGAAACAGCCCTTTGTATGGCTTACTGCTTTCGATCATCAGATCAATAGCGTCGCATATTTTAGTGATAATCAATTCCGAGTTCATTGTAGACAATACCTCCGCACTGCTGAATAAAAATATCGTATCATGAATGCAGAAATAATGTCAAGATACCAAAATAGCGAAGTACTTCAGTATTCCTCACTTACGCGATACCCCATTTTACTTGTCATCTCATCTTTTGTGTTGTATAATCGCTGTGTTTTCTGGGAGATTCCTATTTTTTTCCGCTAAACCTACCGCAAATTATCATTCAACAGGAGAAATTTATGCACGTTGGACTCATGGAAGGCACAATTCGCCGAAAAACACTCACCGAGAATCTTAATGCCGTTGTGGAACACGGTGTCCATCATCTACAGTATCATGTGCCTGCATCGGGACCGTCGGTTGCCGAGATCCGCGAAGAGATGGACGCTCGACAGATTACGATCTCAGCACTTTCAGGCACTTATAACATGATTGATCCAGATGTTGAGAAACGCCACGCCGGGCTGCGGATGTTGCGCTCCGTCGCAGAGACCTGCGCAACGCTCGGCACATCGGTCATTACGCTCTGCACCGGCTCTCGCGACCCACAAAGCATGTGGCGTGCACATCCTGATAACAATACGCCAGAAGCATGGCACGATCTCGTTGAATCCATGAAACAGGCGTTAGCAGTGGCAGAAGAATACGACGTAGTGCTTGCACTTGAACCTGAAGTCGCGAATGTGATTGACTCTGCGCAGAAAGCGCGTCGCTTGCTTGATGAGATGCAATCCCCTTACCTAAAGGTGTGTATGGACGGCGCGAATATCTTCCACAAAGGTGAGCTGCCAAAGATGCGTGAAATCCTTGATGAGGCGTTTGCACTGCTCAGCGGAGACATCGCGCTTGCACACGCTAAAGATTTGGATAGAGACGGACAGGCAGGACACCTCGCCGCGGGGACAGGGTTGCTCGACTACGACCAATATCTCGGTCTGCTAAAGGAAAGCGGTTATGACGGCGCAGTCGTACTGCACGGGTTATCGGAAGAACAGGTGCCTTTTTGTACGGACTTCCTGCGGGAGAAGATCGCTGCGTTGTAGAAGTATACGGCACGTCGGCGCGTGCCTACTACTATTAAACTGTTCCAGACATCCGTTCCGCTAACCGAGCGAGTGCGGGCGATGTATCTAATTTGTCGAGTTCCGCTTCAATCAGCGTAAAGTGTTGCGTCTCAGCGAGTGCGGTTTTGATGGCAGTTTCAAACTCACCTTCCGTCCGGACATGGATGCCGCGACCCGCACTAAAGAGGGCTGGCATGCTACTATAGTTCCAGCACCCTATATCGTTGAAAGTTCCCTCAAGAAGGTGCCGTTCCGTACCATACCCGTGGTTGTTTAAAAGCAGGATAATCGGATTGAGTCCGTAACGCACGGTTGTTGAGAGTTCGGCACCAGTCATCTGGAAGGCACCATCTCCAACGATAACGAGCGGACGTTTGTTCCGCATGCTGAGTTGCGCACCAACAGATGCGGGGACGGCAAACCCCATCGAGGTATAGTACGCAGGACTGATAAAATCGGTGTCTTGAGACATTCGCAATTCTACAGCACCGAAGAGGCTATCGCCGACATCAGCAATAACGACTAACTCATCATTAATAAATTCGTTGAGATGTCGGAATAACCGACGCACCGTTAAAGGGGCATTAGGTTCAACCACGAACGGCTTTGAATCCCGGTGTATCCACTCCAAATTCGGTTTCCTTCGTTTTCGGAGTTTCGGCGAATTGATGCCGTCAATAAAATCATCAAACATTACCTCTTCATAAGAATGATAGCGAACTGTGATTTTTTCTGACGTGGCATAGATAGAACGCGAGCGGTCGAGGTTTGCCGTGTAAATCCCAAGATTGACATCCGTCATGAATGCACCGAGGATGATAACACAATCCGAATCTTCAACGAATTGTCTGACTTCTTCCCGCCCCATCGCACCTTCATAAATGCCCAAGTAGAGCGGATGTGATTCTGAGATAACAGATTTCCCAAGGAGCGTCGCCACCACAGGAATGCGTTTCTCTTCTACGAACCGGGTCAATTTGTTTCGATAGCCAAATCTGTGTACCTCTACGCCCGCGAGAACCACCGGTTTCTTGCTCTGATTAATGAAATCAATGGCATCCGTAACAGCGGCATCTAATGTGTCCGGGTCACTGAGATGTCCACCCGTTGAGGGACGTTGGTAGAGCGTGCCGCGAACATCCACCATATCGCGTGGGAGTTCCAAGTAGCCAGGGCGTTTATAGCGATCCACTGCATCAAGCACCCGATCAATTTCGTTGAAAGCCGTAAAGGGTTCATCGAGCAGCGCAGTCGCGACGGTAATCTCGTCATAGATATGTTGTTGTGTATGGAAATCCCTAACTTTATGGTGGAGCAGCGCATCTTTCCCGCGTTCTCTGATACCCGGCGCGCCACTAATGACAACGACAGGCGATTTCTCGGCGTAAGCACCCGCAACAGCGTTCACCATTGATAATCCACCGACGCAATAGGTAACACAGGCAGCCCCCATCCCGTTTGTGCGTGCATAAGCATCTGCCGCATAGCCTGCTGCGTCCTCACGGGTCATACCGATATGCCGAATTGAACTTTTCTCTATGAGATCATAAAACCGCAGCACATAATCGCCAGGGATACCGAAGATATGTTGAATATCGTAACTTTCCAGTTTCCTGAGTAGGTATTCACCGATGGTTGGGGGTCTATTAAACATGATGTCACCTCGTTGTGTATATTATTTTGACACGCCATGGTATTACGCCGTATATTCCCGAAAGAGAAGAATTAAAAAAGTGGAAACCGGCGTTTAGGATTGTCTTAGTTTTTCGATCTCTGCTTCTGGAATGCCTGTTGTTCTTGCGATGACCTCGGTGCTTAATCCTTCACTAATCATTGCGCGTGCAATCTTTTCCTTTTCCCGCTGCATCACATCTATTAAGGTGTCCTCCCAAGACTCTTCATCTTTGAGTACCCTGCGCTCCGCTGGCGAAATGTTGTCCAATTTAACTGCATCAATCACCCTCTCGAAAATCGGGGAGTTATAGCGACTCTCGTCCATCTCTCCATCCAGAGAATCCAGCACGAGTTCCAACCACGCTTTGATGCCAGACGGGGTCTTATCGTTGACCATACGCGGGACCACAAATACAAGTTGATGCGGATAGACATCGACTTTGCGGCTAAATTCGTTGACCGGATTGAAATCTGTGATAGCCACACTAAAGTCAATTGCATCCTCGCTATAAGGACTCGTTAAGACAACAATCGTGTAAACTGTCCGATCAAACTGATACGCCTTGCTATTTTTCACCTGCCGATGATAATAGCGGGAACGATCACGAAAGTTGCGTTCTCTGACGTGTTGTATCTCAACCACAATACGAGATTCTGGATCCTCAGCAAACAAATCGTATTCAATATCGACCTGTCCGATAGGTTCAAGGAATTTGTACCCGCGATGCACCTCATCGGTATGGAATTTGATACCTAAAACGTCTTCGACGAATTGACAGAAGATCTCGGGTTGACCGAACGCTTTTTTAAATGCAGTATCGTATCGTAACGGAACAACTTGCGCCATATTGTAGTCCTTTTCATACTATTTTCTGAATCAAATATTTTCCCGACTCAAGTCGGTCAAGTGCGAATTCATAATACGCTGGCACAATCTCAAAACCTATGTAGTGCCGTCCCTTTATTTTGCTGACAACAGCAACCTGCCCAGAGCCTAAAAACGGATCTAAAACGACATCGCCTTTTTCGCTGGAATAATCAAGAATTTTATCAATAAGCTCAGCGGGCAGCTTCGTTGGCGTTTTGATCGCGCCTTGCCAATACTCTCTCTTAATTTCCCAGACATCCTCTTTATCTTTGTAGTGTGCCGACCCTCCGCTTTCAGTCTTTGCATCTTTATCAAATCGGCGATAGGGATAAAACTTTCGTTTCTTATCGTTTTTGCACACGAAAAGACAGTGGTAGTGAGAAGTTACGTACCTACGTTTGGTAACAACGCCAAACTGATATTTCCAAATTAGGTGATTGACCGTCGTAAGTTCGCATAAATCGATCGCTATTAAGAGGTCCTTTAGGTGATTCCAACCGGAGAAGATATACATACTGCCGGAATCTTTTAGCACTCTCGTCGCAGCGGAAAGCCAGTTAAGCGTAAAAGCAAGGTAATCACTTCCCTTGACTTCATTGTAACCTTCAAGGACGCGACTCCCTTTTCGATTGTAGTTGTGGCGAGTCGCTTTGAAGTCGATGGCAAAAGGCGGATCCGTTATGATGAGGTCAACACATTCCTCCGGCATTTCGGACATCAACTTAACGCAGTCACCCTGCTTGATAGTGTCAATGTATTCAGGCTGGTTCATTTCCTTCTCTATCCATTTCTACGTCGCCATCAAGATTTCAAGGAACGCCGTCATGTATCCGATCGCATACGCGCGGCCCCGGTGTCCCCAACCTGTATCATCTACGATGTGTGGGACATGGTCAGTAATCATGAAGCCTGTGAAGCCGACCTCTTTCAGCGTCCGCATCACATCAAACATATCGCAATTGCCGGTGTCAACAAAGGATTCAGCAAATTTCGGAACATGACCTTCCACGTCGCGGAAGTGAACGTAGAAAATCTTGTCGCGTTCTCCGAAATAGCGGATCGCATCCGTGACACCCGGTCCCATCTCCGACCAAGAGCCGACACAGAAATCGAGTCCATGTATCGGACTGTCAGCGATCTCCATGCCGCGCTTAAAACCTTCAAAGTTGCGGAACAGGCGCGGCACGCCTGCAAGAATTTCGACAGGCGGATCATCGGGGTGAAGTGCCAGTTTAACGCCCGCCTCTTCAGCAACAGGCAAGATGGCACTCATGTAATACTCGTAATTCTCCCACATCTCGGCTTCAGTGAAAACGCGTCCATGGGATAAGGGAGCGTCTTTAACTTCGTCCATATCAAAACTGGTAACCTCAGCACCGCCTCGACCGGGTGTGGTGCGGGAAGTCCGCCAGACGCCGCTCGGCATCCAGTGGTATCCGAAGATTTCAACGCCAGCCTTACCGATATTACGAATCGTCGTTGCCATATTCTCAATCTGTTCATCACGACCCGGCAGACCGAGCATCGCTTTGTCGTAAAATGGGACAGGCACGTTTTCAAGTGCCGCCAACCGTAAGCCAACCGCTTCAACCTCTGTCCGAAGTTGCAAGATGTCCTCATACTCCCATCGCTCCGTACCGGGAAGTCGTGGCGTATTGAGCAAGACATCCTCAACACCGAGTTGTTTGATGAATTTCAACCGTTCTTCACTAAGTTCACTGAATTGACCTAAACCGAGACGCATTTTCCGGGTCATCGTTGTCTCCTTTGTGAATCCAAATTCGCTAAGTTTTTCCTGAACTTCCAAATATTGGGGTTCCGTTCCGATTTGTCCGATGTCCAAATCGGGTTTCTGACTTATAGTAGATTCCGTAATTACCTATACACGCATATCGTCGTGTGAACTGTGAAGTTTTGTATCCCGATAGCACAGGCTAACAGCCTATGCTACACAAGAATCGTAAGCGCAACCAACGGGCGCGCTGGATAAACGGTGAAGCCCGTTTTTGGAACGGAGACTCTGACCGAACCGCAAGGTAATATAAAAATCAAAATTGCTTGTCGCTATCCAATAGAATGGTGACGGGACCGTCGTTAATGAGTTGCACATCCATCATCGCCTGAAACGTGCCACCTTGTGTCGGGATATGCTGCTGTTTTAGGAGGGCGATGAACTGCTCATAAAGCGTGTTCGCGACTTCGGGGCGGGCAGCATTAATAAAACTCGGTCGCCGTCCTTTACGACAATCACCGTAGAGCGTGAATTGCGAGACGACGAGCGCAGCACCTCCTGTTTCAAGGAGCGAAAGATTCATTTTGCCGTCTTCATCTTCAAAAATACGCAAGTTAGCGATTTTGTTGGCGATATATTCCAGTTGCGTGGCAGTATCGTCACGCGCAACGCCGAGGAAGACAAGCACCCCTGCCTCAATCTCGGAAACGCGTTCACCATCTACCGTAACACTGGCAGATTTAACACGCTGAACGACTGCTCTCATCTTTTTAATTTT
Organism: Candidatus Poribacteria bacterium; assembly: GCA_022819945.1. Lineage (GTDB taxonomy): Bacteria > Poribacteria > WGA-4E > WGA-4E > WGA-3G > WGA-3G. Next base: position 62,778 of record JAJEGI010000115.1, read on the forward strand.
CCTTGCGGGTAAATAACGCGGTTTAAGGCCTTGACGTTTTCTGTGTTCGAGCCGTCCTCCACTACGTTACGGACGACTGATTAGTTGATATCAAACGGGGATGGACTCTGATTGTGAGATACTGCTTGCATCTTCACGAATTCTCCTTTTTTATTCCTAAAACAGCAAATTCTCACCGCCAAGTGTCTGTGCTTTCTCGCCACCGAAGGTTAGATTGAATTGGAAGCCGGGACGACTGTTGAACCCAAGTTGGAATGCAAGCGTATCTGAAACCTCATAGCGGAATGCGAGTCCAAAGAGATTTTTCAGATGCATACCGGCATACGCGAGTTCACGTGAGAAATCACCTGTCAGCCGCATATTATCTGCAATAGCAACTTCACCGCCCAACTGCCAATTGAACCGAAAAAAGTCCGTTGTTTTCAGCGACTTTGACGTTAAGAAAACGCCGACACCGGCATGGACTTTGAAAAGGCTGCCTAACCTTTGGGTACCGACCATATAGGTGTTAATTCCAAAAAACGGAAATCCGTCGGCAGGACTATAGTCGAGGAATTCATTGTCGGAATTAAGTTGATCGTCGGCAGTGAAACCGACCTGTACATCACCGCCCATAGAGATGCTCGGTAAGTTATCATTTCGATCCGGTTTGATGTTATACTTTAGCCCGATAACACCCTCAAATAGAGATTGATCATAAACGCGGCGATCAGCGGTTGGGTCGATGTCGGTCTCTTCAGCAACACTATAGAAATCGTAAACGATTTTCTGTGCACCGCCTGTCGAAAACGTGCCGCCCAGTACGAGGTCGAGTTCATCGGTTAAGCCGTAATTGAATCTGACTGGCACGAGGAAGGTTTCGACTTGGAGTGATACGCGATGAAGTTCGTCAAATCCGCCGATATTTACGTTTTGCCGATGCTCCGATCCCACCGTGTCTTCTGCGTACTGAAGGAGCCCAAACGAGGTGCTCGAACCCCCTTTGCCGACCGGTTCCGCAGTCTGAATGGTACTCAGATGTGGGACGGCTGGCAATTGTGCTGCGAGTGGCGATGCCATGCTTATAAAAAGCAGACCACAGATCATATATATGAAGACTTGTATGTTGTGCTGTCTCTTTTTTTCGGCGTAACTTATCCGTCTCCACCGAAAATTTGATCCAGAAAAGTTAGTGTGCATTGACTTATCCTTTAGAGTTATATTGTTAGCTGAAACCATTTGTGCGGCGTTAGCATTACTGCAATCGCGCTTTGACTCGCGCACTTTCATCACGTCGTCCATCAGGGCCGGGTGTATTGTCAAACGCAGTTATGTAGTAAGGTCTGAACTCCAGAAATTGCCCGACAAGAATCGGATCTTCGCCCGAAATTGTCCAACTGCGATCCATTTTTCCAGGTGCGGGACGCGGGAGTAGATTTCCATCCGCGTCTTCGGTATAGAGCTGATAACCCGCGAGGTCGGGTTCAGTGTTTGGGGTCCAGAAGATGAATGCATCATACTTATTGTTCGCCAGAGAACGCCATCGACAAATCACCCGAACGTCTTCCGGTGGCTCAGGCGGGACATTGGGCGTTGCCGCATTGATTGTAGCGAATGCTTCCGCGCCAAACTCATCTACAGCAGCGATACGATAGACTTTCCGAGTACCATCCACTTGAAAATCGTAATCGAAATAGTAGAGTTGATCCCGTTTCGGTTCAGCGATCAGTTTGAATTCGAGCGGTTTATCGCTGCCTGTGTCAAGTGCAGCGTAGACACGGAAGACAGAAAAATCAAATGGGATTTCATAACCCGCCCAAAAGAGTTTAATAGTGAGGTCAGTGGGATCGCCGAGCGTTACAATCGGGACAGGTGGGGGGACGCTCGGTATTGCCTGTGCCGTCTTCCAGAAACGGAGCGGTTCTTCCTCCGCAGGTGGCGGGTTGGTCGGATCCGGCGTTTCAATACCATTGACATCAACATAAGTAATGCGATATTCATAGGCAATGAGCCGTCCGTCCGCACCCTTCCGGTCATTTTCGAGATTGTGGGTGTCAATAAATTCGCTCGCCGGTGCATCAACAGAGCCAACCAACTCGAACGCCGCATCCGTTCCGCCTGTAGAGCGTCTATAGATACGGTACGCTTTAATGCCTTCCTGACCTACATCATTCCATGTGACCCGTACCTGTTTATCCCCAGCGTAGAGCGTGAGACCATCTGGCGCGCCAGCGGTACGCAGATTTTCTGGGTCGAGGGGATTCGCGAAGTCCTCACTATTTGTGCAGGCATAGAAGAGAACAAAAACAGACAGGATAAGAAAACTTAGCATACCAACTTTACGGTTGAATAGGGTGTGGAATAGACACATAATTTTGCTCCTTAAAAAACGTGTAGAAGCCTTAGACTTACACGCTGACTTCGGAAATCATAGTGTGGCAGCAATTGGAACGAAGCGCGCGGGGATAATAGCCCTCTGTTTCCAAAGCGATAATTTGCGAAATTAATTTTCCGTGTGCGTAGATTTGTGCTAAGCGATTGTGAACGGATCCCGGAAGAGATGACACCTTCCGCAGATTCAGACGACTCCGATGGCGTGTCAAGTTGACTATAAAGTGAGAAAAGGACAGCAAGTCCCACACATCCGAGACCGACGCGCGACATAATGGTGCTGGCATCCCGCCTCACACGAAAAGCGTCCTTGTGCGTTTGGATGTCCGCTTGGATTGCAGCGTTGAGATATGCGTCGTAACTGTCTTGAGCGGAGGCTTTAAGAAGCGTGCCACCGAGTTGGAGACTCATACCAGAAGTAAAGAGTGCTATTGACAGTACACGAGACCGGCGCACTGCATCCGCAGGCTGATTTGTTAAAATAAAGATGAGGAGGCAACTACACGCAAAAACGATGAATTTTTGAATCGGACCATAACGCTTCATGTCAAGTTTTTTCCTTTTATGAGAAAGATCCATTTCTATAAAGTTTACCCCATTTTTTTTGGAAAGTCAACGCTTTTTGCAATGACAGTTGAATACCTATAGCGATCAATTCTCCTAATTGAAATAAACTCGTAAGCAATCTTTTCGTCTAAATTAAATGTATAGGTGGTTCGTAAACCTAAATAACTCAACACTTTGGAATCACTGATTTGACATTCAGCAAAATACATAGTAAAATTAAAAAGAACCTTTTCTCAACACTGCTTGTTTTAAATAATCGCAAAAGGTATCCACTTGAGGTTCCTAAACGCGAGTATTACTGAAGTAGGGTGTTTAAAAAGCGTCCGGAGAAAAAGAGCAACGGAGGAAAAGTAGTGAAAATTACGAATAAATGGCGAAACATCATTACAAAAATCGGAATAGGCTGCCTTGTATGCCTACTCTTCGGTTTTGGGATATTGCTCTACGCGCAAGAAAAAACGAAACCGGCGTTCATCGGTACAAAACCGGAGACGGCCCCCTCTAAAATGAAAGAGATAAAACAAAAAGAAACGAATGCTGCGAAAATGCAGGCAATGGCCAAAGCGAGAGGACAAGGGCAACCACAACGCAATAGAACTTGGGAACGGCAAAACCGTGGCGGCAGCGTTGACTTTGGAGAGAATGTAGCGTTTTACAAAACAATTATTGACCACAACCTCTTCCGACCACTCGGATGGACACCGCCGAATAACGAACCCGCATATAGTCTGGTTGGCACTGCTGTCAACCCAAACGGTGCCATCTCACAAGCAACGCTCTTGGAGAAAAGATCGAATCGTTACCACTTTGTGACCATCGGGACGAAACTCGGTGATATGACAGTAAAAGACATTGAAGCGAAACGGGTTATATTGGATAAAGGAGCGGAAACAGTAACGCTCAAAACCGGTGAACTACAACTCCTCACGGGTAAGCGGGGCGGCGGTGGCGACAGAGGTGGAAACCGTGGGGAAGGTGGCTCCGAAAAAGCAGGCAATAACAACGAGCGAAACAGGGGCAATCAGGCTGCTGAAAAACGCAGGCAAACGGAGCAGAAAAGGCGATCATCTTCTGACCGAGAGCAATTGAAGCGAGAGATAATGGAGAAGATGCGGCACGCTTCATCAGACAGAGAGCGAAAAGAAATTATGGAGTATTACAAGAAAGAGTTTGGTAGTAAAAGCGGTCGCGATAAATAACGTTGTGACCTCCTTAGAAAAATTAAACAGAACCTTTTTACAATAGAACCTGTCTTAATTCGCAAAGGGATGTCTAAGCAAATCTCCAAAACTAAAACACTTAAGAAACGTGCCTGGAAATCGGAGACAATGGAGGAAAAGCAAGTGAAAACTGCTAATAATCGAGGAAGTATTATTGCAAAACTTGGAATCGGTTGTGTGGTATGCCTGCTCCTCGGCTTTGGGATATTGCTCTATGCCCAAGAAAAAACAAAATCAGAGTTCATCGCCACACAGCCTGAAATGAAAGAGATGAAAGAAACAGATGCCGCGAAAATGCAGGCAATGGCGAAACCGACCGAGCAAGCCCAACCACAACGCAATCGGGCTTGGGGACAGCAAAACCGCGGGCAAAATCGTGGCGGTAGAGTTGATTTCGGAGAAAATGCAGCGTTTTATAAAACAATTATTGACCATAACCTCTTCCGATCACTCGGGTGGACACCACCCAAAAACGAACCCGCATATAGCTTGATCGGCACCGCTGTTGATGAAAACGGCGTAATTTCACAAGCAACGCTGTTAGAAAAAAGATCCAATCGCTACCACTTTGTGACCATCGGGACGAAACTCGGTGATATAACAGTAACGGATATCGAAGCGAAACGGGTTATATTGGATAAAGCTGGAGAGAATATAACGCTCAAAACCGGGGAACTGCAACTGCTTACAGCTAAGCGCGAACGCGCGGGTGATAGAGGTGGAGAACGTGGCGAAGGTGGCTCCGAAAGAGCGGGCAATAACAACGAGCGAAACAGAGGCAATCAGACTGCTGAAAGGCGCGAACAAGCGGAGCAGCGAGAGCGAGCGAATGCGGAACAAAACAGGCGGCGGGAGATGATGGAGCGGATGCGGAACGCTTCACCTGAGGAGCGGCGAAGGATGATAGAGAGATTTCGGGGAGATCGCGGGGGTAGAAGAGGACGCGGTCGCGATAGGTAGTAGAAAGCCCCTCCTGAGATCCATACGCAATTTCTTTCAAGGCGCGGTTAGATGAAGTTTAAGAATTTAATTCGGTAATGTATCAGAAACCTCTTGGTAAGAGTGAGCTGTGCTCGCGATCTGTAAGGATTACCGAAATATTTATTTAATCTTCATGAAACCGCGCTTTTTCATTTTTACGATTACGCTGCTGCTTCAATATTTTCCGGCATGTTCTCAAGCCGAGAGAGCCAGTAACCGACATCAAACGACTCATCACCGATAAGGAAACGCCACTGCTTGATCCGATTGACAATCTCAAGCCGAACATCGTTCCCATACCACCTGTGATTCCGACCTAAGATGCCGTGGATCGGTGCTGAGTCTATATCATCAGTGTTCCAGAGTTGGCACTGACGCACCGTCGGGTTGAGGCGCAGTTTGAACATGTAGCGCGTCTGATCCGTGAGGTTCGGTTGTGCACAGTGCCACATCCCGTGATGCACCACAAAGAGGGTTCCTGCCTCACAAGCGATCGGCAACTGACTGAGGAAGTTTTGATAACGCGCGATGTCCGTTTCACAGACGCGGCGATAGTGGCTTCCGGGCAGAATCATCGTTCCCCCCATTTCGCGCGGTGTATCGTGCGAGAAATAGAAGAATTGGATATCAAAGTGCATCCGCAGATCAATGATCGCATCGGCATGCCAAATTTGCCCCATGTCGTTTTGCGGACGGACGATGTGAACGGCATGATGATCGTAGAGCGGATCCTCACCGACGAGACTCTGAATGATCCCGAGTACTTCCGGCATCCGAAAAACTTTGCCGACAGCAGAATCATCGTCCCAGACATCGTTTAAAACCGTGCCGCCGCGACCGCGGACGATCACACCGGCTTCCATCTCAGCGTGTGCGGCTTCATTCAATTCGTCAGGGATTAAATTATCGAAGCGGAGGTACCCGTCCGCAACGAAGTTCGCCATCTGTTCGGTAGTGAGCAAATACTTTTTGTCTAACATTGGATCTCCTCCAATTTCTCCAGGATATATTCAAACCTGAGATATGAAGTATGATATTCCATACCCGGATAGGCAGGGAATTGTTGTGGGAACTGAATCACCCGCCAGCCATCCCGCATCGCTTCCAGAACTGAGTTATAAGGCGGTGTCTCGCTATCGCCTGTCGTATGGCGTTTCTCGCCGGTGCCGTCGTACATTGCCCAAGCGACAACGCTACTGTTCAGGTCAGGTGTGTGTAAATGCAGTACTAAAAGTTTCTGTCTTAATTCAGACATGTTTTTAAAGTCAGCCTTCCTTGGAACACGCTTTGCAAACGCGCCGATGATATGTTCGAGTTTTAGACGCTATTGAGTCTTAATCCGGCTCCAAGTCGTCACCAACTTCCCACCGGGTTGCACATCTAATGCAACGGACATCCCATCTTCCATTAATTCGTTGAGTTCCTTTTCGCTGAGGGCCCTGTTATAAAGAACGACTTCATCAATAGTGCCAGTCATCCAGTAGTTACCGATGTCGCAGCCACCGATAAAAAGGAAGTTATCGTGGTTATCAGGTTTCGTCCCCGGTGCGACTTGTGCGTCAACGGCTCCGTTGAGATAGAGTTTGAAGTCAGAGCCATCATAAGTGCCTGCGACGTGATGCCAATCCCCATCCGTCACAGCAGTTTTGGCATCAAAAGATTTCCAGCCTGCGTTTGTTGTGAAAGAATAATGGACAACGCCTGTATTAATATTACCGAAAAGCCCATAGTTTCTACCCGTCGGGTTGCGGTGTTCTTTAGAGGCGATAATTTGCCACGCCCCCGAGATTTTCGGGATATTTACCCATGCGGCGATTGTGAACTCTTCCAAGTCGAGCGCATTATCATCATCAACCGTTACCATATCTGCGCCGCCGAATTCCATTGCACCCTCAAATTTGCCATCAACCCACTTCGGTTTACCTCTCGCGATTTTTCCATCTAATCCGTTATCGGAGGAATCCGTAACGGCTTCGCCTTTGCCTTCATCGAACAACCACGCACCAACAAGACCGCCCGTATCCAGTGCTATGACATGCGTCGCGGCGAGGTATATTAACACAAAAAGACTTAAGGTTAGAAACGTTAGCACTTTGTACATCAGAAACCCTCCTTTTCAAATAAACAGACCTTGATACTGAAATTCAAGGCTATCGTTTAGACAACAGTTTCAGGCGGTATCGTAGCGTCTTTTGGCACAATCACAATACCGTCCCGAATGTAGTAGTCTTCACCATCGTAGTTATCAATTCCGTCTCGGTTCACAAGTACTGAATTATCACCGATACGCGCATTTTTGTCAATAATTGCATTCTGAATCAGGCAACTGCGACCAATACCGACATTAGGGATACCTGACCTTTCATTTTCCGCTCGCGACGCATCTGACTCATAATAGTCCGCTCCCATAAGTATCGACTGGTAAATTCGACTGCCCCCTGAGATGATACTTCGGATACCGACAATGGTTCGATCCAACTCGGAATCATCAATGATCGAGCCTTCAGCAAGAATCGATGAACGGACACTACTGCTGTTAACTTTGGTACTTGGCAGATGCCGCCGGTTAGTATAGATCGGTGCCTGTTCATCGTAGAAGTTGAACGCGGGTGTGGCATCCGTGAGTGCTATATTTGCCGAATAGAATGCATGGATCGTACCAATATCCTCCCAATAGCCATCGAAGAAATAGGCTGAAACCGTACGCGTCTGAATGCTCTTCGGAATAATATCCTTACCGAAATCCACGTTTGAATCATCTTGCAGCACCTCTTGTAAGACTTCTCGATTAAAGATATAGATGCCCATTGAGGCGATGTATTCCCTTCCATGCGGTTCAATGCCCCGCGATGTAAATACCTCAGGTTCAACGCGGAGTCGCTGGAGTTCCGCCTCTGTTTGCGGCTTTTCAACGAAATCTACGATACGTCCACTTGCATCTGCTTGGAGAATGCCGAGTCCGCTCGTAACCTCTCTCTCCACAGGGATGACAGAAACTGTAATGTCTGCATTAGATTCGGTATGAACAGCCAACATTTTTTGGTAATCCATCCGATAGAGATGGTCACCTGCAAGAATCAGGACATGGTTGTTTTTGAACCGTGGATTGAGAATATAAGGTTGGTTGTGTTTGATGGCATCCGCAGTCCCTTGATACCACTCTTCGCCCATCAGCGTCTGTTGCGCTGCGAGAATTTGGACGAACCCGCGGCGGTACGTATCAAACCGGTACGTCTGTGCAATATGTCGATTCAAGGAGACAGAGTTGAACTGGGTCAAGACATAGATTTTCTCCAGTCCTGAATGTAGGCAATTACTAATCGGTATATCCACCAGTCGAAACTTACCTGCAATCGGGACACTCGGTTTCGCCCGATCCCGTGTCAATGGAAATAGCCGTGTGCCGCGGCCGCCGCCAAGAATAACCGCAATAACGCTCTCATTGCTCATTAAATGCTCCTCCAATTTAGTTATCAGATTTGGAGTCGTCAGTTATAAGTTATAACTATTCCGTCCTATAAACTTCCTTTAGTGGACAAGACACCCGTGATATTTTCATCAAGGCGTGTTGCAATGTGCAACGCTTTCGCGACTGCCTTAAAGATCGCTTCAATGATATGATGCTGATTCGTGCCATAGGGAACATTGACGTGTAAGGTTGTACCGCTATTGTTCACAAATCCGTGGAAAAATTCCTCCGCGAGTTCAATATCAAAATCGCCAACCTTTCCATAACTCAGCGGTGTCTCAAAGTGGAGGTAAGGTCGTCCGCAGACATCCAAGTCAACTTTCGCAAGCGATTCATACATCGGGACAGTGAAACTACCGAACCGTTGCATCCCTGCTTTGTCGAGTACTGCTTTTTGGAGGGCTTGCCCCAGGCAGATACCGACATCCTCGGTCGTATGATGTGCATCTACATGTAAATCACCCTTCGCTTCAATCTCAAGGTTAAAGAACCCGTGTTTGGCAAAGAGTTCTAACATGTGATCCAAGAATCCGACACCGGTATTAATGTTGGATGCCCCAGTCCCGTCAAGGTCAAGGGTGAGTCGGATGCGGGTCTCTGCTGTTTCGCGGGCGATTTCTGCTTTTCTATCCATTTTTTAATTGTCCCTTGTTGTTTGGGACTACGTTTTTTATCAAAATTCGCTTCACGCTTTTTTAATTATCCCGTGCGGTTCGGTCAAGTCGATTGGAGGTTTCACGTTCTTTTCCGTATATCCGCTTTCCACTTCGTTTCAAGCTGTGTACTGTTATTATACGCTTAAAAATGGTTTTCAGCAACGCGAAAACAAATGCTTCACTGTAGAAGCAAGTTCTTGCTCGCTATACTTTTACGCCCATGTCACCAATCCAAGTTCGTATGGAGATTGCAGATCCTCATGATAGGGTAAAGTCCGCACCGTATAACCGTGCAAGCCTGTCTGTTTCAAGGTAAGCGTCCCTTCAAAGAGATAGGTGCCGCCCCCGAGATCATCCTTATATGCCATAGGACTAATTGCGCCGTTGTGGATTTCACCCACCTCGTCTAACACACCGTGGTAAATTTGAACAGCGAGTTCGTGCGGAAACAGCACATCGGTTCGGACGACTGCTTGCACCGTTGTAGATTTACCAACGCCAAGTTCAGAACTTTGCGTGGAAGTGGCTTTGGCATCGGTGCGCTTTTCTTCAATCCGAAGGTCGCCCCAGTGGTCTCGAATGTGAGTTTTCCAGCGTGCTAAGGCGATACTACGTTTTGACTCGGATGCATTGAGTTCTTGCCAACGCCGATGTGCCGGAAAATACAGCTGCTCCGCATACTCTGATACCATCCGTTTGGTATTGAAAACAGGTGCGAGATTCTGCATTGCAGTTTTCATCCGTGCAACCCATTCGTGAGGCACATCGTCAACAAGGTTACGCTGGTAAAAGAGTGGTACAATCTCGTTCTCAAGGAGATCATAAATGGCGTTCGCGTGTGCTTTGTTGGTAGATTTGGAATCCTCGGGAACGGGTCCCGCGTCAATCGTCCACCCACCCCCCAGATGGTTCGCTTCAGCCCACCAGCCATCTGCGATACTGAGATTGAGAACACCGTTCGCTGCTGCCTTCATACCGCTCGTACCGCTCGCCTCATTGGGACGCAATGGGTTGTTAAGCCATACATCAACACCTTCAACGAGATAACGTCCGACACAAATATCGTAGTTCTCAATGAAGACGATTTTATGATAAAACCGAGGTTCCGCCGCGATGCGAGCGATACGCTGGATGAGCAGCTTCCCCTCATAGTCATGTGGATGTGCTTTCCCCGCAAAAATGAGTTGAACAGGACGCTCAGGATGGTTGAGAATCTTATCAAGCCGGTCAACATCATGGAACAGCAAAGTGGCACGCTTGTAGGTCGCAAATCGGCGTGCAAAACCGATTGTTAACGCCGCTGAGTTGAGCGTTTTCGTTGCCATGCGATCACTTTCTTGCGTATGCTTGGAAACCAAACCGACGCGCGCCTGTTTCTGTTCCTGCCGTTGGCGAGCGAATGTGATGAGGCGTTCGCGCCGCCGTTCGTGTATCCGCCACAATTCGGGGTCAGGAATCTGCGAAATTTGTGTCCAGACAGCTTGATTTGTGAGTTCGACAATCCAGCGGGGGCCAAGGTATCTATCAAAAAGGCTCTGCATATCGCCAGAGACCCATGAACGCGTATGAATGCCGTTGGTAATCGCCCCAATCGGCACCTCATGCACCGGTGTCTCGGGCCAGAGATCTTTCCACATTTCACGAGCGACGTGTCCGTGCAATTGGCTCACACCGTTGCACATTGCGGAGAGCCGGAGCGCGAGAAGTGCAGGGCTGAATTCGCTGTGCGTATTCGATGGATTTGTTCTACCGAGACCGAGGAAGGTATCCATGGAGACACCGAGTTCACGGTAATAACTGCTGAAATAGTGATTCACTAAATCGGGCGGGAACCAGTCAATACCGGCAGGAACAGGGGTATGCGTCGTGAAGATATTTCCTGCCCTGGTCGCTTCACAGGCTTCTTCAAAACGGATGCCTGTCTGCGAAATCATCTGCCGAATCCGTTCAATTGCAAGGAACGCCGCGTGTCCTTCATTCATGTGGCAAACGGTGGGCTGGATACCGAGGGCTGCCATGGCACGGTAGCCGCCAATACCGAGCAGAATTTCCTGTTTGATGCGGAGGCGTTCATCACCCCCATACAGGTAGTCAGTGATGCTCCGCAATTCTTCGTCCTGGTTTTCGGGGATATTCGTATCAAGTAGATACAGCGGCACACGTCCGACTTGGGCGCACCAGACTTTAGCGATCGCCTTTCCTTCGGGGTATTCGACTTCGACGAAAAGTGGGGACCCATCAGCGAGTTTCACTGGCTGAACGGGCATATTGTAAAAGTCATTGGTAGGGTAATCTGCCATCTGCCAACCATCTGCAGTCAGGGTCTGGCGGAAATAGCCGTGTTGATAGAGGAGTCCGACTGCCACGAAAGGCAGCCCTAAGTAACTCGTGGACTTTAGATGGTCGCCTGCTAAGACCCCTAAGCCACCGGAGTAGAGCGGCATGCACTCTGTCAACCCGTATTCCATTGAAAAATAGGCAATTTGCAGATCGTTGAGCGTCCCATCCTTGTAATTTGTCTCAAACCATGAAGGGGTCTTATGATATTCTCTAAATTTCTTATGGATGACTTCAAGGCGTGCGAGGAACACGCTATCTTTTGCGGTAGCATCTAACTGTTCTTGTGAAATCTGACCAAGCATCGCGACGGGGTTATGATAGGTTTTTTCCCATAATTCGGCATCAAGATGATGAAATAGATCCAGTGCTTCACGATCCCAGGTCCACCATAGATTTAGGGCAAGCTCACGCAAAGGCTCAAGATTCGGGGGTAAAGTCGGCACCACTGTTAACTGACGAAGTGGCTTCATTTTAATTCCATTCTCCTTCCGAAATCTATGCCGCTGCTGCGTCTGATTGCTGTGTCTTTAGTGTGATGTAAGTGCCTTGTTTCCGCTTTTCAAAATCTAATTTGCTTTCGCGAGCGAGCCAACCGATCGCCATCAGGACCGTACGTTCATTCTCTCCGAGTTCGCGGGTCAACTTTGTAACAGTGGCTTCGCTGTTCTCTTCAAGATAGCGCCACACAGCACCCGCGACACTTCCAATATTTTCTAACATTTTACCTCCAAAAATATATAAAAACCGTGGGATTTATTGACTACATTTTAACCTGTACCTTGTGCAATTTACGCCGAAAATTTTTTATAGAAAATTAAAAGATGTCGCACAAGACTTCAGTATATATTATAGTTGGTTTAGGTAAGGTTGTCAAGGACAATAGCCTGAATAGCCATCAGCAATCAGCGATCGTCAAGCAGTGAGAATCCTACAAGAGTGCTCGCGATTCGCACGTGGATTTGACATCCATTTTGAGATTATGCTATAATTCTTCGCAATAGATACACTTAAAGGCTTTGCTTGCAAGCCCACAAAAAATAATTTCGGAGAGGTAAAAAATTTGAGTATTGTTGTTCACGTCACACACGAAGCCATCCAAAAAATGGGGGGCATCGGTGCAGTCTTAGAAGGGTTACTGACAACCCATAACTACAATGAAGCGATTGAGCGCACTTTTCTTGTGGGTCCGCTCTTTTCGGGTGCCGATTTGGGCAGTTTAGAGACCGTCCTGTACCGTGCGAGCGAAGGGATAACGGACACACCGTACGCGGCGGCTCTCAGTGAGATTGAACAAACCTATCACGTGGAACTCGTCTACGGGCAACGCCAATTTGAAAATAAAAATAAGAAAGTTACGACCCTCACAGATGTCATCCTGGTGAACGTCTCAAGCACCAACGAAGCACTGACAGGACAGTTCAAATGGCAACTCTACGAACACTTCCACATCGAATCAAGCCGTTACGAAAAAGAATGGGAGTTTGAGGAGTATATCCGTCTTGCTGAACCCGCGTATGCAGCACTGCAGGCAATCATCGGTGAAGAGACAACGACCCCTGTGTTCATCATTTCGCACGAATTCATGGGGATGCCACTCGCCCTCAAAACACTCATTGAGCGGAAAAGTAGCGAAACGGCGCAGAACATGCGTACTGTCTTCTACGCCCACGAAGTGGCAACGATACGTCCCATTGTTGAAGGACATCCCGGTCACGATGTCCGTTTTTACAATGCTTTAGAACAGGCGAAAGCACACGGGCAATCCATCCATGATGTCTTCGACGATCCGTTCTGGTATTTCAAACACGCGTTGATTGACAAGGCACACCTCTGTGATACTATCTTCGCCGTTGGTGATCTCGTTGTAGACGAACTCCGATTCTTGGCAAAGCCGTTTGAGGAATTTCCGATTAACCTCGTTTATAACGGCATCCCGGCATTTGAGGTGAGTCTACAAGAGAAACTCACATCAAAAGCATTGCTCCAAAAATATGCGAAAACGTTGTTAGATTACCGTCCCGATTACGTCTTCACACACGTAACGCGGCTCGTTAAAAGCAAAGGGTTATGGCGCGATTTACAGGTGCTGATGCACCTCGATTCGCTCCTCGCCTCTAACGATAAAACCGCTGTACTGTTTATCCTCTCCACAGAAATTGCGACAGGAAGACCCAACGAAACCATTCAAGAAATGGAGGAAGCCTACGGTTGGCCCGTGCACCACAAAATCGGTTATCCCGATCTCGTCGGTGCAGAGATTGAATTGAACAACGGTGTCTCTGCATTCAATCTCCAGTCTAAGGCGATCAAAGTCGTCTTTGTGAATCAGTTTGGATGGAGCCAAGCTGCTTGTGGAAAACGGATGCCGATAGAGATGGAGTTTATGGACATTCGCAAGGGAAGCGATGCGGAATTTGGGCAATCCATTTACGAACCCTTCGGCATCGCGCAGGTGGAACCGCTGAGTTTCGGTGCGATTTGCGTCGTTAGCAATGTATGTGGATGTTGCGGTTTCCTTCAGCGCGCCACCGACAACCGTGAAGTTCCGAATATTGTTATCGCCGACTATACGCAGCTGCAGATCCCGCCGAAATCGTTGGACGATGTACTTCATATCGGTTTGGCGGAACGAAACGCGATTGAAATGGAAAATAGTCGAGACATCGCGGCGAAACTCTTAGGACGCTTGCCGCGGAAACCCCGTGATGTAGAGGATATGCTGCGAGAAGGCTACGACATCGCTTCCCGGATGAGCTGGGAGGTTGTCGTTAAGGATTATTTCTTGCCTGGATTGAAACAGGCATTGTAATATTTGGTTGTCTATAAAAGGATTTGATTGTTATGAAAGAGGTACGTAATTCTAATGATCCAATGCCATTGTCTCCAGGAGAGAAATTGATGACACCTGAACAGAAGTTTTTCTTCGACTTACGGGGTTGGATTTTATTACCATCGGTGTTATCAGCGTCGGAAATCGAAGAGATGAAAGCGGAAGTCTATGCGGGTGCCAGACATAGTTATCAGGGAGCACTCCAGAATTTACTTGATCATCCTGCGCTTGTAGGTATTCTCAACGAAATCCTTGCTGATGAACGATTTATTTTTGACGATTGCTACGGCTTTCGATGTGAGAATTCGGTAACGACGGTCAGGAAACCGGGTTGGAGTACTTCTTCTGATAGGGGTACTGCGGTGCCGCATGTCGTACGCCCGCCACAACAAGCGAATGCGATGCGGTATCAGGTTGCCGGTGGAAAGATATTCGCAGGGCTCACACGTGTGATTTGGGAACTTGAAGAGGTGAAAGCTGGACAGGGAGGTACGACTTTTCTCAGTGGGTCGCATAAGGCACATTTCGACTATGGTGGACCGGACCCATACCGTCCGAATATTAGCGAATCCCCTTGGGAGGATAAGATAAAGGATATGATGGAGGACTATAGTTGTCCGCCTGGATCGGTACTTATTTTCACTGAAAGCGTTATACATGCTACGAACAACTGGACGAACCCTGACAATCCGCGTTGTGCTGTGTTTAATTGTTACAACTCGATATGGGCACAATGGTTTCGGTTGAATCTAAGTCATGAAGTTATAGAAGAGATGCCGCCGAAACGGCAATCTTTATTCCGTGGAACTTGGGCAATAGGGGGTGGTCCTGGCGGGAATCGTGCGTATTCGCTGGAGAATAACACCACATAGTTCTAAGAGAAATCAAGTTATATCTTGACACAATATGTCATTCATACAGTGTGTGTTCATAACTATTAAGCACTGCAAGCGGGGTTTAAAACCCCGTAAAGGGAGCTACGTAAGTCCTAACTATTAAGGAGATTCCAATGTCACAAGTAACATCAAATGATGCACCGATTCCGATGACACCCGAACAAAAGTTTTTCTTTGATCTCCGTGGCTGGATTCTGTTGCCATCTGTCCTGTCAGAGCCGGAAATCGAAGAGATGAAAGCGGAAGTCTACGATGGTGCCAGACAAAGTTATCAAGGAGCCCTTCAGAACCTCCTTGACCATCCTGCAATCGTCGGTGTCCTGAACGAAATTCTGTCCGAGGCCCCGTTTGCACAACACGATGATTGCTATGGATTTCGGTGTGAAGGGTCGTTTACGACTGTGAGACCCCCGGGTTGGGGTGTGTCGGAACGTGGTGATAACGGTCTGCCGCACGTTGTGCGTCCACCGCAACAGGCGAACGCGATGCGATATCAGGTTGCAGGTGAAAAGATTTTTGCGGGGTTGACGCGTGTCGTCTGGGAACTTGAAGAAGTGAAGTCAGGGCAAGGTGCTACCTCTTTCCTCAGTGGCTCACATAAAGCGCACTTCAATTACGGCGGTCCCGACAAGTATCGTCCGAATATTAGCGAGTCACCGTGGGAGGAAAGCATGCGTGAGATGATGGACGACTATAGCTGCCCACCGGGTTCCGTCGTCATCTTCACGGAAAGCCTCGTCCACGCAGCGAATAATTGGACGAACCCGGACAACCCACGGTGTGCTGTTTTCAATTGCTATAACTCCATCTGGGCACAGTGGCATCGGTTGAACTTGAGCCATGAAGTCATTGAGACGATGCCTGCCAAACGGCAATCGTTGTTCCGTGGCACGTGGGCAATTGGCGGCGGTCCTGGTGGAAACCGTGAGTATTCACTGGAAAATAACACTACATAGGAACGTCAGCGAGTTTCTAATTTTCCATTTTAGGTGCTAACACCAACGCACTTCGGGCAGGGACGTAAAGTTGAATCGACTGTGCCTGCCCCTCCATAGCAACATCTTGCCACGGATAATGGACACCTTCTACGGCACCGTGCCCCCCGTAAGCAGTATCATCGGTATCGAGAACGAGTCGGTAATCTGCCTTTTCAGGGACAGGGATCCGCCAATCTGTGACAGATTCACTCGGATGAAAGTTGAAAGCAAACACAAGTCCACTCCGCGCATAAACGATCTGTTTCGCGTCCTCATGAATACATAAAAGTTGAATATCCACATCAGCAAGCAGGTGGTAAGTTACATCGAGGTGCTGCATCGCCCGATCAAAAGCGTTGAGGTGTTTATAGCGGAGGGTATCATCATCGACAAGATGCCACTGCCGACGCGCATACCAGTAGGAGTTATTGTTCCCTGCCCGTGGAAAGTCAATCCATTCAGGATGTCCAAATTCATTCCCCATAAAGTTGAGGTAACCCTCACCCCCCAAACTAAACGTTAGGAGTCGGATGAGTTTGTGGAGCGCGATGCCACGAGAGATGAGATGGCTCGTCGTGGAGATACGCATGTTCGTGTAAAGTTCAGCGTCCATGAGTTGCATCGCAAGCGTCTTATCGCCGACAATCGACTGGTCGTGGCTCTCGACGTAAGCGATATGTTTTTCGCCTGCGCGGCGGTTGCGTAACATACCGTAAATCTCGCCGATGTGCCATGCCTCGTCCTGCTTCTCCTTCAACAACCGAATCCAGTAATCCGGGATACCCATCGCGAGCCGATAATCGAAACCGAGTCCACCTTCCTCGATAGGACGCGCGAGACCCGGCATACCGCTCATATCCTCAGCAATCGAAATAGCATCCGGATTAACAGCATGGACGACCTCATTTGCCAACATCAGATAGGCGATAGCGTCTGACTCAACACCAGCATCGAAATAATCCGCATAGCCGGTAAATTCCCGTTCTAACCCGTGGTCGCTATAGAGCATACTCGTGATACCATCGAACCTGAATCCGTCAAACTGATAGGTCTCCAGCCAATAGCGGATATTGCTCAGCAGAAAGCGTTGCACCTCGTATTTGCTATAATCGAAACAGCGCGAATCCCATGCGACGTGTTCACCTTTCGCACCGGCGTGAAAATACTGATGTCCAGTACCATCGAATTGGCTCAACCCCTCGTTGAGATTCTTGACAGCATGGCTATGCACGAGATCCATGATAACCAGCAACCCCATGCTGTGCGCCGTATCAATAAGTGCTTTCAGTTCCTCTGGTGTCCCGAAACGACTTGAGACTGCGAAGAAATTGCTGACATGATACCCGAAGCTCGCATAATACGGATGCTCCATCACTGCCATCAATTGCACAGCGTTATAGCCTAAATCCACAATTCGGGGCAAGATATTCTGCGTAAATTCAACGAAGGTTCCGACCTTTTCTGCTTCTTGTGCCATCCCGACGTGCGCCTCGTAAATCCGCAGACCTTCGGTATTGATGTCGAAAACAGGTGCGTGGTGCTGCCATTGATACGGATGCGAGGGTGACCAATACTGACCTGTGAAATCCGCATCGCCTTCCTGAACGACACGCTGAACATACGCAGGAATCCGATCAAATCCACGTAGGGGCAAGGTCCCCTCACCCCTACTGACAACATGCACCTTGACGAGGCTGCCGTGTGTGAACTTATCAGCATACTCGCTATCAGGCAAAAAGATGTGCCACACTCCCCAATCATCAACGGACATCGGGTTCGCATCGCGCGACCAACCGTTAAAATCACCGATGAGCGCGAGCGTCTCCGCACCCGGTGCCCATTCGCGGTACCAGACACCGGTCTCCCCTTCGTGTTCCGCACGGTTGAAACCGAAATATCGGTGACCTTGGCTAATCTCGCCTAATACACCACCCGTCTCCTCAATCTCGACTTTAAAACGTTGATAGTGTGCAAACCGTTCGCGTAGTTGGGCAGTGTATGGTTTCAGCAAGGAATCTGTGTTGATGAGGGCAGTGCCATCAGTTCTGTTTTTTGTCGAGTCTCGCTTTCGCATAATATTTATAGCAATGTGATTCATAGAGTCGAAAACATCAAAGGTGTAAGCAGAAGTGGTCAAGGCGGCAACTTAAGGGGCTACTGATTGTACACAACGAAAACCAACAGAGAAGCTCGCTGAATGTGCCCCATATGACCATCGGTGTGCAGAACGCACATTTTGAGGGTGAGGGGTCCAAGAACCGCCTCGTAACACACGAGATTCATTCACAGTTATTGAATTATTGGTCGTATTTGTTACAATGATCCCTGCAATTGGATTTCGACGTGGAGAGTTTGTATAGATGTTTTCATCATAAGCATCAAAACACCATTCCCAAACATTACCTGCCATATCATATAGACCATATCCATTCGGAGGATAACTACCGACGGGAGCAGTATACACGTAGCCATCATCAGCACTCTTATCCCAATTTTCCCAGCTTCCTGAGTTCGCCCCGCTTTTATCGGCAAAATTACATTGGGTCCCATCCGGAGGACCGTTACCCCATGGATATTTCTGACCAATATAGCCGCCGCGTGCGGCTTTTTCCCACTCCGCTTCAGTCGGTAGTCGCTTGCCCGCCCATTTCGCGTACGCCATCGCATCATGCCAACTCACATAAACCATGGGATGTTGATCCATCGGAGAAAATGGGGAAAGCGAATACGATGGTGCGGGATGTCCAGTGGCACGAGTAAATTGGTAATATTGTCCAACTGTCACTTCGTGAACATCCATATAAAACGCATCAACATAGACCGTATGCACTGGCTGTTCATTCGGATCACTGGTGTGATTGCTTCCCATCTGAAACTCTCCAGCGGGAATCAGGACCATTTCAGCACCATCTTTCCCAACGATTGTTTGTGGTACATATGGAGACAGCAATCGCTTTTGCTCATTGACGATAACATTTTCCTCAACAGTTGTTTCCGGCACACTCGGTTTCGGCTTCGGTAGCACTGGTTCTCTTTTCATCTTCTCTAAAGCTGACTCCCACGGGAACTCTTGACCGCCCTTCAGTGTTATCTTTTTGACGCGGGTTTTGTAACCCGAAAGTTCTAATCCTACATTCGCCTGCTTCTCAAGAGACACGCCGGTGTCGATCTGATAACTACGCAATGGGGTCGTACCGACTAAAACATCATCAATGTAAACCTTCGCGCCTTCTGGCGTGCTGGTTATGTTCAACGTTGCTATCGTATCCAACTCAATGCCGCTATCCTCATTACCATCCTGCTCGTTTTGAGAAAGCACGAATACAAAATCACCCGTGTTCAACTGCTGATCGTGAATCTTTCCATGTTGTGGATGCTGTCCTTGAGAGAACTTTGGCACTGTTCGATAGAGATAATCTCCTAACTCGACACCTGTCAGGTAACCGTCTGGTATCGGTTCTTCAACGCGACCTTCAAGTAAATTCAAAAACGCCTTCTTAAACTCACTTCGATCTGGAACAGGTTCGTCCGCACGGCCTGCTGTTATGAATTGACGAACCGGATTTTTAATCCGATCCGTGATATGGGAGGGTGTAGTCCGATTTCTTAAGTTCAGAACTGTGCCAGAGAAGCAGCTATCAAACATAAAAAGCACATGTTTGGCATGAATTTTCTTGGAGTCTGACACAAACTTGACCATGTCCACACTATAGAGATCAAACTCCGCAGCATTTGCAGGACTCGGTGTATCAAGCATCACCAAGTAGCCGAGATCTTCGCCCGTTGCTGCCTTTGTTGTGTATCCGTGACCAGCATAGTAAAATAGGAGGCGGCTATTCTTGTCTTTGCCGAATTCATAGATAAATTCTGAAAACGCTTTATTAAACTCGGACTTCGTTACATCTATTTTCAGAGTTACATTGAACCCGTGTTGTTCAAGGACTTCTGCAACCTCCTTCACATCTTCCACTGCGCCCGAAAGCGGATTCCAACCGTTTTTCATAGGGTACGCCCCATTTCCTATGACAAGCGCATACGAATCTTTATAGAGACCAAACTCATCTCCATTTTCCGCGCGGATAATGATATTCATACCACGTTGTGACAGTAAATCAGTAGTAAGGAACAAAATTGCACTGCAGAGGAGAATAAAAAATAAAAATAAAGATATCTTTCTCATGGATGCTATAAACATTTTGCTCACAATGCTTGGGTTGAACGCATGACTTAGTTCACAAAAACTAAAATTTTTCAATCGTAAAAACTGTATTATTCCCAATCCATAATGGTCGGGCAAAAGAAGAACGAATTTAAGGAGTTACTGATTTCACACAGCGAAAACCGTTGGTGATCCACACTCCTGTTGAAAGGGCACCATTATTGCGACTGCTGACTTGTACTGTCCATGCCGCAGATATCCAGTTACCACCACGCGACAAGCGTAGTTCATTAATAATAGTCGTTCCGTTATTTTTTGGATCTCTTATAATGATACTCGCAATCGGATTTTCCCGAGGAGAGTTTGCATAGAAATTTTCATCGTAGGCATCAAAACACCATTCCGACACATTCCCCGCCATATCATATAAACCATACTCATTCGGAGGATAACTACCGACAGGGGCAGCGTATGCATAACCATCATCACTACTTTTATCTAAAGGATGATCGTCTGCTTTAACCCGTTTCCCGTTGACAAGTCTTCCTTCACTACCCCAATTTCTGCTTAGGCTCTTGTCCGCAAAATTACACTGTGTTCCGTCTGGTGGAGCATTACCCCACGGATATTTTTGATCCTTCAAGCCACCACGTGCAGCTTTCTCCCATTCTGCCTCTGTCGGCAAGCGTTTGCCTGCCCATTTCGCATACGCCATTGCATCATGCCAACTGACGTTGACAATGGGATGCCGATCCGTTAGAGCATACCCTGGATTCGGAGGCGCGCGATGCCCAGTGGCACGAACAAATTGATTGTATTGCCCAACGGTCACTTCGTGGACATCCATATAGAAGGCATCAACATAGACCGTATGCACAGGTTGGTCGGAACTACGGTAGTTACTGCCCATCTGAAACTCACCAGCCGGAATCAACACCATCTCAGCACCGTCTTTTCCAATAATTTTTTCTGGCACATTTGGAGAGAGCAATTGCCTTTCGGCATTAGTATTGACATCTTCTTCCACAGTTGTTGCTGGCACACTTGGCTTTGGTTTCGGTGACACTGGTTCTTTTGTCCTCTCCTCCAGTTCCGTCTCATTGACTCCAACATCTTTCTCAACTATTGTTTCTTGTATGTCCGCCTTTGGTTTCGGCAACACCGGTTGTGTCGCCATTTTTTCTAAAGACACGTCCCATGGGAACTCCTGCCCACCTTTCAACGTTATTTTCTTAACGCGACTCTTGTAGCCTGAAAGTTCTAAGCCTACATTCACCTGCTTTTCAAGACGAATACCGGTATCAATTTGATAGTTCTCAATGGGGGTTATGCCGATTGCGGTACTATCAACATACACGGTTGCACCACTTGGTGTGCTGGTGATGTTCAACGTCGCGATTGTATTCAACTCAATACCGGTATCTTCATGCACCTCTGGACTCTTTTGAGGGAGCACGAACACAAAATCACCTGTATTAAGCTGCTGGTCGTGGATCTTTCCATGTTGTGGGTGCTGTCCTTGAGAGAATTTAGGGACTGTCCTATATAAATAATCCCCTAACTCAACGCCTGTCAAATAGCCATCCGGTGTTGGCTCTTCAACGTGCCCTTCAAGCAAGTTCAAAAATGCTTTCTTAAACTCGCTTCTATCCGGCACAGGTTCATCCGCACGACCGGCCGTGATGAACTGACGCACCGGATTTTTGATTCTGTCAGTGATGTGAGACGGTGTAACCCGGTTCCGAAGGTTGAGTACCGTCCCTGAGAAGCAGCTATCAAACATAAACAGAACATGTTTAGCGTGGATCTTCTTGGAGTCCGATACAAACTTGACCATATCCACACTGTGGAGATCAAACTTCGCAGCATTCGTCGGACTTGGTGTATCAAGCATCACAAGGTAGCCGAGATCTTCACCCGTTGCTGCCTTCGTGGTGTAGCCATGACCCGCGTAGTAAAACAGGAGTCGATTATCCTTGTTTTTACCAAATTCATAGATAAACTCCGAAAACGCTTGATTAAACTCTGTCTTCGTTACATCTATCTTCAGGGTCACTTTGAATCCGTGGTTTTCAAGGACTTCTGCGACTTCTTTGACATCCTTTATCGCACCTGGAAGCGGATTCCAACCGTTCTTTACGGGATATGCTCCATTTCCAATAACGAGTGCATAGGAGTCTTTATAAAGTGCAAGTTCTTCCCCACTTTTAGCGCGGATAGTGATATTCATGCCACGTTGCGGCAGCAAATCAGTAGCAGTAAGGAGCACGATCACACCACAGAAAATACCAAAAAAGAGAAATAGAGATATTGTTTTCATAGATATTATAAACACTTCCGTATAGAGCTTTGAAACGTGTCAAGAGACAGAACAAAGTCTGATCTATTTTACAAGCAACGCCATATTATAACCCAAGTTGCTACTCACAGAGTTTTAGGCATGCAGCCCCCGTTTCTCATTGAAAGTGATCTATTCTCCGCGGGGTTTTGTAGCGTAAACTTTTAGTTTGCGTCCTTGCATGCACAATCTAAAAGATTATGCTACAAGCGACGACTTAGGTTATTATAAGGAACTCTACCTCTATGGATGTAAGTCTTACTTTGGTAGAGTGGTAATAGAAATATGTGCAGATCCTTCAGGTTGTGATTTGAAAGGTTGAAAACCGCGTGTTGGAATTAGGTAGACATACCCATCCTCCTCATACGTTTCCCCGGGTGCTAAGTCCGGGAATGGTTCTCGCTTGGCATAAACATGCAGCTGCTCCGCACCGAATGGAGGTGTACACACAAACTTCCCGATCTCTAAACTTTGATTAGTCATTTCGGGACTAATATGGTAGTTTTTTAACAGCAGGGTCCGTTTTCCATCGGCAAGGATATAAATTAAACGGATGTAGGTTTCTTGGTTCGCCCGTGCAAAAACTGTCATTGTTTCCGCTTCGGTATAAACTACCGGTCCTGTCCCTCTATCCGTCGCTATTTCAACTGTTAATCCGTCATTGGCAAAAACTTTCGGATTGACAAGGGATTCCTCAGGTGAAACTTCTGTTGGTGAAGTTTCTGTTGGTTGCGGTGCCTCTTCAACCTGTGGTACTTTTTCAATTGGTGTTTCCTCAAGTGGATTAAAAAGTTTCCAATCCTGGGCGAATTGCTCAAGATTGTCAGGTTTAAGTGAGATATCCTTGTCTCGGCGTTGATTCTCGCTAAATTGTACAACAGCCGCTGCCCTAAATTCACCCGTTGTGATATCGCGTAGTGTGGTGCGGAGCGTAATTTTGTCGCCATCTGCCCAATATCCTCCGAAGAATTGCAAAGGCTCGTCTTGGGATTGAACCTCATGCTTCTCGCGAAGTGGTTGAAATCCTCGCATCGGAGGAGAGCGATACCAACCTAACTCATCCGTGAGAGTTTCCAAAAAAAACGTTGAAGAAGGACTTACCACATTGAAACTATCATACGTCAGTTCTTCTGTCTTCACTTTAGTGCCCCAGTCGCTGCTCTGCTGCTGGAATTGATAGGCAGTAATACGGGCAGCATCATTAATACCGATGATGGTTTGAGGCGCGATTTTCGCTACTTTTGCAATCACTTCTCCATGGAACATCATCAAATCTGCTTTGGCAACCCCACCTGCTATGTCCGCCAATTCAGCAAATGCCTCAGGAGGCGTTGTGTATGCTGCCCCGAGTTGAATGAGCTCTGCTTCCTTCAATGCTTCATACAATCGGTATGTGCTCAAATAAATCTTCGCCGCATCTGATAAATCTCCAGCCTCCTCTATGACCTGTGCTTTATGAAGGATGTCATTAATTTCTTGTCGTAAATCCGCAGCTTCGTCTGCATAAATCTGCTTGAGTTTATCACGCTTGACATAGACAATAACATAGGCATCTGGTGCCGTGGAAGGATAATATTCCCGAATTCCTTTGAGTTTGGCTCTTACCGAACTCTGGATTACTGTACCGTAGTGTTCACGTACACGATTGTATACGAGCCAATCCTCTTCGTTCTCGTTGATAACATATCTGACTCTGTCGAAAATTTTCTTGGACAATTGAGCTTCTGCTCGATCCATGAGGGTTTCGACAGTTCCTGGACCTTCCGACACACCAACGAGGTATTCGCTACTCGGGTAGGCTTGTAGATCCGAGGTCATATCGGCGTGTGAGGTATGAACAATCATCGTAAAAACAATTACAGAATAAACAAATAGTTTTCTCATGCACTTAAACTCCTCTGGGCTTGCGTTGTGAATTGATAATTTTAATAGACAGCACAATTCAAAAATCCAAAAATTTTACCAAACACTTATACTGAAAAATAAGATGGAAGATCCTCTGAACCGTCAGTTACTGCAATCACTCTTTGATAAAATAACGTAAGTTGCCACCTTGTAGCATCATCTGTTAGATTGTGCCCAAAAATGCCGCAAACTACCTTATTTTTGTCCAATAAGTGCGGGAACCCATATCGTCTTTGATAAGGCACAAACCCGCACAATCATTGAGAAAATAACACCTCAAAAGGTCTCAAAGTGCTTCTACACACCTTTGAGACTAAAAGGAAAGCAAACCACGATTTTTATCGCTTTTTCCAGCACGAAAGATGCCTTGAAAAAGTGAATGCCCAGTTATGCTAAGGGTTTCAAAGGTACGGGGTTGTGATTTGAGACCTTTTGACTCCTCTTGAAAGCAGATAGGGACTGGTATTGATAGCCTTTCATGGATCAACTGGATCCCGATGTGTTTGGACGAAAACAAGGAAACTAAAAGTTCGCGCTACAAAATGCTTGGCTAATTGACATTTTTTAGTGAAATACGAGGACAGTTAGTCTAAAATCTTGTTGGCAGCAACTTGGGTTATATTAGGACATAATGAATAAAATTATATTTTTATTGTTATTATGTCGTAGCATAGCAAATTATACTCAAATTCAATTTCTAACGCAACTTAAATAAATCTGATTTCAGTAGGAAATTCTATGGATTTACAAATGGCAATTTGGGTTAGTCTGGTAGGAACAACTTTTCTATCTCTGCTGATCTGTTTGTTTTGCCAAGTGTTGAGAGCCTTTGAAACTCTGCCTCGGTAAGATGTTCAAAAATCTGATCAATCTCTGCATACAATTCGGTGGTATCCTCTGTCGTACCCGTATCTGTAGGATCATCGAGATCAACCTCGTACGCGTTTTCATAAATATCGGTGATTTGAATAACACCGCGTTTAGCACCTTCCGGCAATACCAATGAACCATCCGCTTCCAAAGTCCAATTTCCACCCACTGTTCCCGGCGCAGATGTAACCCCGAAACGCATCGTTGGCAATTTTTGACTTGGACGGAACGGGGTATCTTTAATTTCTTGAATATAGACCTCAACGCTGTTTTTCGTTAGGCGTTGCTCAAGCGTTTCAAGGTGCGAGAGTATCGACTTCCTGCTATCCGTAGGTAAATCTGCAAGCTTGGTTTTAGCGATCAGAGCCAAGATACTGAAATATCGTATATACGGGTCGACATCAGTATTGACAGGGAAAGGCACACTATTTCTGAACATCAATTCAGGATTGTTGCGGTATAACGTCATGCTATGCGCTTCCAACTGAAGTTGTTCGTGCTGCGGAAGTGCGTATTTTTTTCCGGTGGAAAGTTCAACACCCATAATGGAATTGATGAGTTCAGAAAAGCGTTGCTGTTCCTCTGGTGTGAGCCTTCCTGAGTATTCATAAATAGGTGCAAAAAGTTCACGAGTCTTTGCGTAGTTTGCTTGGCGTTGGGTGTGCCAATAGAAGAGTCCTATGCACAGCAACACAATACCGAGTATACTTATGAAAAGAATCCGTTTTTTCTTCATCCGTCTACCACCTCCAACAATAATAATTCCTAAAATTTACCCACAAAATGGAAATTCTACTTCTTAAGGATACAATATTATAGACGAAAAGAGGGCATAACTTCCAGAAAAACCAGAATTATACACAATCTTCCCTCAAATTTTCGCGGATATTACTAAGCACCCCATATATCGGAAACACCCTTGACCTCAAAGCAGGTTCTCGTGTATGATTATCTAATAGAACATGATACGGAAAAATAAAAATTTACCATAGTTAGCAGACATCAAATTTAGAGCGGGACAACCGTGTTCCAATGGAGGCTTGTATGTTTGATCAGGTTCTACAAGAGGTTGAGGCACAGTGTAAAGAAGAGAGAATCCCGATGTTAGGGGAAGAAAAGGCGAAATTTCTTGCCGCCTGCGTCGAAGAAGCGAAGCCGTCCCTTATTGTTGAATGTGGCACGGCTATCGGTTATTCTGGACTCTGGATGCTACGCGTGTTGAAAGCTGCCGGTACCGGACGCTTGATAACAGTCGAAATAGACGCTGACCGAGCAACACAAGCACGCGCAAACTTTGAACGCGCTGGCATGGCGGACCTCGTCGATTCACGCATCGGTGATGCACAAGAGGTACTCAAAAGCATCCAAGACCCCGTCGATTTTCTACTCCTTGATAACAACTTCAGCAACTATTTCCCATGCTTTCAAGCGATTGAATCGCGGTTGACGAATCCTGCAACCGTTCTTGCAGATAACGTCGGTATCGGGGCAGATTCGATGGCGGATTATCTCGGACACGTCCGCGAACGCTATGAATCTGAAACACACTGGTTTGACATCGACCTGCCGTGGGTGAAACAGGACGCGATTGAAGTGAGTATTTATCGGCGTTAGTTCTACGCATGTCTCCCTACTCATGAGGCCTCTAACCTCACCAACAAATGCTGATATTCCCAAAGGAGTAAGTTTCTATGGGTTATGATTTTACCGATGTTGCTCGGTTGCCTGCCCCAAATGATAATGTCGCTATCGCAACCCAAACGTTAGAGAGTGGTACACGTATCAATTACGAGGGGACTCAGTTTCAACTATCGCATACTATTTTAGAAGGGCATCGCTTTGCCATCCAGTCGATTTCAGAGGAAGCACCGTTGTTGTCTTGGGGATTACCCTTCGGCTATGCAACACGTGCCATTGCCCCTGGGGACTACGTGTGCAATCAGAAGATGATTGATTCGTTGTCCATCAGGAATTTACCCTTTGAATTGCCAGAAACACCTAATTTTAGCGACAAGATGGCGCCATATCAATTAGACGATGCTGAATTCCGTCCCGGAACACAGGTGCCACGGCACACGAACGCGCGTTCCTTTCTCGGTTATCAACGTCCCGGTAACCGTGGTGTTGGCACACGCAACTATATCGTCGTCATGGGAACAACCGCACGCACCTCCGGTTTCGCAAGAAGACTTGCAGAGATGTATCATAGGGGCGAGGTCACCTCGTCCGTACAAAACGCCTATCCCAACATAGACGGTGTTGTCGCCGTAACGCACACAGAAGGCGGTGAAAGTCAAACACCGAATAACATTGATATGTTGCTCCGAACGCTCGCCGGTTTTACTGTCCACCCGAATATCGGCGCGATGCTGCTCGTTGACTACGGCACCGAAGCGGTTACAAACGATATGCTTAAGACGTATATGCTACGCGAAGGCTATGCTCTGGATGATGTCGTCCATAGTTTCTATCGGTTGAAAGGGAGTTTCGATGAAGATTTAGCCAGCGGCGCGGAGATTATCAACGGATGGTTGGATAGTGTAAACAGCATGCCACGCACTGAAGAATCTCTGGCATATCTGAAAATCGCTTTACAGTGCGGCGGCTCCGACGCCTTCTCCGGAGTATCGGGCAACCCGCTCGCTGCTTATGTTGCAAAAGAGGTCATCCGTTACGGAGGGTACGCCAACCTCGCAGAAACCGACGAACTGATCGGTTCGGAGGCGTATGTGCTTCAGAATGTCCGCGACCTGACCACCGCACGCACGTTTCTTGACACAATTGAACGGTTCAAAGAACGCGTTTCGTGGCACGGACACTCCGCAGAAGGAAACCCCTCTGGCGGTAACAACTTCCGCGGTCTCTATAATATCGCCATTAAATCGATCGGTGCAGCAATGAAGCGGCACCCCGATGTTTGTCTGGATTATGTCATCAATTACAGTGAACGCATGGAGAACCCGGGCTACTATTTCATGGATAGCCCGGGCAACGATTTAGAGAGCATCGCAGGACAGGTGGCATCCGGTTCCAACATGATTTTCTTTGTGACAGGTAACGGCTCCATCACGAATTTCCCGTTCGTACCGACGATCAAGATTGTCACGACGACGGGACGCTATGAGATGCTCACCAAGGATATGGACGTGAACGCCGGGGCGTATCTTGATGGCACACCGATGGAAGAACTCGGTGAATCCATGCTGGATCTGACAGTAGATGTCGCGTCGGGTGAACGTTCAGTCGGTGAGAAAGCCGGACATTCTCAAGTCTCGCTGTGGCGCGATTGGAAGCAGACGGGTCCCGTGGATTTAGATCCACTGTTGTCGGAATCTGAATTGAAGTCAGGTGAACCGATTCCGATTGAAGCCTTGAGAGGAGGTGCGGTTAGGAAACCGCACCTACCAGATCGCGCGGTTTTTCGAGCCCTCCAAACGGAAGCAGGATATCGCACGGATCAGGTCGGACTCATCTTACCCACAAGCCTCTGTTCCGGGCAGATTGCGGAAATGATTGCACACCGTTGTAATGAACGAAAGATCGGCGCAAAGCAAGGTATATCCCGTTTTGTTGCGCTTCCGCATACGGAGGGGTGTGGTGTCTCTGGCGGACGTTCCGAAGAGATTTATACCCGCACGATGATTGGACATCTCACACATCCGACGGTCGCACTTGGACTGCTCCTTGAACACGGTTGTGAAAAAACCCACAACGATCATGTCCGACATGAAATTCAGAAACTCGGTATATCACCGGAACACTACGGTTGGGCGAGTGTACAGTTGGATGGCGGGATTGATGCTGTTATTGAGAAGGTGCAAGACTGGTTTTCGGAAGAACTCGCCAGTAAACCGTCTGTTCCTGTTATTGATGTCGGCTTAGAACACCTCTGTATAGCCGTGACATCAACAGGTGAAGCAACGGGAACGGTCTCTGATTCTTTGATAGAATTGGCGCATCGAATCGTCCCTGCGGGTGGAACGGTTATTGTACCGGCGAACGCGACATTCTTTAGAGAGGCTTTGTCAACTTCGCCGACATTGGCGTATGGGCAGCGGGTCGAAAAAGCCGGTTTCCACATCATGGAAACACCCACAGATCAACCCACAGAGACGTTAACAGGACTCGGCGCAGCAGGGGTGGATCTGGCTCTCGCTCACATCGTCGGTGCTCCCTTGCAATCGCATGTAATGGTGCCGCTGATTCAAGTCTCCACAGATGCCGCAACACAATCCACCTACGGCGCGGATTTGGATTCGGAAACTGCCGATGTTGATGAACTATTAGCCTTGATTACAGAGGTGGCATCGCGGCAGTATACCCCGAAACTGCACGATAAGGGAAACACGGATTTTCAGTTGACGCGCGGGTTGTTGGGGATTTCGATGTAAGAGGTACGCTATGCAGAGAAATTACCCAATTGTTATTCATAAAAATCCAGATAGTGACTACTCTGTAACTGTGCCAGACCTGCCCGGTTGCATAACTGCTGGGGATACACTTGATGATGCGCAAAACCAAGCATTATAGGTTTTGATTACGGGGTGCAATCGGTTTAGGACTTACGGGAGATGCAATGAAGTGCCCACTAAGAACCGGGCTGCTTTTGAGAGGGACAGGTCCTTCTAAGACACTTATGTTGGCAGTGAGGCGATTTATCGCCTCACTGCGTCCATCCTATAGATTATTAGATGGTTAGAGTGGGGCATCTTCCATTGAGTTTCATTTCTTTTTGAAGACGATGATAGTACCATCTTCGTCACTGGTTAGTGTAAGCGTATTCCCTGTTCTGGACCATGTGCCGGTGTCTACGTCTGTACTACTTCCATCTCCAAAAGCACCAGTTTCTTCTGATGTGACTGTTAGCGTATAGTTGGGGCCAGATAGGGAGTAAGTTCCCATTATTTTAATTGAAACCTCCCCAGAGAATTCAAAGCCTTCCTCTGTTGATTCAATCTGTACAGCCAGTTCCGCTTCCATCGTTCCATCGTCATTAAACGTCCAGTTGTTGGTAACAATGGAAGCC
Organism: Candidatus Poribacteria bacterium; assembly: GCA_022819945.1. Lineage (GTDB taxonomy): Bacteria > Poribacteria > WGA-4E > WGA-4E > WGA-3G > WGA-3G. Next base: position 93,382 of record JAJEGI010000115.1, read on the forward strand.
TTTACTTCTTCTCCTTCTTCAAGAACTTGTTCATAACTCTGACCATCAACGGTTTCTATTGCCCATGTGCCAATCCAATTGTCACCATCGTCACCACCACAACTGATGATTCCGATACTCAAAACTGCACAAAGGCTAACGAACCACAAAAACGAACGGGGGATTCCTTGTCCAAACATGTTTTTTATTCTCCTTTTATATTAGTTATCAGAAGGAATAGTTATCAGAAGGAATAGTTATCAGTTGTCAGTTTGGAGCGTTAGAATAAACAATCTCCAACGACATCATCGTCCATAAGACATGAACAACTTGCATCTAAAAAATCCGCTAAACTTAGACAACCCAAAATGGTATCCTCCAATGCGCCATCTATATCCGAAGAGTTACCAGATGAAACATCCAAGGCATTGTCGGTTGAGGTATTTGAAATAAGGGCTGCAACGAGACCCAAAGAAAGGACACACCCGGTGCCAGCAAAAATCATTCGATTCTTGTATAATTTGTCCTGATAGGTGTGTACGTAGGTCTCCACATATTCAGATGATTTCCCGAGTAATCGAACTGGTGGTGTCTGTGCCTTTTCAAGGTGAGCAGCCACAACGCCAAAGGCACTACATCCAAATCCCGCCGAAAACCAAAGCAGCTTTTCAGAATTTCCAAAATCAACTTTAACATCTCGTTCAGCATCCGCTTTTGCTGTTGCGACCAACGACTCTTTTTCTGATTTAGTATTTTGCTCAGCGATGGACTTGGCATCTGCCACTTCAGCGTTTTGTTGTGCCAGAGTGACAAAAGATATGCTAAAGGTCAATGCTATCATTAAAGAGACTGAAACAAGGAATGTTGAGTTACTTTTCATGATATTTCCTTTTTATTTATTTGATTTCAACAAATGGAAAAGCTGGAAATATGAAAGGAAGTTATCTTCCACACTTTCAGTTTTCTGATACTGGTTACTTCCGTATTAACATTTTGCGTGTAGCAGTAAAATCACCAGCGGTGAGTGTATAGAAATACACGCCGCTTGCGACGGGTTCACCGAACGCATTTCTACCATCCCAATACGCCGCACCGGAACGATTTTGATACATACCCGCGGCTTGATGTCCGAGTGCCAACGTCCGCACCAGTGTGCCATTTACAGTATAGATGTGCAATGTGACATCGGCAGATTTTGCCAACTGATACGGTATCCACGTTTCAGGGTTGAACGGGTTCGGGAAGTTTGCTAAAAGCGCGTTTTCTCTGTTAGCGGTGACAAGTATTTGTGCGGTGAGTGCGGGCCCGTTGTATCCCGCGATAGCACCTGCGCTGACGGTAAATGTGAGTGTGCTGTCGGTATTGATATTGCCATCGAATTCAAGTTCAACGGTAATTTCGGTATCGCCTTTTCTGTCGGGATCGTGCCAAGGTATTGTTACGCCGTCAATCCCAGAGACAGACACAGCATCCCTAATGTCAAAGATAGAGCGTGCATATTTCCTACCGCTGAGTGTCAGCGTGACGACGCTGCCATCCAATGTCGCCTCTGTCAAGGGTGCTTCCGTTGATGCGACGATTGATTCGTGTTCGCCGGTGACAGGTATTTGTACGGTGAGTGCGGGACCGTTATATCTCAACAGTGCCTCCGCGTTGACCGTAAAAGTTAGCATCGCATCCGCGTCAAAGTTGCCGTTGAATTCAAGTTCGATGGTAATCTCTGTATCGTTGACCCGGTCCACCCCAAACGTTTCAATCCTAACACCATCAATACCAGAGACAGACACAGCGTCTCTGATTTTGAAACTGGATCGCTCGTAAGTCCGACCACTGAGCGCAAGCGTGACGACGCTGCCATCCAGCGTAACCTCTGTCAAGGGTGCTTCCGTTGATGCCGTCACAGATTCCTTGCCGCCAGTAACAGTTATTTGTGCGATGAGTGCGGGACCGTTGTATTCGGCAATAGCGTCCGCACCGACTGTAAAGGTGAGGAGGGCATCCGTGTCAATGTTGCCTCTGAATGTTAATTCAACCGTCAATTCCGTATCACTGACGCGGTCTAAATCAAACCAGTGAAAAGTGACACCGTCAATGCCAGATACCTCAACAGTATCTCTGAGATCAAAGGTAGACCGCTCGTAAATTGCACCGTTGAGTGTCAGCGTTACCACACCTCCGTTCAGCGTTGTTTCTGTCAACGGGGTCTCAGTTGATGCGACGACCGATTCCTGTCCGCCGTTAACAATAATGTGTGTGATGAGTGCGGGGCCGTCGTATTCGACAATAGCCTCCGCGCCCACTGTGAAAGTGAGAGGGGTATTGGTGTCAAGGTTACCATTGAATTCAAGTTCAAAGGTAATTACTGTGTCGCTCACACGCTCTACCCCAAAAAATCCAACAGTAACGCCTGCGATACCGGAGACTGTCAAAGCATTATCAACATCGAAGTTAGATCGGACGTAAGTACCATTGTTCAGCGTTAGGCGGATGATACTGCTATTGAGGGTTGCCTCAGTCAAAGGTTGTGTCGCCAAAGCCGTGATTGTAGGTCTTTCTTCGACCACGGCGGTGACAGGTATCACAGCGATGCGTGCGGGACCGTCATAGTTCGTGATGGCATCTGCGCCGAGTGTGAAGGTGAGGATGGCATCTGTGTCAAAGTCTGTACCGTCGAATGTCAGTTTGACAGTCACTTTTGTATCACTGACGCGTACGACATCGGACTGGAGAAGTGTAACACCTGCGATACCGGAGACTTGCACTGCATTGCTAATGTCGGTAGGCAATTGCGTATACACGCCAGTCGATAGTGTGAGCGTGACGGTGCTTTCATTGAGGGTCGTTTCTGTCAAAGGGTGTGTCGCAAAGGCGGTTACTCTTGGGTTTGCCTCCACAACTGCGGTGACGGGTAATTGTGCAGTGAGTGCCGTGCCGTTGTAGCCTACGATAGCATTCGCCCCGAGTGTGAAGGTGAGCGTGGCATCGGTGTCGAAATCCGTGCCATCAAATATGAGTTCAACGTTCACCTGCGTCCCGCTAAGGCGTTCCACATTAAATTTGTTAACAGTGACCCCGGTAATCCCCGATACCGTCACACTGTTTCCGACAGTATACTGAGATTCATAAATACCGCCGTTTAGCGTTAATGTGACGACACTTCCATTTAGGGTATCTTCCGTTACGGGTGTTATCGTTGATGCAACCACCGACTCCGCAGTTGCAGTGACGTGTGCTGTTGCGGTGAGTGCGGGCCCGTCGTAGTTAGCGATGGCATCCGCTTGGACTGTGAAAGTAAGTGTGGCATCCGCATCGAGGTCTGTTCCGTAGAATGTCAGTTGAATTGATAATTCTGTATCGTTTAGACGGGTTACATCAAACGGTTTAACGGTTACACCCCGAATACCAGAGACTGCTACAGGATCGCTGAGCCAGTTTTCATAGACTCGGTTGTTCAAAGTCAGTGTCACAATGCTTCCGTTCAGGATTGTTTCTGTTAGCGGTTGTGAAGTTAATGTTAGTGTTGGACTTTTCTGATCGTCCAAATCGCTGATAATGATAATAACAGTGATGGTAACAGTGAGATTGCCATCGGAAACAGTGACTATTAGGGTGTAGGTATTCTTTTTTTCATAGTCGAGTTCGGCATTGGTTTTCAGTTGTCCGGTCGTGTTATCAATGTCAAAAGCTGCCGCGTCGGGGCCGCTGAGCGTGTAGATGAGAGCCTCGTTGTCCGCATCCGTCGCTGCGACTGGTTTGCCAATATCTACCCCTTTTGCGGTATTCTCTGCCACAGTCCGGCTGGTATGATTGCCATCCACGAAACTCGGTTTGTTATTTGTAGGTGTTTCAGTTTCTGTGCCGATGACATTGATGGTAACAGCGATTTGATCTATCAAAGTGCCATCGGAAACAGTGACTGTTACTGTATAAGATGGCTTGTTGTAGGTGTGTGCTGCCTTCGTTTTCAATTGTCCGGTTGCGCTATCAATGTCAAAAACCGCTGCATCGGTGCCACTGAGCTGATAGGTGAGTGCGTCATTATCCGCATCTGCTGCCGCCACTGGATTTCTGATACTTCTATTTACCATTGTGCGTGTGGTACTGGAACCGTCAATGAACACCGGCGCGTTGTTGATTGTCCATCCGATATCCTCAAGCATGCCGAGTGCAACGGGGCCCGGGTCATGAATCGCTTCTTGATTGGCAAGATATGGGGTCATTAAGGCGTTCGCATCGCCAGCCGGAAAAGTCATCTCATCCAAATGCGTGTAGCTCGAACCTTGACTCCACGAACTGGGGGCATAGAGGTGCGGGAGGATACCAGCGTTCGCTTCAACGCCTTTTTTTCCGTTCCAGAAGAGGTCGTTGCTCGTGAGTTGATTTTCGAGAGCAAAGGAGGGATCAGGAAAAGATATAATCGTTTTCTTGGAGCCATTTTCAACAAAAAAATCGTAAATATAAGGCAAATCAGGATTGCCGTCCCGCAGCTTACCCCTCCCACTGGACGAAGTCAATCCGTAGATGGATCCTTCTTCTACGCTTGCAAAGCTAAAGAAACCGAGACCGTGAGCGATCTCATGCAGCACAGTACTAACGAAGTCCGTTTTCCCTGCCGGTGTGTTTCCATCTGTGCCGAAGTACCAATTTGCGTCTGCGTGGCTATTGAATCTTGTGATGATATCGGGTTCGCCAGCTGTGAGGTCTCTATCGGCTCTCATATCAGCGAGTGCCTCTGGAAACCACAAATCCAATGATCCGGGCGCTTTCCAGCCTGCCGGTCGTGCCCCGCCTAAAATAATAGTTTCACCCTCGAATCCGCCCAAATCTGTAAAAGATGCGTCAATCCGAATAGGCACCGGGGATCGGATGAGCGCATTCCAAATATCGACCGCGTATTGAAACGCTGCCCGCGCTTCGTCCGTAAAGCCGTCGTAGGTTACGATAAATTGGGGATCTCCTGTCGCGAGAGAGTTGCCGTGTTGAGATAGTTTCACTGTTGGTGGTGGTGGGAGGCTTGTATTCGCGTTTTCGTTGGTTCCGTATAAAATGCTCATCCCTTCGAGTGCTTTCTCTCGGTGCGTTGGGTTGACTACGGTTGGCTCTTTAGATGTTCCTGATGATTGTCCAGGCACCTCAACTCGGCTCATGGCGCGCGGGGTCAGTCCAATCAGGATGTATATTGAAAGAAAAATTGTAAATAAGACTTTTGCTGATTTCATAGCAACCGTAATCCTTTGTTAGTTTTTGGAAAACTCGACAAATTGAGTTTACAAAGTTCTTTCATAAGAAACCGTGATATGATATTTGGTATATCCGCTTTTTGCTATTGAACCTAACCGACACACTCAATTGACCCGTCCGATTCGGTTTTATAGTAAAGTTCATAATTACTTGCACACGCGGTGGGCGTAGGGGCTGGGTAACCCAGCCTCTACAAGCGTGTAAGTAATTCCAAAATCTACTATAAACCGAACCTACTTTATTAGGAACATGTTGCTCCTTCTTATGTTACTTGAGGATAAGCATCTTCCGCGTAGCAGAAAAATCGCCTGCGGTGAGGGTGTAGAAATAAATTCCACTGGCGACCTTGTCGCCGACCTCGTTCCTGCCGTCCCAGTAGATCGCTTTTGACCGATGCTCATAGACTGAGGCGGTCTGGTATCCGACATTGAGTTGGCGGACAACCCGCCCAAGCTGATCGTAGATGGTCACTGTGACAAAAGCATCTTCTGCCAAACGATACGGTATCCACGTTTCTGGGTTAAACGGGTTTGGATAGTTCGGCAGCAGCGCGGTCTCTTTCGGAACCAACACAGCAAGGAGTTGCTCTAAAAAGCGGATACCGCTTTGTAACTTCGGATCCGTGAGGTCTAATCCGTACGCTTGGGTTAACCACCCTTGAATATCAGCAGCGGTGAATGTTGCAAGTACCGTCGGATGCAGTGACGGTGCTGCAGGTACTTCACCGAGCGCGCCTGCCACGAGTACCAAGTCGTTGACATTGACAACGCCGTCGCCGTTAACATCCGCGGCGTTGGGACCGGATTGTCCAAGCCGTCCGGCAACCATTACCAGATCGGAGATATTCACCACACCGTCCAGATTGACATCATAATTTGTCAACCCAGGAGAGATGTCATTGATGACAATCCCGATACCGGGGGTACTGATGTCGTTTTTATCTCCAAAATAGGTAAGTTGATCTGCCGTTAAATTCGCGTCCACGGCGGAAATCCAGCCGCCGGCCTGGGTGCCGTCGAGTGCCATACTGTTGACATAGCGGCGGATCATTGAGGTCCGATGTCCGTCTCTGGTCCTACCCCTATTATCGCCATAAGGCAACTTCCATTGCAGCACATCGCCATCAAGGTTTCCAGCCTCGTCCACCAAATTTCCTTCATCATCAATCAGTTTTATAGAGAAGCCTTCTGCACTGAGAATTAGACTCCACAAACCGAGTGGTAGGTTCGTCCTCCAACCGAGATCATAAATCTGATCTTCTTTGAGGTTTCCTGAATTATCACCAATATCTCTTGATACGACCAGAACGGTATCATTCGGCCAAATCCTTGGGGCATCCCCCCAGAAGTCGTCCTTAAAGGTAATTGTTGCCTGCAACAACGTTTTAGACGCAGTTGTGGGTTCGGTAAATCCTGGAATGGGAATCGGAATGACAGGCAGAGTTGTGGGTTCAGCCAATTCTGATGAGTCTAAATTCTGAATGACCAGTTTCCAGCCTGTGAGATTGATGATGTCTGGTCCCGCATTGTGCAATTCTATCCACTGCGGTGGCGAAAAACTTCTCTCCGAACCGAACATAATTTCACTAATACTGATAACACTCTCTCCCTGACTCGGTCGAGGAGATTCCTCTACAGTCGGCGGCGTTTCGTCTACGTCAATAATAGTGATAGCCACAGTGATAGCATCCGTGCGCCCGCCATCGGAGACGGTGACAATCACCGTGTAGGCGTTTTTCGTTTCAAAGTCGAGCGGTGCCTTGGTTTTCAACTGACCTGTGGTGCTGACAATGCTAAAGGCTGCCGCATCCGTACCACTGAGTGTGTAGGTCAAGGTGTCATCATCTTCATCAGTCGCAGAAACGGGACTGCCGACATTTTCACCAGCGGGTGTGTTTTCTTTCACAAAACGCGTCGTCCGACTCCCCGCAAAAGTTGGCGAGCTGCTCTCATCTACGTCAGTAACCTTGATAGCGACACTGATGGTGTCCGTGAGGTCGCCATCAGAGACGGTAACAGTCACAGCGTAAGCGTTCTGTTTTTCATAATCAAGCGGGGCACTGGTTTTCAGTTGTCCGGTCGTGCTGACGATGCCAAACGACGACGCATCCGTCCCATCAATTGAGTAGGTCAGAGTATCACCATCGGCATCCGTCGCAGTGATCGGGCTGCCGATATTAACACCAGCGGGTGTGTTCTCAGGAATTGAGCGTTCCGTGCTACTCGCGAAGACCGGCGCACGGTTCTCTGCTACGTCCGTGACATTGATAGCAACACCAATGGTGTCCGTGAGTGTGCCATCGGAAACGATGACAGTCACCGAATAGACATTCTTCTGTTCATAATCGAGGGGCGCGCGGGTTTGGAGTTGTCCGGTTGTGCTGACAACACCAAAGGATGCCGCATCCACGCCACTTAGGGAGTAAGTTAAGACATCCTCGTCTTCATCAGTTGCAGTGACAGGGCTGCCGATATTTCTGCCAGCGGGTGTATTCTCAGGAACTGAGCGTTCCGTACTGCTGCCCTCTACAAACACCGGCGCATGTGCTGTGGGTGTTTCGTCTACGTCCGTGACGTTGATAGCGACACCAATAGAATCGGTTCCACCATTGCCATCAGAGACAAGGACCGCCACCGAATAGGTGTTTTTCTGTTCATAGTCGAGCGGGGCACGCGTTCGCAACTGTCCAGTCGTGCTGACGATACCAAAAGATCCAGCATCTACACCACTCAGACTGTAGGTTAAGACATCTTCATCCGCATCCGTAGCCGTAACAGGACCGCCGATATTTCTGCCAGCAGGTGTATTCTCAGGAACTGAGCGTTCCGTAGCACTGCCCTCTACGAAAACCGGTGGGTTATTTTCATTTACATCCGTGACGTTGATAGTGACACCAATAGAATCGGTTCCACCATTGCCATCAGAGACAAGGACCGCCACCGAATAGGTGTTCTTTTGCTCATAGTCGAGCGGATCACGGGTTTGCAATTGTCCGGTCGTGCTAACGATACCAAAAGATCCAGCATCTACACCACTCAGGCTGTAGGTTAAGACATCTTCGTCTTCATCGGTAGCTGTAACAGGACCGCCGATGTTTTTGCCAGCAGGTGTGTTTTCCGCTATGGATCGCTCCGTAGCACTCCCCTCTACAAACACCGGCGCGTTGTTTTCTTTTACGTCCGTAACATCAATCGTGACACTGATGGTGTCGATAGCACTGCCATCGGAGACAGTAACGGTTACGGTGTAGGTGTTTTTTTGCTCGTAGTCGAGAGGTGCTTGCGTTTGCAATTGTCCAGTCGTACTGACGATGCCAAAAGATCCAGCATCTACACCACTGAGACTGTAAGTTAAGACATCCTCATCTTCATCGGTAGCAGTGACAGGGCTGCCGATGTTTCTACCAGCAGGTGTGTTCTCCGCTATGGAACGCGTCGTGGCACTGCCCTCTGTGAAAATCGGGGCGTGGTTCACGTTTGGATCCCCGGTAGGTTTAGGGATCCCGAGGGCAAAACTGAGGATATTATCGGCACTGCTCGGTTTAGTCAGACTATAGCCGAAATGGCTTGTCGGCAGCTCAGGCAGTGTGCCAATATTTACAGTGATGGCATCTGATGTGCCGGGGGTGCGGGTCACGGTGAGAAGTCCGCTTTCTACACTGCCAGCAGCAATTGTAATGGTAGTTGCGCCGCCATCAATGTCTCCATTTGTAACGGTAACCGGCAACACAATATTGAAAGGGGCACCGGTGGCTGTCGTTGCCTTGAACTGGTTGTCTCCAACCTTCTCCAAGGACAGAGTGATAGACAGATCAACGGTGTTGTCCCCTAAATAGAGCGACTTTAACGCAGACAGTCCGAAAAAGAGACCATCGGGTAGACTGCTGAGCTGATTGGAAGACAGACTGAGCCAATTCAGCGAAGAGAGTCCAGAAAAGATTTCTGCCGGCAGGCTGCTGAGTTGGTTATTACCTAAGTCGAGTCCGGTCAACGATGCCAACCCGGAAAAGGTATTCGCTGGTAAACTGTCCAAACTGTTGTAAGACAAGTTGAGTCTGCTCATGGCAGAGAGTCCAGAAAAGACCTCATCGGGCAGGATGCTGAGTTGGTTGCTGCCTAAATCAAGTTGGACCAACGCGGCTAAACCTGAAAAGATGTCGGTAGGCAGAGTGCTGAGTGTGTTTTTCGCTAAGGAGAGCGAACGCAACGCAGACAATCCATCAAAATCGCCAGCTTTCAGTGCGGTAATGCTTTGATCGCTCAGATTAAGACTCGTAATTAAAGTTAGATGCGCAGCCGTTACATCGTTGGCAGAATCTACGCCTGGCACCAGGGCAACAATCGTATCTTGAACCTGCTGGGTCCGGTTGCTGACGGGTGTCAATTCAGGCGTGTTGTCTTGCGCATGCACATTGCCTGTCCCTTGTATACCGTATATTAGCAACATCATAATCACGGTTGACACCACGATTTTCCGATTCATGATTAGCATTTTCATCATAAACTCCTTTTAGAGTAGTTGTCAGTTTTCAGTACGGTTTTTTTGCGAAAAACCTTTCAGTTAGCAGTTGGCAGTGGCCAGTGAGTCAGTAACCAGTACCCAGTTACCAGTTAAGAGTGCCTCGCAGTGAGAGTCTGATTCATCAAGTCTTTCTCTTACTGGTAACTCGTAACTGGAAACTGGTAACTATTTCCTCTAATACTGATCCGAGCCTTCAAGTGGAAGTGCGACTGCCCAGACGTTTCTGTACCTAACGTCGTTGCCGTGATCCTGCAGACGGAGTGGCCCCGGCTCAGCCGCTGCACCCACGCTCCCGCCTGTCGAACCCGCGAGCTGTGCGTTGTTGATGATGACCAAACCGTTCTGGATAACAGTGATCCGTGGTCCTTCGGTCATCTCGCCTGCGTCGTTGAAGCGTGGCGCGCGGAAAATAATATCGTAAGACTGCCATTCGAGCGGTGGTTTACAAGCGTTGACGAGCGGTGCGAACTGGTTGTAAATTGCGCCGCAATCGCCTTTGCCAGGGACATCGATGCCGTAGGAATCCAAGACCTGAACTTCGTATCGACCTTGAAGGAATACGCCGCTGTTGCCTTTTGCTTGTCCGGTGGCTTCAGGCATATCGGGGCATCTAAATTCGATATGTACGAAGTGATCCGTGAAGGTTTCTTTACTGATAATGTCGCCGGTGCGTGGGATAACGAGCATTGCGTCGCCTTCGACTTCCCAACCGGGCTCGCTGCCATCCATGCTTGTCCAGTTGCTAAGGTCTGTGCCGTCAAAGAGAACGACTGCGGATTCTGGTGGTGTTTGTGTCATGAGTTTTCCTTTCGCATATTATGCGCTGAAAATAACAATTTTCAATCATTTTAATGAATTCCGTTTTTTTGTCAAGGGGGTATTTAGCGGTTCGGCTATCGCGGAAAAGTTGACAAGTTTGCAAGTGCGCTAAAGTTGTTAAGAGGTTTCCGTGAAATTACCGGTGCTCTCTTTCAACTTTACGAAGGGAAATACGCAGAAATACGCAGAAATACCCTATCAATACGCAGAAATACGCAGAAATACCCAAGCAAAGACCCCAAGCAAAAACACCCCAAGCAAAAACACTTTAGAACACTTTACGGACTTTGAAACTTTAGAACACCTTACAACTTTCTACTATTTCGACAACTGACGGCTGACGGTTTCCGATGGCTAAATCCCTTGACAAAAACTGGTGGGTGGATATAATGAGAGCAAATCTGATTGATGATGTTCATGAAGAGGTTTAGATGTCCACGCAAGCTCCGAATCTGCTATATATCCACTCCGATCAACACGATCCTTATGTTACCGGTTGCTACGGCGACCCGTTGGTACAGACCCCACATCTTGATAGACTCGCTGCGGAAGGTGTGGTCCTTGAAAACGTCTATTGTCCGTCCCCGATCTGTGTGCCGTCTCGGATGTCGATGCTGAGCGGACGCTACCCGCACGAAAACGCGGTATGGACGAACAGCCATATCCTCGATTCTGGGATACCGACGTTCGCGCATGCGATGGGTGCCGCCGGGTATCAACCCGTACTCATCGGGCGGATGCATGCGTTGGGACCGGATCAGCTGCACGGGTATGCTGAACGTCTCGTCGGTGACCACGGACCGAACTATCACGGTGGGAGCGGCGTTGATCACGGCGAACTCTCTGGGACAGCGGGACCGGCGCGTGTGAGCCTCGAAAAATCGGGCGCGGGACAGAGCGCGTATCAGGTACACGATGAGGATGTAACGGCAGCGACAGTCGATTATCTCAATCGGCTCGGTGTCCAGAAACGGGCAGGGCTTTTGGATACACCCTTTTCAATTTCTGTCGGGTTCATGCTGCCGCATCAGCCGTTTGTTGCGCGTCAAGAGGATTACCAACTGTATGAAGGACAGATGACGATGCCCGAATACCCTGAACCTTTTTCAGAGACCTTGCATCCTCATTTCCGGTGGTGGCGTGAGAAGTGCGGTATCGTTGCGGTCTCCGATGCTGAGATTCTCCGCGCACGCACAGCGTATTGGGCACTCGTCACGCGGATGGACGTGATGATCGGGCAAATCTTGACAGCACTCCGAGAGAACGGATTGGACGAGAACACTTTGATTCTTTATAGTTCGGATCACGGCGAACAGGTCGGCGAACACGGGCTTTGGTGGAAACAGACGTTCTATGAGCATTCGGCGAAAGTGCCTGCGATTTTATCGTGGCGTGGCACGCTGCCGGAAGGTGTACGCTGTGATCGCGTCGTCAGTGCGCTGGATCTAAACGCGACGATGCTCGATGCACTCGGTGCACCCGCACTTCCACATTCTCGCGGACGGAGCACCTTGCCGCTGCTCCGTGGTGAAAACTCACAGTGGGAGGACATCGCTTTCTCTGAGTATTGCACCGATGACGGTTGCTATCACCGGATGGTTCGAGATAGCGAGTGGAAGCTGAATTACTATCACGGACAGCCTTCGCAGCTTTTCAATTTGGAGGAAGACCCAAACGAATTGAATGACCGGGCAGACGATTCGGCATGCAAAGACATCTTAGCGCGATTGACAGAGAAGGTATTAGATGGCTGGGATCCTGAGCAGATCGCAGCGCAGATAACAGCGAAGCGTGCAGACACGCAACTCCTCGGTAGATGGGGACGGAATACACTACCCGCGGATCAGTACCGTTGGAATTTACTGCCAGAGATGGATTATTTGGATTGAGAGTAGGTAAAAAATGCACTGTGCAGGCGGGGTTTGAAACCCTGAAGAAATACGCAGAAATACCCCAGCAAAGACACCCCAAGCAAAAACCCTGCAGTGGGGCTGCGTAAGTCCCAAACTATATCTTTTCGTATAGGAGGAAGAAGAACATGGCGAACAGTCCGATACTTAAGGGTGAGCGTTTTAGTGAAGAGAAAACAGCGGAGATTGCTGAGCAATTTTTCCGTGATGGATACGTCCATATTCCGGGGGTACTGACAGAAGGTGAAGTAACTGCCCTACGAGAGAGGTCGGACGAACTTTTTGCGGACCCGGAACTCATGGAACAAACCAATCCAGAACTTGCGGATGTCCGCTATATCCAGATGGGTGCGCACACCGATTCGGGTGAGACGTTACCCTTCATTTTGCGGAATACGATTGAACTGGATCCGATATTCCGCGATATGCTTCTCCGTGAACCGATTCTGAGTTTAGCAGAGGCGATTGTCGGTGAGAACTGCAAGTTTTGCGGGCAGAACGTGCTACGAAATCTACCCGGACTCTCGATTGACACGTGGCATGTGGACGGTTCGGTGCATTTCCCTGTCACCGAAGAGATGCCGCGCCACGATCCGCGACTACGGATGCCTGTGATGTGGTTTACCGTCCAGATGGCGTTGAACGATATTGAGACAATCGAGGAAGGACCGACACAATACGTCCCCGGCAGCCACTACTCCGGCAGACATCCGAACGATCAGGAAAACCCTGAATTTGAAGGCAACAAACCCGTCTCCATTTTCTGTAAAGCGGGCGACATCTACCTGCAGGATCCGCAGTGTTGGCACCGTGGTGCCCCGAACCTTTCTAACAAGACGCGTTATATTATACAATAGCAGTATGCGGCGTATTGGGCGTATTGGCGGTTTAGTCTCTGCAATGGTGTACCTGTGCCTGAAGAGGCAATCGAAAATGCGGATGATCGGTTGATGGGTCTTTTAGGCCGTCCACGTGTGAGTGAATTGAATTAGGTTAGGACTTATGAACGCGCTGTCGTATTTAAGAAACACCCTATCAAAAACACCGCCCTTTATCCCCCTTATCAGGGGGGTAGGGGGACTTATAGACGCGTTATTATTTTATCTTAACCATGATTCTGTGGGTGCCACCAGGTCGTGCCTGTATTAGGTAACGCTGTGCAGGTGGATTACCGTCCCAATTCCCCTGATTAGTATCCCATACCACGTTAACATATAACATTCCTTCCCCTATTTTAATGTGGAATTGGACACTGCTGTTGCTAACTTTTTTGCTGGCTATTGTCCCGTTGCTTGAGGATATGTTAAATCCATAGTCGGTTTCGGTCTTGTTGCCGGTGTAGTTATCGGGGTAATATATTGTCAGGTACCACCCGCTATCATAGTCGGAGTATATTGCATTCGGTGTAGGGTGGCGGGGAGCGGGTGGTGGTGGTGGTGGCGGCGGTGTGCGCGGTTGCCGCGTGTTATCAGGGGTGTTATCATCAGCAGGATCACCGTTAGCAGTAGCAGTGTCACCGGGCGGTTCGTTGGTTTGTTGCGGCGGTGGTGGTGGCGGCGGCGGCAGTGTGCGTGGTTGCCGCTGCGTGTCATCAGGGTTGTTATTAGCATCGGGGTCATCGTCAGTAGTAGCAGTGCCACCGGGCTGATTGGTAGTTTGTGGTGGTGGTGGTGGTGGCGGGTCCGGCTGTTGCGTGCCACCAGGATTGTTATTAGCATTGGGATTATTGCCAGCAGTAGCAGTGCCACCGGACGGATTGGTAGTTTGTGGCGGTGGTGGCGGCGGTTGCTGCGTGATCGGTTGTTGCGTGCTGCCACTGGGCGGATCTTGATCTTGGGGTTGTTGTGGTGGCGGGTCTGACGGTTGCGGGTCATCACCGTTGCTATTATCATCAAAAGCATCGCCAACACTGCCCCCGAATTGATCGTCTGTTTGCGGCGGTGGTTGCTGTGTGCCCCCACTGGTCAGTTCGTCTGTTGGTGGTGGTGGATCTTCTTTTGTCTCTGTCAATGTCTCTACAATCTCGGTGGTATCCATTACCTTTTCTAACCGCACAATTTCTTTGCCTTCATGATAGAATACATAAACGAGTCTTTCTGGATGAATATGGATGATGGGCCCATTAATGATGCTATCCGCTTTTTGTGTGTTTTTGGGGATAAGGGTCAGACATTCTGAATCAGGACCATTCTGTAGACAAACGAGTTCATCATTAGGCGATACAATATACTGGTTTACGTCTACAGTGTCAGTCGTCATCATTGAGCCAGTATAAGGCATATCAGAACAACCGACTATACTAAAAAAAGCAATGAGGATACCACTGATGAAACTTAACGATAAAGATTCGACTTTGCGCAGCTTGACTTTGGTAGACTGAACACTTTTGGGTGTTGTCAAGACATCGGCTGTCGTTTTGATACAGCGTGGGTGGGATATACCGGTAATTTTTAATTCTGTTTTTGTCATGCATGATTCCTTCTTATACCAATTTTAAAAAATGAGAGTGTTTTTCTATCTATACTCAGCTTTGGACAATTTTCATTTTAGAGATGCGGCTTGTCCTTAGTAAGTTACGATATGCCTTATTTTGTTTTTTTATAAATTAAAATGCCTTAAGGTCTATATATAACTGAAATTATACAATAGATAAACGATCAAAACTCATGTTGCGTTTCACTATACCGACACAATTTTTGGGTTCAATAAATGTAAGCGGGATTCTCGTTAAATAATGATGTGCTGCATTTTCTGGAATTGTGGATTATCATAGATTTCTCGGATTTGGCGTATCTTACATCTTCCGTAAAAACCTAAGATAAGGACTCCAGTTATTTATGCGTTTTCGTTGTAAACATTCCGATTGTGTGCTCGTTTAAATTGGCAAGTAAAGGACTTTAGATCATTGGTCGCCAAAGGGAGATCCATACAGATGAAGCGACAGACAAGAAACGTATCTCAACGAAGATTACTCGTTATTCGGATTGCTGTAGCGACGCTCTGCACCGTTTTCGCACCGCAAGTTCGGGCGGATGTGAGCGGCGGCTGGGTACAAACCAACGGTCCCTACGGTGGAGAGGTTCGCGCCCTTTATGCAGCCCCCAAAGGCGTGCTGCTCGCTGGAACATGGGGCGCGGGTATCTTCCGTTCAACGAATCGCGGCGATTCTTGGACCCCCGTCAATACTGGATTAGCCTACGAACCCGGAGAGGGTTTTGTAAACGTTGAAGTCTTCGCACAAAAGGGAGAGAGACTCTACGTTGGCACGCAGAACGGTTTATACGCCTCAACCGATGGCGGAAATAGATGGCATTCCGTTTCAAGCTTCCGAAAGCATGAATCAA
The DNA here is from genome assembly GCA_022819945.1 of Candidatus Poribacteria bacterium. Taxonomy (GTDB): domain Bacteria; phylum Poribacteria; class WGA-4E; order WGA-4E; family WGA-3G; genus WGA-3G. Next base: position 109,196 of record JAJEGI010000115.1, read on the forward strand.
TTAAGGGTATTGTGGTTATTGGTGACCGTATATACGTTGGCACCTTAAATACGGGGGTTTGGTATTCAGATGATGACGGCGGCTCATGGATGCAGATGAAGGATGGGTTCGGACCTAAGTCGGTTCGTGCACTTTCGAGTATCGGAACAACCCTTATTGCTGGTGGGCACTGGCTTTTTCGCAAAAGAGCGAATGAGGATGTATTGACCCCTACCAACCATGATTTTTTTGTGCAGCGGGTTGAGTCACTTGCGGTTATAGATGACCTGCTCTACGTAGGCGCGTATACAAACGAAGGGGAACTTTTCAAATCTAAGGACGAAGGGGATTTATTGATCCACATCACGCCAGAAAAGATGAAAAATCCCATTATAGCGTTGGCTGTGTTTGGGGCAACCCTGTACGCCGGGACGTATGGCAGCGGCGTTTTCCGTTCGGACGATCGCGGCACTTCTTGGACAGCCGTCAACGAGGGGTTGACAGATCAGAAGGTCTGTGCTTTGTTGGCCGTCAATGAAGATACTGTTTTCGCTGGCACTGCAGAAGGTGGTATCTTTCGCACAATGGACGGTGGCGATTCTTGGGTGGAAGTCAATACTGGATTGACGAATACCATGGTTGATGAGTTGGCAGTTGTTGGAAATACAATTTACGCCGGGATGCGCGAAGAGCTTGTTTATACAATTGACGGTGGAGAATCGTGGCAACCCGTACACACTTCTCCAATGCCGGTCGAATATCTATTTTCTACGTTATCCGTTTCCGAAGGTGAGCTTTATGCAGGTGCTATTAGGTTTGCCCCACTTGATCAAGGCGGTGTCATAGCCGGTGTTTTTAGGTTGAATGAAGCGCATGGTAAATTGGATGTAGTTATCCCTAATAGTGAGTTAACCGGAGTTCAATGTTTGGAAATTGTCGGTCCGACTTTCTATATCGGGACGGGAAAGGATGGCGTTTTCCAGTGGGAGCAGGACTCAGATCCCTGGACCACCAATCTTGGCTTAAAAGGACCCGTCATCACGGCGTTGTTGGTGAATGGCGAGAATATCTATGCTGGCACTGATCAGGGCAGAATTTATCGTTCGGAAAATTCGGGAAAATCGTGGAAACTCGTCAATTCAACAGATATGGCAGGTAGTAGTATATCCGGGCTGGAGTCAGTTGGATCAACGCTTTACGCATCCGCTTGGGGGAACGGAGTCATCCGTTCCATTAATGGTGGCGATTCTTGGACACCTATAAACGACGGTTTGGATGATAGGGCAGTTTTGACAATGGCGGCAGTCGGCACTGAGCTTTACGTAGGCACTTATAGTAAAGGCATTTTCCGGTGGATGGCAGATAAAAGATGGTGGGAGCCGATCGGTTCCCTGCATCTCCACCAAATTCTGTCGTTAGCAGCCCTTGACGACTCTCTCTACGCGGGGACGAGTAGAGGCGGCGTGTATAAGATTCAGATTGAGAAGTAAACATATTGATTAGGGTGAACGGAGAACCCACGGACTGTGCCTACTACTTTTATAGTATATCCCATAATTATTTGCACATACGGTGGTTCGTAGGGGCTGGGTAACCCTATGAAGAAACACCCAAGCAAAACCCCCTACGAGGGTGCGAAGTGTAGACATATTTTCCGATTTTACTAAAGAAGGAGACGGAACGTGCGCGAAACACCACTTCACTTCAGAACTATCACCGAGATTGCGGAAGAGATTGCTACCAAGCAGTTATCGCCAGTGGATGTCACGGATGCGACGCTCCAACGCATTGACCAACTTGATGGGCAACTCAAGAGTTACGCGACTGTGACAGTAGAACAATCGATGGCTGCTGCACAAGCGGCGGCGCGAGAAATTAATGCCGGAATGTATCGCGGTCCCCTTCACGGGGTCCCTATCGCCGTGAAGGACCTCTGTTTTACCAAGAACATCCGGACGATGGGCGGCGTGGAAGTGCTTGCAGGGCATGTGCCTGCGTATGATAGCACGGTGATCACAAAACTTGCGGCTGCGGGTGCGGTCCTGCTCGGTAAACTTAATCTGACCGAAGGTGCGATGGGCGGGTACAACCGTAATTTTGATATTCCGAAGAATCCGTGGAACCCTGATCGGTGGACGGGTTCGTCGTCGAGCGGTTCGGGGGTCGCGACGGCGGCGGGGTTGTGTTTTGGTTCACTCGGTAGCGATACAGGCGGTTCAATACGCTTTCCCGCTGCGGCGTGCAGTGTCGTCGGGATAAAACCGACGTGGGGTCGAGTGAGTCGTTACGGTGTACTCGCGCTTGCCGAATCGATGGATCACGTAGGTCCGATGACGCGAAGCGTCGCCGATGCCGGAATTATACTTGAGGCGATCGCTGGTTTTGACCCAAACGACCCGACTTCTCTGCCTGACCCTGTGCCGAATATGCTTGAAGGAATAGGACAGGGCATCCGAGGGGTCCGCATCGGGTTCGATGAAAACTATGCGACAAACGGTATTGACACCGAACTCGCCGATGCGGTGCGCGCCGGTGTGAAAGTGCTTGCGGATCAAGGTGCTGAAATCGTTGAAGTGGAATTGCCTGACGTAGATGAATACGTCTCCGCATGGCCCACATTGTGTGCGACTGAAGCAGTTGTGGCGCACGCAGCCTTCTATCCGTTCCGACGCGATGCCTACGGTCCTTGGTTTCAAGGCTGGCTTGATATGGGTGCGAAGGTGACAGGCACGGAATACGCAAAGGCAAACAACCTGAGAGCCGCCTGCACAGGACATCTTAGAAGGGTATTTTCGGAAATTGATGTGTTGGTCTGTCCGTCGATGTCCGCGCCGCCACATGCTATCACGCCAGAAATATTATACGGCGCGTATGAACCTCGGGAACCGAAGTTTCAACGGTTTACGGTCCCGTTTGACTACAACGGCGCGCCGACGCTATCTGTACCGTGCGGGATGAATAGCGAAGGGCTGCCGTTGAGCATTCAGTTTGTCGGAAAACACTTGACGGAGCCGTTGCTGTGTCGCGTCGGACACGCCTATGAGAACGCAACGCCCTGGCACAACCTCCATCCTGATGTCTAAAATACTTAAGACTTACGCGCAACGCGCCTATTAAGGCTGGAAGGATGGAAGAAATCTATTTCTATCCCGCATTTGGTTTCTATCAGTTGGAAGGGTGGAAAGAGACGAGAAGAAGACATCCGCACGCTGCCAACCTTCCAATCTTCCCTCCGCCCAGGGAAGAAGGGATTTGCCTCCATCCTAATGTTACTTCTGTGGTAGGTGATACCCCTCTTTCGTCGTTTGGATGCTATAGAGGCAATGTTCTGCTGTTATGTAGAGCGTCTTGCTCGTTTTGCCGCGTCCGAAGGCGACGTTGGTGGGTTTATCCGGTGTCTCGACATACGCCAGTTCCTCGCCTTCAGGTGTATAGACATGCACGCCTTTTTGGGTTTCGTCGCGCACCGCCACGTATAGATTCCCTTCAGCATCGACAACCATTCCGTCCGGCCCGTCTTGTGGTGCATAATCTACGAGTGTTTTTCGGAAAGTCGCAGTGCCTTCGGGTGAGAGATCGTAGGCGAGGAGTGCCATGTTTCCCTTACGGATCGGCACTTCATCAGGAAAACTTCCCATCGCGCCGTTATCGTGGCTGATGACATAGAGCGTTTTTTGATCTGGAGAGACTGCGACGCCGTTGGGTTTGCCAGCATCCGTAACAGCGAGATGGATAGACCCGTCCGGATCAATGCGATAGACACCGAAGATGGGTTGTTCGACGGGTTCATGTCCAGCATACCGTGGGTCTGTAAAGTAGATGCGTCCCTGTTCGTCAATTGACAGATCGTTCGGTGAATTAAAGGGTTTTCCGTTATAGAGACCGGCGATAATCTCACTTTTACCCGTCTCCATGTCTGTTCGGGTAATCCTGCGTCCCCCGAAATCCGCACCTTCCGCGATCACCAGACGACCTTGCGCGTCAAACTTCGTGCCGTTAGACATCCCACTTGGAGAACGGAAAACGGTTGTTTCACCAGTTTCTGGATTGTGTTTCCAGATATTTCCGGCTTGCATATCCGTCTGATCCGTGAAGGTGATGTCGCTGAAATAGACCATCCCGTCCGGTGCGACAGAGACTCCTTCCGTGAAATGCGCACCGTTGAAAAGCTCTTTGAGTTCTGCACCTGGGGCAAAGATCGCATCGCTGCCGGCGGCATACCCGATGAGGGTAGGCGCGAGTGCCGCAGCAACAGTGCATACAATAGTTTGAGACATTTGTAGATTCGGCATATTCCCTTATTCCCTCCTTAATGTAAGGCAAATTCTGTTTTTGAATGACAGGATTTTAGCACACATTGTGAACGCTGTCAACCCATTGGATGAGGTCCGTGGGTTATTGTTCCTTGCCGGGCGTGTGCATAAACGGCATCTTGAATCTCAAGAATCCTGACTGCATCGGCAACCGTCGGCTCGAAGGTGTCGCCATCACGGATTGCGTCAAATGCTTTGCCCATTATCCCCTGCATCCGCGCACCGTGCGAGATGTCCTCACTGAACTGCACGCCTTCGGTAGTGTGTACTTCAATCAAGGGTTCGCCGTTACGACCGTATTGCTCAAATACGGATGCCTTCGTGCCGATAAACCGGAAGAAGTGATCGCCGCCGCGAGTGCCGGACGGGTAGTTGTAACCGGATTCAATAATCCCTGTAATACCGCTTTCCGTGCGTAGTACACCAACCCCACTATCCTCCACGCCGCGGCGATACATGGCGTTGGACATAATCGCACCGACGACTGTAATCTGTTCGGTGCCAACGAACTGAAGGAATGTATCAATGCCGTGTGCTGCCTCGACTGCCCAACACCCACCGCCGGATATACTCGGATCGTTGTGCCACGCGGACGGGGTCGGATCGTAACGGGACGGGGGACCGTTGTTGAGCCTACTATTGTATAGCACAAGGTCTCCCAAGCTGCCATCAGCGACCATCTCTTGGACGACACCCACAATTCGGCTTACCCGGTTCGGTAGCGTCAGCGCGCTGAAGACTCCGTATTTTTCGGAGGCCTCGGCAGCAGGACGGAGCCTGTCGGCACAATCCGCAAACGGTTTGTCCAAAAGGTAGGGAATACGCCGATCTACGCATGCTTGGACGTGATCCCCCATCTCAATATGTTTTCCTGCGACAAGCACAGCGTCCGGTTTGCTGGTATCAAGACATTCCGCTGCGGTCTCGAATCCCGGACATTGAAAATCGTCCATCAACTGTTGTCGGGGAGCAGGTTCACCGTCCATAACCCCCACGATCTCGTGTCCGAGTCCGTGCGCCGTGCGCGCCATACTGCGTCCATGATGACTATAAGAAAGCACCGCTAATTTCATGTTTTATCTCCTTGGTAGTTATCAGTTTTCAGTACGATTTTTTCTCCGAAAAAATCTTTCAGTTATCAGTTAAGAGAAAGACTTGATAAAATAGTTACGAGTTACCAATAAGAGAACTGCCTAATGAATCAGATCACCCTGTTAACTGGTTACTGGCAACTGACAACTATCGATAAAATGAATACATCTGCACGCCTGTGAAGAGCCGAATGAGTACCCATATACCGCCGATCATGAATTCACCGAGGATTAGCCCCAGAAACAGCGGATATGCTTTGCGATACAGACGGATCCCGCCGACTTTCAGCAATATCGTCTTGATGCCCCAACTCAGAAATATTGAGAACCAGAGTCTACCGATTGTCGATCTTTCGCCAGCGACGAGGTAACCTGCGGGATGGAAGGGCCAGAACGGAAAGATCGTCCGAAGCCACCAGAGAAAACCTGTGAAAGCGGCACCGATACCGATGAAAGTCACGGCGGCAACATCGGTTTCCGTAGGATGTGAAATCCACTTTTGCAGGAGATTATACCCGCCTGTGCCGAGATCGCTGACGAGCCCGATCTTGTATCCGACGAGGAGGTATGCCCAAAACGATGCAAGAATCCCGACCACTGCCGCGAACATCATCGCGACAATCAGTCTACCAGAACGCATGCCTGACTCCTCCGCGAGTTTGAACCCTTCGAGCGTATGTGGCATCGGGTTTGCACGAGAGCCGCGATTGAAGGTGAGGTAGAGACGCATCATCGTCAGACTACCGTGCGACAGGATTCGGGTGCCGAAAATGTCCGTGAGGATACCGTGCGGCGTTGCATAAGTACGGATCGTCGGTGGACCGACTTCGGCGCGGATACGCGTGAGGCTCATGGATAACAGATAGTAGATAAGGAAATAGAGACCGATTGTCCAAATTGCCATCCCACCTCGGTGTGAAAAGACGCATAGGAATATTAACCCACCGACTAATCCGAATGCTGCCCATCGGTAACGCATCGGTTCTCGGCTGTCGTCGATTTCACCGGGGGCATGGTATCCCCGAAAGATGTGCTTCGCAACGCGAAGAAAAAAGCGGCGTCCGCCCCAGAGCGCGAAGCAGGAGAGTACGAGGTAGCCGCCCATTATCTGCTGCCAGTCGTAAGGGAATCCCGGCATAATATCGAGTCCAAGCGCGCTGCCCAAGATCCGTTCCGCTTTCCAGAACCAGTAGAAAAACCAGACGGAAAACGACATCTCTAACGGCATGAGGTAAGCGAGTCCGACAGCAAAGGAACGGATATAGATCGGTGTCCAACCGATAGAGTTCCACGGTTTTTGCGTGAAGTATTGACCGATCTCGGCGTGCCGTACCGGGATTTCGGGGAGTTCTGGGAAAAGGACATGCACACCGTTGATGAGGTTAATACCGCCGGCAATCGCGAAGCCGAACCACATCATCTTCGACTTGAAAAGCCGTCCATCGAGCCTCGTCATTTCCAGTGGTAATTGCACAATCGGATAGGAGAGACGTTCATGCTCAATCCACTGTCTTCGGAGGAAAACATCGATACAGATCATCACCCAGATAAGCACGGTCAGAAATACTGTCCACCAGAGCATCGGACGGAGCCATCCGAGCAGATGCTCTTTCCGATAAACAGTGCTTTCGCCGTCGTAAAGCGGTTTCAGGCTTGCTTCGTCGTTAGAGGTCAGCCATGCGGGCAAGTGTCGCCAGAAGAGTTGTTTCCATTCGTTTTCGGGGGTTGCGAACCAGTATCCGTCGGAGATTGTCGGGATAACCGTTTGCATCATATCGTGTCCGGCAATCGCGGAGGAGAGCGAGAGCATCGCGAAGACTGTGAGAAGTTCGCCTTGCCTGAAAGCAAACTTTGGTAGAAACCGTTTTAGCAATAGGTTGAACGGAACAAGCACCATCAACGTGATAACCACGTTATAGATGAGCGACATCGTCGTCGGGAGGGTGCTCCAGAATTTGAGGTGGTTTGCCATGATGAAGTAGGTATTCACCGGAATCAGTAGCAAACCAAGCATAATGGCACGAAAGGTTACGCCGGGATGGGGGGTTTGGTTTTTCAAGGTCGCGTCTGCTGTGAAAGTGTTGTCAATATCGCGTAAGTCCTAATATTTACACTTTATTTCTATATTTATCTCATTTTATCAAAAGGAACTTGAGTGTTTATTTGAAAATGGCAACGGCAATGGAGATAGTCACGGCACCAGTGGCGCATACAATCGTTATCCAGTTTCTCATTCCTGCAATCATGTTTTGCTTACCTTTGCGTTCTGATATACTATTCTCAACATCTCGGAGCCGGGTATCCATCTCATCTAAACGCTGATCCATCTTATCCAGACGCTGATTGACTTGATCAAAGCCGTCTTTCATGAGTTGATAAAGTTTTTCATTTGTCATTTCGTTTCCCTTTCGATTTTCGCCGCCATTGAGAGATACCACGACAAAGTCCTGTGGGGAAATGTGCCATCCTATAATTGACAAACATATTTTACCTTTTTTGGCAGGTTTTGTCAAGTGCTATGCTAAAGTGGACCAGGGTCATTCAATTGTCCATTTTTCGATCGAATTTTCACCCCCGGGCCCGGTAAGTGTGGTTTCCTAGAGGAAACACCGCACCATAGGTGTCAATTTAGTGTATGGGTTGCGTCTCAGAACGATGAAATCGTTCCCAACCGCACCATGATTGACAATTAGGAACGTAGGTTGGGTTGAACGGTGTTGGAATCAAATACCGGGGTCCCAGAACACATTCAACCTAACAGACCCACTTATGCATCCAGAGACCCAGTGAAACCCAACGTTTTATTTTTCTTAGGTCATGCCAATATGTCGGTATGGCGTTGGGTTTCGCTATCTCCTTAATTCATATGAACAAAAAGAAAAGGGCAGGCACGAACGCCTGCCCTTACAGAATTTTGCTGTCAAATTACTTCGTGATTAACATCTTCCGTGTTGCCGTGAAATCGCCTGCCGTAAGGGTATAGAAATAGATACCACTCGCAACAGGTTCACCGACCTCGTTCCTGCCATCCCAATACGCCGCACGACTTCGGGATTCATAGATACCTATGGGTTGATGTCCTAACGTCAGTGTCTGCACCAACCCTCCATCGGTAGCATAGATAGAAATGCTGACCTCTGCAGGTTCTGCCAACTGATAGGGGATCCACGTCTCTGGGTTGAACGGATTCGGATAGTTCGGCAACAGCGCGGTCTGTTTTGGGGTCAATGCTGCCGAAAGTTGTTCGAGTATCAGGATCCCACGCTGAAAATCGGAGTCTGACACGTTCATCTGTCGCGCTTGATGCAACCACTGTTGAACTTGGTCTCTTGTCGGTGCGATCTCCAGATCAAGACTCCATATTTCCGGTGCGGCTGCGGTATTGCCAAACGCCGCAGCAACGAGCGTCAAATCTATGATATTGACGACACCATCACCGTTGACATCCGCATCATTTTGTCCAGTGTTGCCGAAGTTTGCGGCAACCAAGGTCAAGTCTATAATATTAACGACACCATCCTTGTTGATATCCTCAGGAAGTTGTGATGTTTCCGTAATCTCAGCGTTTTCTATTTGTGGAACTGCACTGCCACCGGAACTGTCTGTCAGTAGCACATTCGTTAATCGTACCGTGGAGGCTTTCGCTTCGACTACTTCAAACGTGATGGTTGCAAGCGTGCCGTCTCCGTTGCTTTCCGCGTCGAGGGCTGTTCCTGCTAACGTGACGCTGTTGCCATCAGCAACCGGCGGCACAAAGAACGCGCCTGAAGGGAGGTAATCACTATTGGCACTTTCAACATATCGGAGCGCAGAAGTATCATAAGAAACAGTTGCCTGATAGCCTGCGACGTTTTCACCGTCTGTGATGTTGAGGGAGAATGTGAGTTGTTGTCCAATAGCAGGCGACCGCACATTGTTCGGTGAAAGACTGACGATAGTGTTTGTGGTAGAGGAAGGCATGAGGTCCCACAACAATACAGTGCCGTCGGTACTCCCCGTTGCGATTATCTGCCCATCCGGACTAAACGAAACGCTCAAGACCCCAGACGTATGCCCTGTGAGCGTCCGAAGATGCCTGCCCGTCCCCACATCCCATAAACGAACCGTCTCGTCGTAACTCCCACTTGCGAGCATCTGCCCATCCGGACTAAACGAAACGCTTTCGACCGATTCCGCATGCCCTGTGAGTATCCGCAGCTGCCTGCCTGTGTTCACATCCCACAAGCGAACCGTCCGGTCCAAACTCCCCGTTGCGAGGGTGTGACCATCCGGACTAAACGAGACGCTATAGACGGAAGACGTATGTCCCGTGAGCGTCCGAAGGTGCCTACCCGTGTTCACATCCCAAAAACGAACCGTCCGGTCCAAACTCCCCGTTGCGAGGGCGTGACCATCCGGACTAAACGAGACGCTCCGGACCGAAGACGTATGCCCCGTGAGTGTGCGCAGATGGCTGCCCGTCCCCACATCCCAAAAACGAATCGTCCGGTCCCAACCCCCACTTGCGATTGTCTGCCCATCGGGACTAAACGAGACGCTCAAGACCAAAACCGTATGCCCTGTGAGTGTCTGCAGCTGCCTGCCTGTGTTCGCATCCCATAAACGAACTGTCTCGTCCCAACCCCCACTTGCGATTGTCCGCCCATCGGGACTAAACGAAACGCTCCGGACCCTATCCGTATGCCCTATGAGCGTCCGAAGATGCCTGCCCGTGTTCACATCCCAAAAACGAACCGTCTCATCCCAACCTCTAGTTGCGATTGTCCGCCCATCGGGACTAAAAGACACGCTACCGACCCCAGACGTATGACCCATGAGTGTCTGCAGCTGCCTGCCCGTGTTCACATCCCAAAAACGAACTGTCTCGTCGGCACTCCCAGTTGCGATTGTCCGCCCATCTGGACTAAAAGACACGCTATTGACCCCAGACGTATGACCCATGAGTGTCCGCAGCTGCCTACCTGTGTTCACATCCCAAAAACGAACTGTCTCGTCGGCACTCCCAGTTGCGATTGTCCGCCCATCCGGATTAAAAGACACGCTCCGGACCGATTCCGTATGCCCTGTGAGTGTGCGAAGCTGCCCGCCTGTGTTCACATCCCATAAGCGAACCGTCTCATCGTAACTCCCACTTGCAAGTGTCTGCCCATCTGGACTAAAAGAGACGCTAATGACTCCAGACGTATGCCCCGTGAGCACCCGAAGATTCCTGCCCGTGTTTACATCCCAGAGACGAACTGTCTCGTCGGCACTCCCAGTTGCGATTGTCCGCCCATCTGGACTAAAAGAGACGCTAATGACCCCAGACGTATGCCCCGTGAGCACCCGAAGATTCCTGCCCGTGTTCACATCCCATAAACGAACCGTCCCGTCGTAACTCCCACTTGCCAGCGTCTGACCATGGGGACTAAAAGACACGCTCCTGACTGAACCCGTATGTCCCGTGAGCAGGTCGAGTGCTTCACCGGTTTGTGTATCGTAAATCCAGATACCGATACCACCCGCAACCGCCAAACGCGTGCCATCTGGAGAATACGCGATTTCGTTTATCGTCCCTTTGCCGAGGCGCGCTTTGGCACCTTCTGGCAAACGCCATTGTGTATAATCCTGGGCGAAGGTGTTCGGTAGATAAAGTCCTGAAATGAGAAATAGTACTAAAAATGTGGAAACGAACGTTTTTTTCATTATGAAGATGCTCCTTTTTTCCGAATCGGTGTTCGTATGTTGATTTTAGACAATTGGATTTCCAAAAGGTGTTTCAATAGATACCAACGTATGGCGCGAGAATTCTTAAGATTGTCCAAGCTTTAGTATGTAGTTATAGTAAGTTAATTTTTATAATTTGTAAAATTAAAAAAGTAAAGTCTATATGTGACTAAAGATAATATGTTATTTTCACTAAGAAATCAAGTTATGGCCACAAAAATGCCTCTGAGTGTTGTGCTAAGGTGTTTTCTGCTTTTTGACTATTCTTCTTGCGCGCCAATACGCGAACTGACGGAGATAGTAACTGAGGTTTTTGGGGATTTTCTCGAACTCTGGCACGAACGGACATCTCCCGCCGAGAACGACCAACTCTGTTTTAGCACGCGTCATCGCGACATAGAAAACACGCCGCTCCTCTGTGAGTTCACTATCACGACGTGGAAATTGCCGTTCCAGTGTGTTGTGAATGAGGATAACTTTTTCCCATTCTCTGCCTTTCGCTTTATGAATTGTTGTTATTTCAGGGGCTGCTGGGTGGTTGCCAAGCATCGCTTGAATCTGATCGGTTTCGTAGTTGGTGCGTGCCAAGACGGCGGTTTCTTGTGATGATTCTAACTCGCGTAATAAAGCAGCTGCGACAGTTTCCGGGGTTGTCTGGACGGTCTTTATGGGCTGTTGCATCGGGTTATAGGCGCGGAGGTCTTTGCGGATGCGGGGTGCGTTGCGTTCAATTAACGCTCTGGCGTGTTCAACGATGGTGGATGTGGAGCGATAGTTGCGTGTGATCTCATATTTTACGACGTCTTTCCTATCGGTAAATTTCAGCATAATCTCTGAATTACCACCACGGAACCCGTAGATCGCCTGATCGTCGTCGCCGACAGCGAAGAGGTTTTCGGAAAGTAGTGAAATCATCCGGAAATCGGCGGGAGAAATATCTTGGAACTCGTCAACAAGTACGTAAGGGTATGTGTCGCGGTAGGTTTGGCGGAGATCGGGGTTGGTTTCAAGTAGGTTCGCAGCGTAGATAATCATATCCTCAAAATCGACAGCGTTTGCTTCGGTTTTGCGGTCTTCGTACGTTTCGGCAAATGCTCGCGCTACCGGATCATCAAGCGTCTTTGGGTCGAACAGCCCGGTGGTGACCTGTCGTTTTGCGCGCATGATTGTCTCTTTTATATCATCAAATCGGTCTCGGAGATCCTCAAAATCGGGATGCGTGTCGAGATGCTCTTCGTAGGGGATGCCGAAGTGTTGGCAGAACATTTCGAGGAGGATCTGGTTACTGTACTGCGCTCGGAGTGGGTCGGCGCGGTTGAACACATCTGCGCGGTCTCTGTAGGATGCAATCCAGTGTGCTTCACGGCGATTCGCTTCTTGTCCTGAGACCCATTCTATCACTTTGAAACTGAATTGTGTCGCGCCTTCATGTCGGATGGCTTGTCGGAGTCTGTCGTTTGATGAATGGTTGAAGTGTTCTTTTCTGCGCTGTTCTGGGTTCGTGGTCTGCCCGATGTAGCACTTACCGGTACTTTTGTTCTGGATTTTATAGATAGCGACCTCGGTTGTGGCGGTTTTGTGTTCAATCTGTCGTCGTTCTTCTGCGATGATTTGATCAATCTGTCCCGACCAGATTTCAGGGATTCGGCTGAACCCGGCACGTTCATGGTTTTCGGTGATCAGGTCTTTGCCGAAGGCGTGGAGTGTGCGGATGACAGGTTTTTCGGAGGTTTCGGGCTCGGATGCCGTGAGTTCCCGCAAGATTCGGGTTTCCATCTCTTCAACGGCTTTTCTGTTAAAGGCAATGGCGAGAATATGCGGGGGTGGGATGTTGTGGGTCTGGATGAGGTTTAGAATCCGTGCGGTTACAACTGTGGTTTTGCCGCTGCCGGGTCCTGCGATGACGATTGCGGGGCCTGTGACGTGGTTCACCGCTTTTTCTTGGTTTCTGTCAAGCCGCATATTTTTTCCTGAATTAAGTACGAAACCTCCGGAGTTGCCGGAGGTTGTTCAAAAATCGGCACTTGATAGTCGATAGCGTTCTGAAATCGTTATAAAACACCGAATCTTATCAAATTTCGACGTGCCCGGGTGGGTTGTTCAGCATTCATCAGGAGTACTTCAACTGTTGTCCGACCTATAGATGTTTGTCCTTCAATTTCACCGGTTTCCTGATTTAAACGAAAATGAACCGTCCAGTCATTGCTCCGGGGATTGAAAAGCCTAACATCCGTTCCCGTTTGTGGATCAATTCCTTCTTGACGCTTGCCTTTGTGCAAGTTACAGTGTGAACAAGCGAGTGCCAAATTGCTGAGTTCGGTCGGTCCATCTGCCGAGCTTGGCACAATATGCTCGACTTGAAAAGAAGAAGGGGAATGTTCCTCTGGATATTGGCAATACTCACACCGTTCATTTGCACGGTTTGCCACATCAGCGCGCAACGGATCATTTACACGCATGTATCACACCTCGCTTACGATAAAAGCCGCTTCCCCAATGTTTCGAGATTTCGGATTTGGAGAGCTTGCTCTTCAGCGAGGAGTGCTTCCAGTTCTTGTTTTTCTTTGGGTTCTAATGTTTTTTCACTGTTTAATGCCAGAAGTTCTGCCAATCGTTCTTGTTTTTCTGCAGCGAAAGACTTAAACCCGAAGCTAGCGTGGCCCTTTCTAATCATTTCAGCCACGTCCATTTCTGTACTTAAAACCTGCCCGGTGTCAGCATCAATAAATATCTCTCCAACTTCAACAGGAGGATTGACGTTGGTAAAAATAGGAACTACCCATACAGGTGGCGTTGATTCTTTAAGAATAGGTTCTTTTGCCATCAAGCATCTACCAGCGCGCTTTCGTAAAAAAGTTAGAGTGGTGTCTCTTACTTCATCGCGCTTGAGTTGAAACAACACAAAGTCTTCAAGCGAAATTTTAGATACTTTTGCTTGTTGTGTCAATTTTTCGTAGAGGTAATCTGGCAAAGAGATCGTCAGTGGACGCATAATGAAACCTCCAGCAAAGGTTCTGAACCTATCAATTTTATATAAAGTTTACCATATCTGTGACAAATTTTCAATCAATGTTCAGTTGAAAAGCTCTTGACATGCATCAGAATCCTCTTACTGACAACTATATTCACTTCGGGATACGTCGCACCCATAGTAGCAGTGCCACATTCATCGCGCCGATGAAGCCGAAGACATAGGATTGGACCCCTGCTAAGGTGCTGAGTGAGCGGATGAGGAAAGGACAGAAAATCGGTACACCGAGTGCAACGCAGGTGTAAAAGGTTAGGAGTTTCGCGCCTTTCGCGTCCCAAAAGGTTATCTGCCGCTTTAAAACCTTTAAATACGATTGCTGCCATAACCGAGATGTCCATTTTCCCTGCATAAAACCCAAGGCGATCCCCAGACCGAAGCCGAAGCTCGACCAACGCAAGTCAATGCGTACGTCATGGGAGATGGCAGCGACCCAGAGCAGCTGCCCTAACACTGAAAGCACAATGAACGCCCAAAAGACGGGGAGTTTCATATAAAACGGAAGGAGACGACGCGACAATTTATCTTTCATTTTTTCTGGGCGTTTTGGAGGATAAAACTTTTATGTTGTTAAAGATTCGTTTTGACGTAATTAACAGCGTTTTTGAAGATAGCGAGTCCGTCGCCTTCTTCAGAAGTGGTGTCTTGTGTTTCTGTGAGCCGCGTCCAGCGTGGGTGGTTCCATTTTGTCAGGAACCGTTCCGGGTGCGGCATCAAACCGAAGATCCTGCCTGTTGAATCACAGATACCAGCAATATCAGCATCCGAACCGTTCGGGTTGCTCGGATATTCGCTTTTGGCATACCGAAACACAACCTGATGGTTCGCTTCTAACTCAGCCAACACATCTGTCGGCGCAGTGAACCGTCCTTCAGCATGCGCGACCGG
>JAJEGI010000103.1 GCA_022819945.1 Candidatus Poribacteria bacterium
ATCTGGTATAAAAGGACGACCCTCATGCGTTCCAAAGACTTCAAGAAGTGGGAATTTCTCGGTGAATTTATGACGAAAGAGTTGCCGGGACTTGAGCAACACGATCATTCCTGCACCGATTTTTTCAAACTCGGTAACAAGCACATGATGCTACTTATTAGCCATAGCTGGGGGGCGCGGTATTATCTGGGTGAATGGAAGGATAATCAGTTCACACCTGAGTTCCATACCAAAATGAGTTGGACCAACAATTATCGCGGAATCCCTATCTATTGGGCACCCAAAACCCTCCTCACACCAGACGGACGCAGAGTTGTCATTACAAATATACAGGTTAATCTTGGTAACACGTTATGGAGCTGCGCATTCTCATTGCCCTGGGAATTGAGTCTGCCTGATGATGGGATTGTGCGTATTAAACCGGTTCGCGAGCTTGAGTGTCTACGTTACAATGAAATAGCTGAGAACAACATTACGGTCAAAAACGGCGAGGACTATAGACTGAAGGAAATCTCAGGCGATACGCTCGAATTGAATGTCACAATCAAACCTACCGAAGCGACGGCCTACGGCGTAAAAGTGTTCTGTGATAAAGACAACCAGAACGGGATGGAAATCTTCTACTCAGCCGACAAGCAGACGATTTCAATCGGTGATGGCAATGAAGCGGAAAAACCTTATGGCAGTTCACAACCTTATGGCGTTGCGCCGTTCGAGTTGAACGCTGGAGAGGATTTGAATTTACGGATATTCATCGACAAAGCACTCGTGGAAGTCTTCATCAATGAACGTCAAGCAGTCGTCCAGAGTCAACTCCATAAGCCGGAAGATGTTGGTATCTGCCTTTACAGCAGAGGTGGAGACATCAAGGCAGACGTAACAAGTTGGAAGATGGCAGCGGCGAACCAATGGTAAGTTCGTCAAGTATGCTATCATTCTTCCAATTGATGTGGAACTTTAGCGTGATTAAGAGGGATCCGCTAATTACTGCCCCATTATTTAACCAAAGCCTTGGGTGATAATATGGAAACTTTGAAAAATATCGGTTTGATTATTCTTACAATAATATGTATAATTTTGTTGATTAAATATATTGCCGACGCGCCTCCCAGTGAAAGAAAATGGTGGCGGTGGCCGTGGTTTTAGAGTGTGAGCGGAATTAACGTCTCCGCGCAGGACGTGGATCTCAGCATTTTCACTCAATATGCACATCTTGGTTTTCTTTTACTAAAGATATAACATAATTTGCGAAGTCATCATTAACCATCAGATCAGATATGTTCACCGCAATTCGATTAGCACGCCTTGCATGATCAACACTATTGATAAATTCCAAAATATCTTTGTCAGCAAAATCTGCTGCAATGTCAAGTGCTTTATTTTCCCCAAACGCCTTTACCATTTCTAACAGATCGGACTCTGATTTGTCTCCAAGCTCACTTTCATACTCATCCATAAAGCGCGTGGCGACACGCCATGCAAGTGGCGACATAGCCGCAGCTGTTTTCTCCTTACGGATTCTCTCTTTTCTTTCTCTCAATGCCTCTTGAGCTAAAATAAACCCGTGCATTGTATAACCTCCTATTTCAATTAAAAGTGTTGCAAGTAATAAAAATAGTGGAAGTAAAGCACTCACGTTGAGCAAGATGGATTGTAATGTTTTCTTCTCGTCTATCCATAGCACGTATGGCAGAATCATCAGTGCCACAATCCATATTGCTATGGGCATCCACTTTCTTATGATTTCTCTCGCGTTCCCATTTTCTTCTTTAGCCATTTGCTTAAGTGTTCACTTCTAACGGTTGTCGCAAAATAGTATATCATAGCGTCTTCACTCACGTATTACTATACCACAAAAAGGACTAAAACCTCAAGTTAATCCGATCCGTTATTAGTTTCCTGTTTGTAAGCGTCCAACTTTCGGTGTAGGGTTCGCACCCCGATGTCAAGAATTTTCGCTGCCTCTGTTTTATTGCCACCCGCTTCCGCGAGGGTCTTTTGGATCGCTACCTGTTCAATTTCCGCCATCGTCATACCGACTCTACCGATAACCCCCTCCTCATCAAGCACAGGCATATACTCGTCCGATCCCTGCGAACTGCCTTGCTGTTCCACCGGTGCAGCGATCGGTAAAACACCCTCCTGCGCCCGATTCTCAAACACTCTGGCTATCGTTGATAACACTTCCAACGCTTTTCTGAGGACAGCCGCAGCGTCATCTGTGTCACTAATTTGCATCCAACTGGTATCCTCATCTGGGATTAGAAACGGCATCTCATTATTAGCGGTAGCAGCGGGTTCAAGCAAGCGGATCGCCGAAAGGATAAGCCCCAGAATCGTCTTGTAAATGGCTATATTTTCCGTTGCGATTGCATTATTAGAGGTTCCGACAACCTGTAAAGCCCCACCTGATTCATCAAGCAGGTCTGTCTCACCGGTGATCGCGTCAACGATTGGTGTCGGCACCAGCTGCGTGCCAGCGGTTTGTACAGGGACCAAGGAAACCTGTTGAGATTCTGGATCCATCGGGAAATCTTTCAGTTGCAGTTCTTCGGTGGTGGCTGAGATAATCGCGGTTTCTATGGCATTTCTGAGTTCACGAACGTTGCCGTACCAATCAGCACTCTGGAGATAATTGAGTGCCTCTGGTGTGATAGCGGTAATAGGTTTACCGTGTTCTGCACTTAATTCGGAGACAAACGCAGAAACGAAGAGCGGGATATCCTCGCGTCGGTCGCGTAGTGGCGGGATCTGGATGCGAAAGAGATTGAGACGGTAATAGAGGTCTTGTCTAAACTTTTTCTGCTTTACTGATGCTGCCAGATCGATATTTGTGGCGGCGATAATCCGGACATCGACTTTAATATTTTTTTCACCACCGAGCCGTGTAAATTCCTGTGTCTCTAAGACCCGCAGAAATTTTACCTGCACTTCAGGCGACATTTCCGCGACTTCATCAAGGAACAATGTCCCGCCATTCGCCTGTTCAAATACACCACGCCTTTGATGCGTAGCACCTGTAAAAGCACCCTTTTCATGTCCGAAGAGTTCGCTTTGAAGAAGGTCTTGGTAAAATGCCCCACAGTTGACGGCTTTGAAGGGTCTATTTTTACGCGGGCTATTTTCATGGATAGCCTGTGCGATGACATCTTTTCCGACACCCGTTTCACCTGTAATGAGGACAGTCGCTTTCGTCGGTGCGACCTGTGCAACTTGGCGTAGCACGACCTGCATCGGTTCGGATTCACCGATAATACGGCGCGAACTATCGCTGATAACAGGTGTTGGGAGATTCATTTCTTCACCACACAGAGGTTACTATTTTGGTACAGATTCGGGTCCGCGTGCGATTTCAATGAGCTGTTGGGGATCTTGTTTGACTTGCTCAAAGAGGTGAAAACCTGTGTGACACGCGGCTTCACACAATCTGTTGAATACCAATCCTTTGGCTGTGTATCCACTTCTAAATTCATGGGCATGTAGTTCGACAGCTTCACAATTCTGTAAGCATTCGGGAATCAGATTTCTATACCCCTTAGTACGTGTGAAAATTAGGAAAACTTGAGTAACTGTATCAGGAACATTAAAAGGGAGCTGTAACGCTTTGACGTATGTTCCACCTAATAAGAAGAATACAAGATCATAATCTTTGATTAATTTTTCTACATCTTGGTGAAGTTTACCACGACCCTTGCCATTTAAAACAGGACTCGTGTTATTGGGAACATCATAAGGATCAATAACATAGTCCTCTTTGATTAATCCATGTTTGGTTGAAATAATATATAAATCAACAGTTGTTTCCCCATACTGACCGTGTCTCCTCACTTTTCTTAAACCTGTCCTCACATTGCTGTGTTCCCGACCTTCATACAATTCAATGGCTGGTGCGCGTCTATCCTTTTGTGTATTTGAACAAGGACTAATCACCAATATCTTCATAAAACGAAATTCTCCATTACTAATTTTGTATAATTTCAAGTAGGCACTGAGGATCTTGCTTGACTTGCTCAAAGACTTGGAAGCCTTTACGACACGCAGCTTCACACAATTTTCTGAACACCGCTCCCTGATGGTTATAATTACTCACCCCATTAATTTCTCCGACTAAATCCGCGGTGTAAACAGCATGGACATTTGATACGACATCAGGAACATACCTGGAACTGCTTCGCGCAATTAGGAAAATCAGGGTTGCCGCCCGCTCCACCTCAAAAACACGCTGCAATAAAACAATGTCATTCCATCTCAAGATAGAAAAAACGAGATCGTAGCCTTCGATTAAAGTTCCCATGGACTCAAGGAAGCCAGTCTCATCGTATTCTAAAGCCTCAAGGTTCCGACGTGGAGTGATATCAAAAGGAACAATAGGATCGTTTTCATTAACGGGAATCTTTTTTCCGTCAACACGAAAGTCATACCACGGAAAATACAGGTCAAGCGTGTTCTCACCGTATTGATCGTGTTTCCGAATTTGTTTTAGTCCTTGGCGTAATTGCGTATGTAGGGCACCAGTGAACATCTCTCCAGCAGGAACGCTGTAACCAGATAGTTCTTTTATCCGACTCTTCAAACGTGCGGGGGGTTCAAGATCTTCAAAACGGATGCAATTATCGGATTTATATTTTTGCTTAACTGTGTAAGAACTTAAAACTAATATTTTCATGTCAACACCTTCGCCCAAAAAGTTGAAAGTTATACTAAATTTTGGACAATTTTAAGAATTTTCGTGTGGTAGGTTAAATTGAAAGCAATCATCTTGACATCCATCTAAGGTTTCATGCCCCTTTCGCCCGCTACTGCTTTGTTCTGCCAAAGTTAAAGGGTATGGAGATCGCGAGCACAGCTCGCTCCTACAACAAGAGGCGTATGAACCTCCGAATCAATATATAAAATAAATATGTTCTACCCATCATTTCAAGTAAGACAAAGCACTAAGAAACGAAATCACAGAATACCAAATTCGTTTTCAAGAAAGATAACACACAAGCGTTCGACAGGAACGCTTGAATATTACCTAAATCGTCCAAACTTTAGCCCTGACTACGTGCGACTTCAATTAACTTTTGGGGGTCTTGTTTGACTTGCTCAAAGACGTGGAAACCATCGCGACATGCAGCTTCACACAGTCGTCTCAGGACGACTCCTTTTAAAGCCCAGTTTGTGGTGCGAAGACTTTTCTGTAAAGCACTTCCTGTTTCAACAACGTGGAGGTCCGGCAAGTCTTCATTGACGACATGCTTGTGACTTTTCGCAAGCAAGAAAATTAGCGTCGTCGCGCGTTCCACCTCAAAAACGCGTTGTAGGGATTGAATATCGTCTTGCCGCAATAGCGAGAAAACAAGGTCGTAACTTTCAATCAAATCCACTGTCCGTTCAGGGACACCACTTCCACCGAATTCTAAAACCTCAAGTTCGTGAAGTGGCGCGGTATCAAAAGGCACAATCAGATCGTTCTCGTTAACCGGACGCATTTTTCCGTCAACCCGACAATAATACCACGGGAAATACAGATCGAGGGTTGTTTCACCATATTGATCGTGATCCCGAATTTGGCTTAAGCCCTGCCGCAATTGTGTATTCAAGGGCCCCGAAAACATTTCGCCAGCGGGCATGCTGTAGTCCCGATCTTCACTATACCAACCCTCCGCATTGTAACCGCACAACTCCCGTATCCGCGCCTCAAGACGCTTAGATGAGGTGCAATCCTCTGCTTGGAGCGGGTGATCAGGTTTCTGCTTCTGCCCGGTTGTATAAGGACTCAAGATCAATATTTTCATGGGATTGGATGGAAGGATGGAAGGTCGGAAGGGTGAGTGAACGAGCCTCCCAATTTTCCAATCTTCCTATTAATAGCCATTAAGCCGTTTGTTGTCCTCGATTCCAGAGATATAAAATCGGACTTGCGATGAAGACTGAGGAGTACGTGCCTATTATCACACCGACGATAAGTGCTAAGGCGAACGTGTTAATTTCCTCACCCGCACTGGAGAGGACAAAGATAACCACGACGACAAACAAAGTCGTCAAGGATGTGATAACCGTCCGGCTCAGCGATTGGTTGATACTTCGGTTAATGACTGTAACGTAATCGGTCCCACGTAAGGATTGTGAGTTCTCTCGAATCCGGTCAAACACGACGATTGTGTCGTTGAGCGAATACCCGATAATCGTAAGGAACGCCGCCACAGTCGGCAGGTTAATCTCTTTTGATAGAATGGCGAAGATGCCTAAGGTAATCAATACATCGTGGACGAGCGCGGCAATTGCACCGATAGCGAAACGGAACTCAAATCGCCAAGAGATGTAAACCAACAAAATGATAATCGACCAGAGTACCGACCAAAGCGCAGCCCATTTAAGATCACGCCCAACACTCGGTCCGACTTCAGAGACATTGACCCCACCAGCGAGTGCTTGCCAACCGTTGCCGCCTTCAAGGAGTGCGTCTGTGAGAATTCTACCGACACTCGCCTGGATTTGGACAGTGGCATTCTCACTCAAGTCAATCCCGACAGGGTTCGCGAAGGTCAAGTTAACTGCGTCGCCTTCGGCAGCGTCTTCCCGTGCGATAATCTCATTGCGTTGCTGCGCACCGTTATCAATAAATTGGACGGTTTCGCCGACCCTCAATAGATGCGCCTTTTCGGTAGTCTTACTGACCTGAAGACTTGTAGCCGTGGCATCGCCGGGATCCGCCATAATCGGGATATTAATGAGTTGTTGCTGAAATTCGGGGTGATGTCCTAAAGCGACAGAGGCTTCGTTTTTGCTTGCATCTATTTGAATTTTGGCACGCTCGTAACCGATTTCAGAGAGTTTGGCTTGCAATTCGGATTCAGTAACAACTCTGTTGAACTTGGCTTGGATTTTAACACCGCCGCGAAAGTCTATTCCGAAGTTAGGTCCCTGATGGATTCCGAGAAAAACCAAGCCGATAATGATGAGCACCGCTGAACATATAAAGCCGGTGCGGTACTTGCTGATAAAATCGAAATTTGTATTCCTAAGTAGTTCCAATTTTCTTGCCTCGCAGTGAGAGTTACGGTTTCCTATTGTTAAATGCTAAGCTCTTGAACCTCTCGGTTTCCGATCGCTAATCCATAAATCTCGCGTGTAACGACGATTGCAGTGAACATACTCGCGAGGATACCGATGCCGAGCGTTACCGCAAATCCTTTAATCGGACCTGTGCCAAAATGATAGAGGACAAGGGCTGTAAAGAATGTTGTGAGGTTGGCATCTAAAATCGTTATAAATGCACGCTGATAGCCGCTTGTGATTGATGCCCAGACGGCTTTGCCGGTCCGTAATTCCTCACGAATCCGTTCAAAGATGAGGACATTCGCATCGACAGCCATCCCGATGGTGAGGACAAGCCCGGCAATACCGGGAAGCGTTAATGCCGCACCGAAGCCTGCCAGTGCCCCAAGAATAATCAGCATATTAAAGACGAGCGCGACAATGGCAATGATCCCAGAGAGGCGATAGTAAATTATCATAAAGACCAAGACCACACCCAACCCAATCAGTGCAGCAAGAATACCATTATCAATAGATTCTTGTCCGAGGGTGGGGCCGACGGTCCGTTCTTCTGCGATCTGGACACCTACCGGAAATGCCCCCGCTTTAAGTATATTGGAAAGGTAACTCGCTTCCTCGTAGGTGAAGTTTCCTTGAATAACAGCATTTCCGATGATCTGGTCTTGGATGACAGGTGCAGACTGAACTTTCCCATCAAGGAGAATCGCCAAGTGTTCACCGACATGGTCGCCTGTAACTTGCGCAAATTTACGTCTGCCAGCACCGTCAAAACTTAGCGAGACGACAATGTCGAAATTCGTTCTGCCGGTCGTCGGAAAGGCATCGGTAATCCGGTCACCAGTTAGAAGTACTGGACTTTCCAAGACATACCAGCTGCCGGTCTCGTGATCATATCGGATTTCACTATCTTCGGGGATACTATCCGGCGGCGGTGTATCGGAAGTGCCGCTCCAGAAATTGCCGCCAGCAGGCGATTTCCTGACGAGTTTAAATTCAAGCCTGCCCATCTCCCGAACGATTTGTAGCGGTTTTGAAGAATCTTCGGCACCGGGAAGCTCGACGATAATTCTTGGGTGATTTGCCTCGCGTCGGATAGATGGTTCCGAAACGCCAAACGCATCCACGCGATTTCGTAAGACAATAAGAACTTGTTCAATCGCCTGTTCACTATATTTTTCGATACCGCCTTGGCTGAGTCTTAACTGATATACGGATTGTGTTTCTGTTTCGTTATTGACCTGTACATCTTCAAAAAATTCGATTTCGTTAAGAAGCTGCTGTGCTTTTTCGAGATACTGCGTCTTTTGCGCCGCGTCGGATCGGAATCGGGAAGGAATACCGACAAATACATCAAGTGCGTCTTGTCCATCTACCCGTTTAACCTCACGGCACAAAATTTCATCTGCGCGAAGCTGCTCGGGGATGGAAAGCGCGTGTTGACGGAAAAGCTCGGCTTTCGAGGCTTCTAAATCCACCTCAAGTACAAGGTGGACCCCCCCTTTGAGATCCAAGCCCAACTTTAACCGGCTATCTGGTACGAGCCGTCTGACGATAACAGGAAGGCTTCCATATAAGTGTAAATTGTCGAGGGTCGCGCGTGGATTTTTACGTGCCGCCTCTGAGATGAGCCGAACATAAAATTCGCGGGCTTCAGTGGTCCCAAATTCATAATCAAGCGTCTCCGTAAGTTCCTGTTTCCCTAAATGGACTCGGAAGACATCTTTTAATTCACTGGTCGCATCTTGGAAGCTGATTCCTTCGGGGTATTCAACCTCTGCAAGATTCACCTTTAAATCGTTATCTTCGGTGACTTCAAAAGGCGGGAGTTTTTCCTGCATCCAAAGCGGTAGATTCCCATATAACGGATTGTAAAAACTATCCGGGGTCGGGATAAGATATATCACTGAAAACAGCAAAACCCCGACGATTAAAACTATTTTCCAGATGTTGAATCTGTACATCCAAGTTACTCCTAAACATTAGAATGATTATCAATTATCAGTTATCGGTTGTCAGAGTCATCAGTTGTCAGTTAAGAGTTGTGGCGGACAAATCGTTTTTACCCGTCATACGCTTAACTGATAACCGAAAACCGAAGCCTGACAACCATTTCAAACGCGCCTGAGAGGAATCGAACCCCCAACACGTGGTTTAGGAAACCACTGCTCTATCCATTGAGCTACAGGCGCACGTGTTTTTATACCAAATCTGAAAAATAAATTCACATTTAAGAGATTTTGAAACTCTATGAAAGCGAAATGTAAAAGGCGCAATGAATTGCGCGACTACGAACCGGTTTTCGTTAATGAGAAACGGTTATTCAGCATCAGAAATGGTATTAATATTTGATGAGCGAAAAAATATCGTAGTTCGGAATCTTCTCCCTGCCGTTGAATTCCAGTAACTCAAGTAAAACAGCGATGCCAACGATGTGCCCTTCCAGTTTTTCAACGAGCTCGATTGACGCAGCAAGCGTGCCACCAGTTGCCAAAACATCATCACATACGAGTACTCTGCTGTGTTTCGGGAATGCATCTTGATGGATTGCAACGACATCATAACCGTATTCAAGATCGTACGTGGCTTCGTATGTCCGATGCGGTAATTTACCGCGTTTTCGGATCGGGACAAAACCGACACCGAGCCGATAAGCGAGCGCAGCACCAAAAATGAAGCCGCGTGCCTCAGTTCCAGTAACGACATCAATTGCTTCAAGTTTATAACGGAGGGCAAATTCATCGATTGCTCTATGAAAGGCGGTCGGATTTCTTAAAAGTGGCGTGATGTCTTTGAATAAAACGCCCGGTTTCGGAAAATCGGGGACATCTCGAATAAACCGCGAAAAATCTTGCATTACGTTCCTCTCTCCTCCTCATGTGGGTGTATCATAATCTTCATCCCTTTTCGAGATTCCATCGCTTCAAATGCCTTGTCAATCTCAACAAGTGGAAAATGGTGGGTGATGAGCGGTTTCACACGGACTAAACCTTTTTCAAGGAGACGCACCGCCAATTCATGATGGCGCGGCACACATCCGTGTGAACCCGTAACAAAACACTCTTTATAATGAATAATATTAGAGAGAACACTCATGGGTCTCATCGTCTTTGGCAATCCACCGAATAGATTGACATATCCGCGGTGCGCTACCATTTCAACAGCCTGTTCGTGCGCTTCAACGGAACCACATGTTGTCACAACAATATCGGGGCCCTCGCCCTCAGTTTCTTCCTTGCACCTCTCAATTACGTCTTCCTCTTCAGAAGCGATATAAGCATCTGCTTCATAGAACTTTGCAATCTCCATCCGCAGCTTACTCCGTTGCACACCGATAACTTTCGTGGCACCCATAACCCGCGCAAGGTCAATCATCATACAGCCGATGGGGCCGAGACCGATGATAACGACGGTTTTGCCGAGCGACATATTGACGAGTTCGAGCCCGTTAATAGCACATGCAAGAGGTTCAGCGAGTGCCGCTTCATCAAAACTCAGTGATGCATCGAAGGGCGTAACCGGTCCCTCCTCCAAAACCAGACGGGGGAGTTTCATATATTGCGCGAAAGCACCGGGGATCTGGTAGCCGATCGCGTAGTTGATGGCGCAGTTGTTGCCGAGCCCGTCCCGGCACCAACGGCACTGTCCGCATGGAACATCAGCACCGATCGATACTCGGTCCCCTTCTTTAACGCGCGTTACATTTTTGCCAGTCTTAACGATGACACCGGAATTTTCATGACCAATAATGGTGGGGGGTTTAACGCGTGGGTTACCGTGATGGAGGATACGCACATCAGAACCGCATATACTCACAGCTTCAACGCGCATTAAAGCGGCATCATCATCGATTTCGGGTTCAGGGACTTCTTTCACACTCAAATTGTCAAGACTTTCAAGTATAGCCGCTTTCATATTTTTTATAGTTATCAGTAGACTGACTCCTATTCCTCCGATGGGTGAATCAAGACTTTTGCGTAAAACTCACTTTTGTCTCGCATCTTATGCAACATATTGGAACTACCTGCTAATGGAACCTTATGTGTTATGAGCGGCGTGAGTGTTAACATACCGGAAGCCATTGCTTGAAGTACAGTCCGCCAATCGTCGTCGTTGCCTGCAGGACTATAATCGGAATTCCAGGTTCCGAAAATACTCACTTCACGTCGCATTAATTGCGATATAAGCATTGCAGATAGGGTTACATCTGCATCGGGATTACCGAGTAAAACGACACGCCCCCCGCGGCCGACACACTCAAGTGCATTGCGGTAAGTCGCAGGAACCCCTGCGGCTTCAATACAGACATGCGCGCCCTTGTCATCAGTAGACGCATTCACGACTTCAACCGGTTTTTCAGTTGTAGTGTTAAACACTTCGTCAAAGCCGAGTTGCTTCGCCAGTTCCAATTTTTCATCAACAATATCAAAGAGAAACACCGTTGTCGCGCCCATGATTCGCGTCCACTGCGCCGTCATCAATCCGATGGGACCCGCCCCAAAAATAGCAACCGTCTTTCCAACAAACGATGTTTGCGCGCGACGGACCGCGTGTAGTGCGACTGCAGCGGGTTCTGTCATCGCTGCTGCTTCGAGTGTCACGCCTTGTGGGACACGGATCAGATTCGCTTTCGGTGCGACGACATATTCAGCAAAAGCGCCATCGCTGCGTGAACCGAGATAATCATAGTCGTGGCATTGGACATACTTCCCCTGTTCACACGCCGAACAGGTACCACACCAGAGCAGCGGAAACACGACGACAGGGTCCCCGGCTGTAAAACCGTCAACCTCAGGACCGCATGCATCAACAATGCCAGCAAATTCGTGTCCACAAACCGTGGGAAAACTATAGGTGCCTTTGACGAAAATTCTCGGAATATCGGAACCGCAGACACCACAGAACCCAATTCGGACGCGAACCTCACCTTCAGCAACAGGTGGCACCGGAATCTGCTCTAATCGTAAATCTCCAACCCCGTGAAGGACAAGTGCTTCCATTATTTTATACTTGTCAGTTAAAGAGAGGTTTTAACGCATCAGTGTCCTCTTTTAACCAACATCCGATAACCGGTAACTATCGTTTTTTCTTGTTGCAAGTCCGAGCGCAATCGCCTGCTGGGTACGTTGCACGTTTTCAAGTCGTGATCCCGATTTTTGGAAAACGCTACTCGTGCCACCGACCAAGATATCCGCGCCGGCGGATACCATTTTCGGGATATTTTCAAAACTCACGTTGCCATCCACTTCAATCGGCAGATCAACGGCATGTTCCTGCAAAAAAGCACGACACTCCGCAATTTTTCGGAGGGTCGCTGGAACCACCTTCTGCCCTGCAAATCCGGGATTTACGGTCATAATCAGCACAAAATCGAGCCGATCCAGGACATAATCCAATGCCGAGAGTGGGGTTGCAGGATTGAGTGCTGCGCCTGCCTTGATGCCGTGCGCTTGAATAAGAGATAACGTCCTATCAAGATGCGTTGCTGATTCAACGTGAACGGCTATCTGCTGGACACCCATCTCTGCGACTGCATCCACAAAAAAATCGTTATTTTCCACCATGAGGTGAATATCAAAAGCACAGTCTGTCTTTGGGCGTAATTGTTCAATCAGCGCAAGCCCAATCGGCATATTCGGGACGAAATGTGCGTCCATCAAGTCGAAATGGAGCATATTAATCCCAGCGGCTTCCAATTCCCGAATATCGGTTTCTAAGTTGCATAAATCCGCGCACATCACTGACGGCGCGATATGGATGTGTGGTTCTGAAGATGCCGTATTTGGCGTAGACAAGATAGCACTTCCATAGTATCAAAATTCCCGCGCTTATTCTAACATAAAACCTTTAATAGTATAGCATAAAACCAAGAATTTGTCAAATTTTTGAATGGCGTGGATTAGGAACGCGACAATACCTCTCGAATCTGTGAATCAAGGTCGGTGGGCGGGTCAAAAGGGATGTCAATCGGTTGGTGAGAAATCGCACTCACATAGATGCCCAAAATGGCGTTAAACTGGTGCAATGCAAGTTTTAGATGCGTTTCGACTGGATTGGCATCGTCCTCGATCCAGTCGAACATCGCCTCCGTCAGACGTGCTTGCGCAAGGTCGTTGTTTTCACGCCACTCGTCAGGTGTCGTTTGGTGGATTTTGGTGCCCGTTTTGGAAAAGATCTCCCATCCGTTGAACTCTTCAAAGAGGACATGCCCTCTTTCGCAGTAAGCGGCAACGCGACAGTGCTTGTAGATGGCATCGTCGTTCATTACCCGTGGAGCGGTAAAGCCGGTGTTCCAAAATCCGTAGACACCGTTTTCAAAGATTACTTGGCACGATGATCCATCGGGAGCCGGATAGGTACTGTCCAACGACTCGGCACCACTGACAGTGCCAAAGACCTGAACGATAGGTGAATCGCCATTTAAGGACATCGCCCAATCGATGATATGTGTCCCTTGGGCAGAGAGGTTCATACCACACGAAAAATCTAAAAGCCGAATTTCCCCTAATATACCACTCTGCACCATCTTTCGGCAATTGATAAGTCCGGGGTGCCAGCGGTACTGTTTTCCTATACCAAATTTCGTAGCAGTTCGCTTTTCTAATTCGCGGAGCAAACGCCAGTCTTCAACGCCACAAGCAATCGGCTTCTCAACGATACACGCTGGCACACCAAAATCTGATACCAGCGGCATGAGTTCACGCCATTGATCCGGCATCGTGACGAGGTGAACAAGATCAGGTTTCTCTGTCCGGAGCATCTCTGCGGCATCCGCGTAACCCGTAATCCCGAAAGTCTCAGCGAATTTTTCGCGACGGTCAGCATTGGATCGATTCGCACACGCAACTAACTCACCTCGCGAAACTTGTTGATATGCATTCGCATGACCGTAGGCTCTCCCACCGCAGCCGATAATCGCGCTTCGATACTTTAGCATGGTTTGGATATCCTTAATTGCAGATATTAACACACCTAATCTAAAGATTCGGGGTTTTAGACCCAAGGCAACTATTGATAATACACTATTCTATCTTAGTGTGCTGAAGATGTCAAAAGAAAAACATGTGCAACTTTGCGAAGAATCTGCTAAAATTAAAATAGAGAAGAGCCCAATAACCGAAAAATTATGGGAGGTAAAGAATATGATAAGGCTAACTGTTTCAATGCTCCTTATGCATATCTTGTGTTATTTCGGAGTTACCAGTGCCAGTGCTGATGCAATAGGCGTATGGCTATTTGATGAAGGAGACGGCAAAATCGTTAAAGACCTATCAGGTAACGAACATCACGGTGAAATTATTGGCGAAGTGGCGTGGGCTGACGGAAAATTTGAGACTGCGCTTGAATTCGATGGCGGGCATGTAAGTGTGCCGCATGAGGATATCATGAACCTCAGGCAGTGGACAATGACAGCGTGGATAAAAGTCCCGAAGATCGTCGATCCCTACCAAATTATTCTTGGGAAAGAAGCGTGGCCAGATCGAAACTATACGATGTGGATCCGTCCCGGCGTGATGACTTTTGGGTTCACGCTCCCCGGTGGTGCACAAGACTTGCAGGTGGGCAGCAAAGAGGTCACTGATGGTGAATGGCACTTCGTTGCCGGTGTGTATGATGAAAAGAATCTCACGCCTTATGTTGATGGTGAACAATTCAATCCACGCGGTGCTGCGGGTAAACCCGCCACGAACAACGCACCATTGATTATCGGCGCACAAGGACCTGCTGGCAACAACGGTCCGTTGAAGGGCATCATCGATGAGGTCGCGGTCTACAATACGGCATTAGACGAAGATGAGATCGCTGAAGTGATGGAGGGTCTCTCAAAGCAATTTCAAGCGGTGGACGCTTCAGAGAAGTTAGCGGTAACATGGGGGTATCTTAAAGATCGCAGCCGATAACCCATACACCTACAAACCGCGCTTGCTATCAAAAAATATTTATGTCTACAAAATTTTTGTAAACATAAAGTCTCATTTTCTCGTTTCTACTCAAGATTCCGCATCACAGAAGATGTACCGTGCCGGCAAAATGCAAGTTCCACTCAGATATTTATAAATACACGGTGTTGGGTTCTACTCGTGTTCAGCAAAATCTATAGGACTTGTAGATTTGTCAAACCTCTACAATTTTTTTTCACTGAGTTCACGTTACATTTTTTCCAATAACGTAACCTTACATCCACAGAAACCTGATAAATCCGATAACAACAGAGAATACACGTGCAGAAAAATTTATTGCCGAAATTTGCAGTTCACCAAAACCTGCTTTATAAAATTGGGCTTCTCCTTATTATTGTCCTTTCCGTAACGTCTGACATTGCTGTAAGTCGTATCGCTGAAGAAAACGACGAAACGCAAGCAGAAACCACAGCACCCAGTGATAGCGTTACTGTTCCCGACTCCGACGAACCCGAAACACCAGCGGAAAAAAGAAACGACAGTGCGTTTGGGTTGTTTAACCGTAATCCTTTCGATACCGGTCCCTCTTCAAAACGTTTCATCTGGCAAGATGAAAAGGAACAACCCGAGGCAGACGAGGAAAGCAGACACATACAACCCTACCTTGACAGCCTCCGTAGATGGCGAAACCCACCCGAATTAACAGATCTCAATAAACTCTACGACTGGAAACCGAAACCGAAACGTGATGAAAAAGGTATCGCGCTACCGATGGACTCCAACTTACGGATAACAGGTTTACAATCCGTAACTATAGAGGCAAACAAGACCCATTATTTCGGTAGCGGAGACCTGAACCGATACGGCGGATACGGATACGGGAGTAGCTACGGCGGCTATTCATCTGGGCTTGATCTCGGACTCACTTCATCTTACGGTTACGAGGATTTCGGCTATAGTGGTGGTTTTGGTGATACCGGTTATGGCGGTGGATACGGCAGTGGTTATAGCAGCTACGGCAGTGGTTACGGGAGTAGCTACAGCAGTGGATTTGGTGGATATAGTGGATATGGGAGCCGCGGCATCCCGCGCGCGACAGGTTTTAATCTACGTCAGATACAGCAATTTGGGCTGCACGGACGTGTCGGACAACGCACACATATCGCCGTGGATTATAGTGCGGGCGGCAGCAGTTTTGGTGGTGGAGGCTATGGCGGTGGATACGGTCTTGGCGGTGCGAAGGAACAGAAAATCAAAATTTGGTACGAAGGCAAACCGGAAAGTATTATAAAAACACTCTCGTTCGGTGACATAACGCTCAACTTGCCGAATACCCGTTTCCTGAATATCAATCGGAATTTGTTCGGACTTGAAGGCGTTTTTGAATGGAAAAACACACGTCTTACGGCTTTCGGTTCTCGAAGTAAAGGGATACGTGAGGTGCGCACTTTCCGTGGACAATCGCGGCGCGCTGGCGGTTATGGATATGGAACGCCCGGAACGCAGATCCCCGATGCCAACTACGTCAAAAATCGGTACTACCATATCCACAAAGGCGAAGACGACTTAATACATGAAGGGTACCTCCCCATTAAATCGGGAAGTGAAGAGATCTATATTGACGATGGAGTCGTCGGCAACAACCAAGGCGGTAAACGGACGAGTCGCGGTTACTTCAACCCACAATTCGCTGGACAGGATTACAACATCGATTACGAGACGGGTGAAATAGAATTTCTCTCCCCGATCTCCGCAAACTATACCATCGTCGTTGCGTATGAATATAGTGGTAGCGGCGGCGGCACTGTCGGTAAACCCGGCAGTGTGTTTGTGGATGAAAATGGAGATGGCACAATTGACGAAGAAGGCGAAGAAGTAGGTTACATAGTGCTGAAGGAAAAAGGGTTCCGCGGCACAGAGGCGACACACGTCTATCACCTCGGCAGCCGAAATATTAACCCACGCGACTTTCAACTCACAATCCGCCGCCAGGGACAGAGTGAAGCCTTCCAGACAAATGAAGGTCTTGTCCCTTATATCGAAATCTTCGGTTTGGATCAGAACGGTGATGGCAACGTTGATGCTCAGTTCATAGACTATGATAGAGGTCTATTGCGTTTTCCTACGACAAACCCTTTTCAAATCACCGATCCGAACCACCGCTATTACACCTACCGCGATTCACTTAACAACAACGCCATCTATCTCGAAGGCACTTTTTCAGATGCCCAAATCTATACGATGATAGCCGACTATACATATCAATCAGAAACATACAACGTAGGTTTGTTCGTCATCCCCAATAGTGAGAAGGTTCGGTTGAACGGACAACTCTTGACCCGTGATACTGACTATATGATGCTTTATGAGGTCGGCACCATCCGATTTTTTCGGCAACTCGACGAATTTGACGAGATTGTTGTGGAATTTGAAAAAACGCCTTTCGGCGGTTCATCACAACAAGCCGTGATGGGGGTCTGGTTAGAGTATTCGCATAAGCCGAAACCTAAATCAGAGAAAGAACAGAGCCTTGAAGATAGATTTGATCGTCTCGGCGGTATCCAATCAATGGATCCAAGTCTCCTCGGTGAAGGCACAACAGATCCATTCAGTGGCGGGTTACAAGGTAGGAGAGGCGGATTTGGAGGTTTAGGAAGAAGTAGTTTCGGTGGTGGTTTCGGCGGCGGTGGACTCGGTGGTTTCGGCGGCGGCTATAGCAGCTACGGCAGCCTGGGCGGTAGGTCCCGGAGAGGCGCGAGTTATTACGGTGGCTACGGCGGTGCAATGAATTATTTCAATCCGGTGTTCCAAAAAGGGTTCATGCTTTCAACCGGCTATATCTTGAATACTGGACAGAAACCGGCAGAGATACCAGATGTAAATAGCGTTCCAAATCGTCTGCAAGCGTTCAATATAAATACGAGTTTTGGGAGAGCTTTCAATGTCGCTGGTATCTTCAATCTGTTGCCATTTATTAACATGAGAAACCTCCCACTCTCGCTTGATTTCAGTGGAGAAGCAGCTTATTCACA
The DNA here is from genome assembly GCA_022819945.1 of Candidatus Poribacteria bacterium. Lineage (GTDB taxonomy): Bacteria > Poribacteria > WGA-4E > WGA-4E > WGA-3G > WGA-3G. The sequence continues at coordinate 17,975 of JAJEGI010000103.1, forward strand.
CAACAACCCTAACAGCATCGGTGTCGCACTTATTGATAGCATGGAAGGGGCGAAGGAATCGACAACAGTACCAACGTTGAAATATAACTGGAAGCCGAGCAGTCTGCCATATATAGCGGAGGATACACCTGCAACTGAAGGGAATACTTACAGCGTTATACCGACCGATGAGAATAGAGCCATCTTTAAAGTTGTGCTGAAAGACAAAAACGAATCGGAAGCCGTCGGAAACTATATGCGGAACCGAGATGTACCCGCATCTACGATCCAACCGCTCTCACTTTCCACTGAAGAACGTCTCATTATGGAACTCGGTTATGATTTTACAGATGTAGTGGCAGAGTGGGGAGGCTTCTCAAACGGCATCTCAGCCGCCGGTGTCGACTATTCGGAACGTAGTTTCGTTGACATCTGGGTGCGCGTTCAAGGCGACGACAATGTGACGCTACACATCAACCTCGGAGTAGTGAATGAAGACACTGATGCCGATCAACGCCTCGATAGTGAAGACCTGCCTAACACACTAACGGACACAAATGGAGATGACAGGATTGATGCCCTTGACTTGGATCTGGAGAATCTCTCAGATGCGGATCGCTACCGTGGGAACGGTGCGCTTGATACAGGTGAGGATGTCGGATGGAATTACGACGGTCCCTTTGAAGAAGCATCCATCGGTGCTGACAACCAGATCTTGGACAGCGAAGACCTCAACGGCGACGGCGTACTTGATAGTATAGATGCCTATTTTGAAATATCAATCCCGCTGAACGAAATTCCAAATGAGTGGATTAAAAGCAAAAATACCAACGGTTGGACGTTCCTCAGTATCCCGCTCTCCAAATTTACACCGGTCGGTTCTCGAGTGCCGAGTCTTGTTTTCGTGCAACACTTCCGATTTTGGTTAAGCAAAAACGCGCCTGGCAGTGTAAAAGGCACATTACAGTGGGCATCCATCGAAATCGTTGGAAATAAATGGCAACAAGGTATCATAACCCGCCCAGGACTTCAGTCAACCCCAGAAACAGGACTCGCCGGTGAAACGCTGTCAACAAGTACAGTTGTCGAAGATACAATTGAAAAGTTCATTGTCGGTACAAAGGATAACTTCAGCTACGATGCCTATCAGAGCGCGTACCTCGATATCGAAGATAACGAACTTTTCAAAAAACTGCACCCATTCACAGCGAGCTCACTCGGTTTTCAAACACAACAGCAACGCGAGCAGACGCTTAGCCTTGAATATTACCTGTTTCCAGGTTCTTACGGCGTTACCTCCAAACAACTGAAAGGTCTAACGCAGAGTGATGGACAAGATTTCAGTAAACATGATACGTTGCGATTTTGGCTCTACGGCGACAAAAGTCATACAACCTTCGTTTTGCAGCTCGCACCAACCGTCCGGACTGGCTACCGCAGCTCGTTTTATAGCTCAGATCCGTTTGTTAGCCAGACACAGGAAGAAGATATTAACGTTTTCGAGAATCTGACGGACTATTATGAATACACTGTACCCATTGATTTTGACGGTTGGAAGTTAATTGAAATCGATTTACGCGACTTGCGTAGAAACACCTATCCGGATGTAGTCGATAGTCATCAGCCTTTGGAAGCCAGTCAAGAGCAGTTTATAGAACCTGAAAGCGAGACTCAACCACCGGAAGGTGATAGCGATAGTCCAGACGGACACCCTGACGGTTTCACAGTTAGAGGCAGCAACAGCACACGACTCTCTATTAAAAACATTGGTGGTATCCTACTCGGTATCCGTAATGACACGGCGCAAGAGCTTAGCGGTGATATTTGGGTGAATGAGATTCACCTCGGCGATCCACTCGTCCGCGCGGGTTGGGCGCGTCGCGGTAATATGTCTATGTCGCTTGGCAGTATTGTTAAATTACGCGGCGGTTACGCGAGTCAAGATAAAGACTTTGAAAGTGGTGCTGGTGAAATTGGTAGACAACGCCTCTCTTCACGAGGGTATAGTACCACAAATAACGACTTCAATATCGATGCAGATGTCACCATTTTTCCGTGGCTGCCGATCCGATACGGTATCCGACAACAAAACACTGAAACCGAGAGCCTACGCGGCAGTTACAGCAGCTTCCAGAGTGGGAAAAGTGAAATCCGGACCCGAGATTTTTCGCTCCAATTCAACCAAAATCCGTATCCCAACCTCGGTTTTGCATACAACTATCAAGACTTTTGGAATGAGCGTCAAGGCACACAAATTAGCCACCTCTACACTGGCAGCTTCCGATATGAACTCGGCTCAAAACTCGGTGTTAATGCCCAATATCGCCACGAAGATGTACTCGCAAAGCCTGAAACTGCAACGGATACCGCATCAACGTCAACATCTTATTACAGTTACGGCTATGGAAGAAATCAGGACGAGAAAACGGATAGCGGCACAATAACACTCAATATTACACCGACAAACATTTTCAGTCTGAATCCGAGTTACGATGTGCGTCGGACACTTGAAAGACGCGAAGACCGGAGTTATAGTTCGAGCACCCTTGCAAGCGATGCCGAGACAGCATCAGAAACGCAAGAAGAAACGAAACCGGACTTTTCAATTGCCGAACGAGAACATCGACTTTCGTTTACGCCGCGCCTTAACCGAGATTTGATCGGCTTGCGCCCTACTGTGACAAGTCGTATGAGTTTCCGTGAAAACTGGTTCAGAGAACAAAAGAACGCTTCACTTAACGGGAATATCAGTCTCGGCATGAACATCCGCGTCCAAAAGTGGTTCGGATGGTTCTTGAAAACCGAGAAACCGCCAGAAACCCAAACCCCGACAGATGGCTCTCAAAACGGCGCATCACCCGCTTTAGAAACAGAAACGCCGACAGAAGCCACGCAAAGCAACGAAGCCACAAAAATAGTTGAACAACTCCGAGAAAATGGCATCGACGAGACACAAATCCAAGAATTTGAAGAAAACCGCGGAGACTGGATCGAACGCGATAAAGGAGAGGTTAGCACCGATGCAGCACAAACCAACGTAACACCGGTGGTTCAGGAAGGGATCCTGCATAGAGTTGTCAAAAGTTTCACGATTAGCACCAATGCCAACTTCACTGCTACCGAATCCTACCGGCAGCTTGAATCCGGATTGTCAGCATTAGATATCTGGTCGCTTGCGGAAGACGCAAAGGAGCGGTCAAACTCCCGGCGTAGTAACCGTTACTCGCTACGCGGCTCCGTAGATCCCTGGAGCTGGGTATCTTTAGGGACGACTGTGAGTACCTCTGACAGCTTTCGGAAAAGTTTAGGGAGTACCTACACGTCGCACGCAGAATCTTATGAAGGAGATATGAAATTAGATACCCGGAAAAACACCCGTTTCCAAGTGCGCTATAGTTTCACAAAGCGAGATAATTCAACACTGGAAACGACACTCAGTGAAAGCACAGCACATACCCCATCACTGAGTTGGATACACACATGGGGAGACTCAGACACGCCTCGGACAGCATTGGGTATACGCGCAACACTTCGAGATCAACTCCGAAGTGGGATACAGAGTAACGCTTTGATTGTGACTCCAAATTTTAGTATCGACTATCGCTATTTTACAGAAAATGGTATATGGATCCCAATTATCAGAAAGAGAATTCCGCTCAAACATGAATTGGAGTTAACGAATACGCTCTCTTGGGCGATCCGTAGAGAAAATTTCGGGGCAAACCGTGAGGAACGTTCTGAGCGTTACGAGACGACACTACGCGTCGGTTACAAAATCAGCACCCATATCACAGCAAACTTCCATCTTGGTCTCAGCTACCACCACGACAGAGTCGAAGAAGGCAGAGACTTCCTATCCGTCGCAAGCGCACTCACCATCCGCGGCGAAATTCAGTGATTTCATTATCGCCATCCAGTTTTAACGAAAATTGATAATTCCGCCCCAAAGCCTAATCCTCTGCACAACATTAAAAAATTGATAAGAAAAGAAATTTATGATATATTGGTTTTCAGTCTTCAGTAAGCAGCGGTCAGTTAAGAAACTTCTGTTAAACAAATACCTCTTTTAACTGAAAACTGATAACTGCTATAACTACAAAAACGCAGCTTGAAACGAAGTGGAAAGCGGTAAAACGGAGACGACGCTAAAACTTCAAACGATACGAACCGAACCGCAAAGAAAAATAAAAATAAGGAAAACATGAGAGGAAACAATACAGACATACCGCGCCCAGAATACCCGCGTCCGGATTTCCAACGCGGGACATCAGAAGGCATCGACTGGCTCTGTCTCAACGGCACGTGGGAATTCGCATTCGATCCAGACGATATTGGTAAACAAAACAAGTGGTATTCACCAGAACCGACTGACAATTCTCCATGGACATTGCAGATACAGGTCCCTTACCCTTGGGAAAGTCTTGCAGCATGGGGTGAAGAAGCACAGGCAAGCAATGAAAACTACCTAAGCAAAAACGCCTATCTCAACCCAGAAGAGGTCACCTGCGGCGGTTTAGATCGCGAAGGCAATTACCGTGGTGAACCTCGACACACAATCGGATGGTACCGCAGAGTCGTGTCCATCCCCGAAAATTGGGGCGACAAGCGTGTTATTTTAAATTTTGGTGCTGTTGACTGGGAAGCGACAGTCTGGGTAAATGGAAACCCAATAGGCACGCACGAAAACGGGTACCTACCGTTTGAATTGGACATCACAGACGCACTTACACCGGGAGAACCCGCGCGTATCGTCGTTCGCGCTTATGACGCACAAGATCACGGCGAACAACTTGCTGGCAAACAGATCGGTTGGTATGTCCGTACGAGTGGTATCTGGCAAACGGTTTATCTCGAACCGAGAAGTGCAACGCACATCGCACAGTGTCACATCACACCCGACATTGATAACGCTACCGCTACGTTTGCTGTTAATATAGATGGAGATGTAAAAAACACCGAGATGTCCCTACGCTGGAATTGCGATGAACTCAGCGGCTCTGTTAAAGTTTCCAGTAATGAGACCCAATTCACCGTTAATATCCCACCTGAACAACTCCGTTTCTGGGACGTAGATACCCCGAATCTCTATGATGTAACCCTCGAATTGGTAGCAGAAGATACCGTCATTGATAGAATTTTTACGTATTTTGGGATGCGGAAGGTCTCTATCGAGAAAGCCCCCGGCGGAGATTACCAATATATCTATCTTAACAACCGTCCTATCTACCTGCTCGGCGCGCTCAATCAGTCGTTTAACCCGGAAGGTGTGTACACGTTCCTAACAGACGAAGCAATCCGCACGGACGTTGAACGCGCAAAGGAATTTGGATTCAACTTCCTCCGTCTCCACATCAAAGTCGATGAACCGCGTCTCTATTATTGGGCTGATAAGTTAGGGATGCTCTTCATGTGCGATATTCCAAACTTTGGCACTTATACAGAAAAAGCACAGACACGCTTTGAGGAAACACTCCGTGGGAACATTGATCGAGATTACAATCACCCATCAATCATTTCTTGGTGCAATTTTAACGAAACTTGGGGACTCGGCGGTAACGAATACAAGGAGATGACAGATCGACAGGAATGGGTCCGTGAAATGTATCACCTCGCTAAATCGTTAGACACAACCCGCCTGATTGAAGACAATTCGCCATGTCTATACGACCACGTAGAAACGGACATCAATTCATGGCATTTCTATATTAACGACTATGACCACGCGAAAGAGCATATCGCCAACGTTGTGGCAGAGACATACCCGGGTTCAGCGTTCAACTATGCTGGCAGCAACGTGCAAAGCGATGCACCACTCATCAACAGCGAATACGGTGGTATCTCGGCAGGGGCAGGCGACAAGGACATCTCATGGTGTTTCAAATACCTGACGAATGAACTCCGACTCCACCCAAAAATCTGCGGATACATTTACACGGAACTACAAGACATCGAGTGGGAACACAACGGTTTCATGAACTATGATAGGTCGGTAAAGGCGTTCGGATACGACTATCTGGACATCAACACCCTTGACTTTATCGCTATTGATTATCCACCTGGAACAACGGTTGCCCCCGGTGATGCGATAAAAGCGGATATTTACGCGAGCCACTTCTCACACAAAACCATCACTGGCACGACTCTCCATTGGCAATTGGATACGATGTCAGCGACCGGACACGTCACGCGTGGAACCGTTTCTGGAAACGTTGAGATTCCATTTCCGCAGTATCAGGTACAACACGTGCATCAACTCGAATTACAGATCCCTGATATTCATCCCGCGGTTGGCACACTTCACGTGTGGGTAACAGATCACTCAGGAACTATTGTTGCCCGTAACTTCATCAATTTCGAGCATTTCGTTGAAGCATCTGTAGGAGGGGTTTCTGACCCCGAATTCCGAACCGATTCAGAAGCAGTGCGTCTCAATTATACACCCGGTAGTACATCTGAATCCTCTTGGGAGGAACCGACAACCGACGCGCAGCTTTTCTCTGCAGTCGGGAGTGGGTACGTCGAATATGAGGTGTCATTACCAGAAGGACTCAACACAACAGATATTTCAGAACTGGCACTCGTTTTTGAAGCATCCAGTGCCTACGGCGGTGCGCGTCAAACGGAACCTGAGAAATATCCATCGGATGTAACAATCTCAGTTAACAGTGTTGAAATTGACACCATCCGCATTCCTGATTGTCCTGCGGATGCACGCGGTGCGCTTTCTTATATCAACGGGCAACCCGGCATCTACGGCTACCTTCACAAGATCAAGGTAGACCCATCACTTGTCCTAAATGGAAAGACAGATACATTAAGAGTCCGTTATGAAGTAAAAGCGGATGCTGGAGCGAAAGGCGGGTTCGCACTCTACGGCGCACGTATGGGTAGATACCCCACTGGACCGCATCTGCTCATTCATCGGAAATAGTTATCGGTTATCAGTTTCCAGTTTTCGGTTAGAGAGGTTCTGATACCGATAACGTAACGAAAGTCGGCACTTGTTGCCAACTTCAACAACACCTAACCGAACCGCAAGGAAAAGTAAAAATATGGCAAGTCCTGAATTTGTATTTACACGTTATCCCAATTTAGAGGTTTCTTGGCCCTATGTGCATGAACAGATGGTAAGTCGGTTAGAAGAACTCGGCGTAACCCTTGTTCTCAACACCGGCAGCCGAGATCCTATTCACGAACAGGTCGATTTAAGCGAAACCATCGGTATATCCCATTTTGGTGGAAACGTGACAGAAGCATGTATCGCAGCAGCCCCCAAACTCAAAGTGTTTGGAGCAATGACAGATAATTCCGGCCACGGTATCCCATACCAAGCCCTTCAGGCACGCGGTATCCCCGTCATTGAATCGACGCGAGCTTGGTCACAATCCGTTGCTGAGTGTGCCTTTGGTCTCGCGTTGTCTTCGTTGAGACGGACAGCACAGTGGCATCTGCGGATGGCACAGGGTGAAAAACTCTGGGATTGGGAGAACCCGATGTGGGGTTCGCTAAACGCCCGTGAAAGCGGCGCATCCCTTGATAAACTCCCCGCAGCACATCAGTTCTGTGACGATCCAGATTTCGTCAACGGCGACCTTGGCACTAAAAACATCGGTGTCATCGGACTCGGACAGATTGGCGGAAAAATCGCAAAATGGTGTCGGGTCTTCGGCGCAACGGTCGTAGGTTTTGATCCGTATGTACCGGACGAACTCCTCCAAGAATGGGACGTGCAACGTGCCGATATGGACACGCTCGCTGATAACTCCGACATCGTGTTTGTGGCGGTCCCACCAACACCTTCAGCGCGGCATCTATTGAATCGAGAACGGATCTATCACCTCCGCAAAGGCAGTTTAGTTGTCGTGATTACACGCGCCCATGCGGTTGATATGGAAGCACTGCGGGAACGAATAGTGAAAGATGAACTTGCTGGCGCATTTGATGTCTACGACATTGAACCCGTACACGTTGATGATGAACTGCGCAACCGAGATAACGTCGTCCACACACCACACATCGCAGGAAGAACAAAGGATTCCAACTTGCGCGTAGCGGACATGACTGTGGATGATTTTGTGCGGGTGTTAAAGGGTGAAACCCCGCTCGGCGCATTAACACCCAAAGCAGTTGAAGTCCGAACCTCACCGAATCCAAGTCAGTAACGGGAAATAGTTATCAGTGAAGAAGTTACCAGTAACCAGTTGCCAGTGAAGAAGTCTCTTTTACTGGCAACTGAAAACTGAAAGGTTTTTCGCAGAAAAACCGTACTGATAACTGACAACTCAAAAAAAATGTCATCTGAAACATTAAAAAATCTCATTCGTCCAGATATTGCAGACATGGCACCTTACACGCCCATCGTGCCGTTTGATGTGCTCAGTCAACGCCTTGGCATTCCTGTTGAGAACATCATTAAACTTGATGCAAACGAGAACCCCTACGGTCCCTCGCCTCGTATCTATCAAGCATTGGCAGATGAAACCTATTATCACATCTATCCAGATCCCGACAGTACATTACTCCGTCAAGCACTCAGTCAATATACAGGCATTGATGCGACACACATCGTCGCTGGACACGGCGCAGATGAACTAATCGACCTGTTAATTCGACTCTTCATCGCACCGAGTGATGCAGTCATCAATTGCCCTCCCACTTTTGGTATGTACCGTTTTGACACCGAACTTAACGGTGGAAAGATAATTGACATTGAGCGAAAATCGGATTTTTCGTTAGACACTGAAAAGATAGTTGAGATTGTTAACAGCAGCAGTAACATCAAAATCCTCTTTGTTACAAGTCCAAACAACCCCGACGGAGGGATGCTTGGTGATACCTGTCTTCGGCAGCTGCTTCAACTGCCACTAATTGTTGTATTAGATGAGGCTTACATTGAATTCGCTGGAGGGAGTCGCGCAGACTGGGTTTTAGAACACGAAAACCTGATTGTGCTTCGGACATTCAGTAAATGGGCAGGTCTTGCAGGATTACGCGTAGGTTATGGAATTTTTCCGTACTGGATACTTTCACATCTGTTGAAGATTAAGCAACCCTATAACGTAAACCTTGCGGGTGCTACAGCGGCGTTGGCTTCGCTGTCAGATGTGCGCCAATTAGAAAAAAATGTGGAAAAAATTGTAGAGGAACGGGGAAGACTCTATCAGGCACTGCGGGAGTTTGATTTCTTGGAACCGTATCCGAGTCAGGCGAATTTTATTCTCGCACGGGTTATCAACCGAGATGCGGCGGCGTTAAAAGCGATGTTAGCGGAACGCGGAATCCTCATCCGATATTTTGACACACCACGTCTACACAACCATGTTCGGATCAGCGTTGGCACCCCATCACAAATATCCGTACTCTTAAAAACGCTGTCAACGTTATAGGAAAAGCTCCAATACTTCCTCTACCGACCGAGTATCTGGAAACCAGCCAACAATCTTTTGCAATACTTCATCCAAGAGAACATCGGGGCAAGACGCACCAGCAGTCAGTACAATATCGGTAGGTGTTTTCGGATCCCTTAAAAGCCAATCTTCTGTCGTCTGTACGTGTTTTGTCTCTAATTCCAGATGGCGAATACATGTTGGACTCAGGAGCTCGTCTGCATCTCGAATAAAATAGGTCGGAAGGTGTTGTTGACAGAGTTCCACAAGATGGCTCGTATTAGAAGAATTATAGCCGCCGACAACTACAGCAATATCGCCACCATCGGCAATCAGTGCAAGTGTTGCATCCTGATTTTCTTTCGTCGCATAACAGAGCGTGTCTCTCGTATCGGCAAAATGTGAAGACATCTCCACTTCGCCGTACACAGTTCTGATAGTATCCCGCAGCAAATTGGCAATCGCCTCAGTCTCCGTCGCGAGCATCGTCGTCTGGTTGACCACACCGATGCGTTTCAGGTGAACAGCAGGATCGAAGCCTGGAGAAAAGCGATCTGCGAATTTTTCAAAGAAGAACTCAGTATCGGCTTCACCAGAGATAACTTTCGCTAAATCGCGTGCTTCCTCAAAGTCCCGCACGACGACAACGGGCGCGCTCGCCTGTGCGTGTGAAAACGTTGCCCGAGTCTCTTCATGATAACGTTTCCCATGGATAACCACAGTGTAATCCTGATTGCCGATCTCCTCACTCCGCCGCCAAACTTTCTCTACAAACGGACAGGTCGTGTTATAGGCAGTAAGGGTAACACCACGCGCTTTGAGAGCCTTCTCTATCTCAAGGGTCGTCCCGAAAGCCGGAACAATAACAACATCATTTGGCATCAAAATATCAAAGGGAAGGAGGGGGGTACCAGCCGTATCCATTAAGAACCGGACACCGCGTTGTTTTAGATTCTCGTTGACACGTGGATTGTGAATAATTTCAGACAATAGGAAAATACGCTTGTTTGGGTTTTCTGCCAGTGCCTGATAAGCGATTTCAATAGCATTTTCAACGCCGTAGCAGAAACCGAAGTGACGAGCGATTTTAAATCGGACGGGTCCGAAATCTAACAAGGTTGGTGCAAGGTCTCGCTTTCGGACATCCGTATCTCGGCGCGCTTGTTTAACTACAGAAATAATAGGGCTGTGATAGAAGTGAGGTAAGTTAAAAGTTCGAGGCATTCGCTTTCCCCATCCCATTGACACAAGAATTGATGTTTTTTATTCGTCTGTTTGCTTCACTTTTTCGTCTAACACTTAACACGCTAACACTACATAAGGAAACCGGATGCAAGTGCTTGACTGTAAGCCGTTCTTTATCAAAATACTTTAGGCACTTAGGACCTTCCGCCCCTTGGCGCGACGGCGCGCAATGGTTTGTCTGCCATGCCGTGTTGACATCCGTTTGCGAAAACCTAATTTATTTTTCCGTTTCCGTCGATGTGGTTGATATGTGCGTTTCATGAATCTGTCCTCTTTTCTGTCTTGGTCTTAGGTAATTATAGGATAGGCATCATCTTTTTTATTACACTATACCCTTAAAAATAAAGAGTCCGTTCACCGGATCAGTATGATGTTTCGCTTTAAAATGATACGCTATTTTTTGAGATTTGTCAAATTTTTTGCTGCCTCATACATTTTCGTCGGTAAGAAAAAATAACTTGCTAAAATTTCGGTTTTAGGTCAGAATATTTTTTTGTATGCTCTTGACAGGTTAATATTTTTCAGAAAAATAAAATGTTGACATTTCTCTCAGAAAATGATACGATTTTTTTATAATAAAAATTTTAATCTCCATAATTGCATCCTATAATCTTATTTTTTTTAGGAATCATGAAGCCTAAGCTTGAGAGCCGATGTTAAAGCTGAAGGCATACGTGCAATCTCGGTTAGGATATATGCTCATGCGGCACTCCCCAGACGAAATTTGGTCAGAAATATTAGAGAACCTTAACGACACAGCACAGCAGGATGTCTATCTTCACCAAGCAGTCCCGCTTTCAATCACAGCGGACGCATTGAACATAGCTGTACCATCTGCGTATACACGTGCGCGGATTGAAGAACGATTTCATGCTGATATTCAGCGGGTGTTAGCGACGCTAATCGGGGCACAGTGCGCACTCATTCTTACGATAGATAACTCTATGTCCAATAGCAGTGAGGATCCTGACGCAATAGAAACGGAAGTTGAGGATAACACTGACCCATCCTTGGCTAACGATATCTCAATCTCATTACAGCAAAATCAGACAGGATTGAATCCGAACTATCGGTTCGATACTTTCGTTGTTGATACACCCAATCGAATCTGTCACGCAACAGCTTTAGCTGTTTCAGAAAATCCCGGACGTGACTATAACCCACTTTTTATTTATGGCGGTGTCGGATTAGGTAAAACCCATCTCTTGCACGCAATCGGTAATAGACTCTCGGCGACTCAGCCTGATAAGAAAGTCTTGTACGTTACATCAGAGACTTTCATGAATGAATACGTTGAGTCTATTGTTAACCGCGGATCCGCACAAGGATTTCGCACAAAATATCGAACAGCAGATATGCTTTTGATTGATGATATACAGTTTTTGGAACGCAAAGAGGGCACGCAAGAGGAGTTCTTTAACACCTTCAACGAGCTCCACATGAATTCAAACCAAATCGTCATGACCAGTGACCGGACACCAAACAACCTTGAAAACCTTGAAGTCCGGCTCCGATCCCGATTTCAATCAGGCATGGTCGCTGAAATTGGCATGCCACAGTACGAGATGCGTATCGCAATCCTCCGCCAAAAGTGCCAAGACCACGGGTATAACCTCCCTGATGATGTGCTCAGTTACATTGCTGAAGTCGTTGAGACTAACATCCGAGAACTCGAAGGCACTCTCACGCGGCTGGTCGCGCAAGCTACAATACTCAAGGAAGAGTTAAGTTTAGACCTCGCACGAGAAGTACTCAACGATGTCGGGCCCCCTTCACCGATTCAACATCGAAGAACAGCTACGTCAAAAGCGATACAGACTGTTGTTGCCGATTATTTCGGTATTGATGTAGCAGACCTCGTGTCTCTGAAAAGGACGAAGGAATTGGTGCAACCGCGACAGATCGCTATGTATATGTGCAGGGAATTGACACAAATGTCTTACGCAAATATTGCACAGGCTTTTAATAGGGAAAATCATACCACCATCATCCACGCTTGCAAGCAGGTAGAAAATATGATACACGGTAATGAGGATGAGCAGCAAACAATTACGCTCCTACTTGATCAATTCCGTTAGCCAAATTTAGCACTTTTTTCTTATAAAATGTCCTTTTAATACTGTTGATAACCTGTGCATAACCATGTTAAAATACTGTTGATAACTTGTTGATAACTTGTTGATAACTTGTCTGTTTTTCGTCTTTGTTGATAACCTGTTGATAACTCACTAATTTATCCACAAGTTATCCACAGGGTACTTGTCAATAGTGGCAAGCGTTTAAGCGAGTTATCCACTTATCCACAGCCCCTACTACTACTACTAAGGCCCAATTTATATATTAATAGAGAATTAGTACAATTAGTAGAGCAGGTGGATAAGTGTTAAAAGTTAGTTTGCAAACAATATCCGCTCAAGGAAAATTTTCACCCTCAAAACAGATGGTATTAGATCATATCGTTTTACGAAACTTTCGTAACTATAGTGATTGCGAAATAGACTTTCCTAAGCCCGTTATCCTAATTGTCGGTGGAAATGCACAGGGAAAGACGAGTCTGCTTGAAGCGATCTATTTTCTCTGCACCGCGGAATCTCACCGTGCGACTCATGATGCCGAATTGATTCGGCATCATGAGTCAGGATTTTATCTAAAAGGGATATTGAGGAACGGTAGCGACGATGTGACGTCTCTTGAGGCGATGAAACGAGCACGGGGGCAGTTTAAACTAAAAAAGAACGGGGTTCTTCAGACAAAACGTTCTGAGTGGATAGGACAATTTAATGCCGTATTTTTTTCACCGGAGTCCCTAACATTGGTAAAGGGGGGTCCCTCGGAGCGGAGACGGTTTTTAGATCTCTTGATTTCACAAACTGACAGTGAATACCTAAAAAGCCTGCAAGCGTATAATTTTGTTCTCAAACAACGGAATGAGTTGCTGAAGCAAATTCGCGCAGCGTTTGCAAGCACAGCCCAGTTAGATGCTTGGGATAAATTGTTACTCATGCACGGTGCCGCAGTTATCATAAAGCGGTTGGAAATTTTTCATCAATTGAGAAATTACGCAATCCAAAACCACCATAAACTCACCGGCGGTGCGGAAAATTTGGCGTTAACGTATCGTTCGGCATCAGTGCCGGACGATACGTTAACAAATAATATTGAAAACGGTAATTTGCAAGACCTCTCCACGAATCTTTTGGCGGACCCCTCAGATGTATCAGACAAGATCACTTCTGAAGATAAGGTGATAAAGCACTTTGGCGTATCATTAAACGGTTCACGCGAATCAGATTTGCAGAGAGGCACAACTTTAGTCGGTCCGCATCGGGATGACTTTCTCATTGAATTGGAAAACGAATCCAAAGCGAGTTCTCCTAATCATTACGATGACCGTGATTCACATCCGCCCGAGCATGAAACGGAAATATTTCGGGAAGTCGCACGATCTTATGGATCGCAGGGTCAGCAGCGGACTATCGCATTAGCACTTAAGTTAGCAGAATTAGAGTTGATCCGACATCTGACAGGTAGGAATCCTATAGTCTTGTTGGATGATGTCACCTCAGAGTTAGATTACAATCGGATAGGCTATTTGTTGGAAGTTCTTCAGGATTTAAGTGCCCAGACCTTCATCACTGCCACAGATGTTGATCCACTTGTACACCACCTAAATCAACCGAGCGTGTTGATAGTTGAAAACGCTCAGATTAGTTCTACCACGGAAGTCATCAAAAATCCGTGACCCAAATGAGGGCAAAATGCGGAAAACTCAAACTTTACGCGACCTCCTCACTGAATTCACCCGCGCTCGTGACCTTGAGCCGAAGATGCTTGAACAGAAGGTGTTTGTTTTATGGCGAGAATGCCTCAAAGCACCATTTGGCACAAAAACTGTCCCGGTATCTCTTTCAAACGGCGTTCTAAAAATCTATACGGAATATCCGCCGTTCAAAAATGCCCTATTGTTCTATAAGCAGAAAATCATAGCGGATCTGAATGCGGAATTAGGAGAAACCGTCCTTACGGATCTTCGGATAGAGATACGTCCAGGGCGGAAAGCAACACCACGCGACATAAGTCACAATCCTACCGCCCCAAAAATTCCAGACACACCTCACGCCAGCAGCAATACCCACGCTCCAACCCCTGAAGAATTAGATCAAGTTGAACAGACAGTCGCTGGTGTGACGGATACTGAACTCAAAACTTCCCTGCGTCAATTATTCATTACACAAAGCAGAGAAAAGCCTTGACAAAACTTTTAAAATAAGGTATTCTATTTTAAGTAGATAAGTCAACAACTGTAGGGTTGATTGCGTTTTGCGGTATTAATTTAACACAGGTAGAATCCCATTTTAAAAGTGGGAATTAATCTAAAGGGGGCCCCTAACTAAATATGTCAAAAAACGAACAAACATACACAGCGAGCGATATACAAATACTTGAAGGGCTTGAAGCTGTTAGAAAGCGTCCGAGCATGTACATTGGTAGTACCGGTCCCGCTGGATTACACCACCTTGTTACAGAGTTAGTTGACAACTGCATAGACGAAATCGGTGCAGGCTACGGCACGGAAATTAACGTGCAACTCCATACGGATGGTAGCGTTACCGTCGCTGATGATGGTCGCGGCATACCGGTTGACATGCACGCAACGGCTGGTGTGTCCGCCCTCGAAGTAGTGATGACGACCTTACACGCCGGTGGTAAATTCGATGGCCGTGAACAAGTTGGATATCAAACCGCTGGCGGGCTACACGGTGTCGGAGCTTCTTGTGTCAACGCACTCTCTGAATGGCTCAATGTCCAAGTCCAGCAAAACGGTGCAATTTACGAACAACGCTATGCACGGGGGATCCCGCAGACACCTGTAGAAGAAGCTGGCGTTAGTAAAAAAACGGGAACCCGTACGACGTTCATGCCAGACGCTGAAATATTTGACACGCTTGATTTCTCACACGACATCCTTCGCGATCGGCTTAGGGAACTCGCGTTCCTCAACAAAGGTGTACGCATTCAATTCCACGATGAACGCGATGAAGATAATTCTGAACCGATTACCTTTCAGTACGACGGTGGTCTCGCTTCCTTTGTCACCCATCACAATCAAAACAAAGAAGTCCTTCACCCACAACCTATCTACATAGAGGGTGTCCAATCAGATGTTGCCGTAGAGATTGCCTTTCAGTTCAACACGAGTTACTCGGAGAACATAAGTTCTTACGCCAATAACATCCGCACCACGGAAGGTGGTTTTCATGAAAGCGGTTTCAAAAGTGCACTGACCCGCGCCTTCAAAACCTATGCGAGTGCCAACGATCTCCTGCGGAATGTCAAGGTAGATCTTACGGGTGAAGATATTCGTGAAGGAATGACCGCTGTCATTAGCGTTAAAGTCCCAGATCCGCAATTTGAAGGGCAGACGAAATCCAAACTCGGAAACACAGAAGTTGAGGGCATTGTTCAGAGTTTTGTCGGTTCGCGCCTTAAGACACTTCTTGAAGAAAACCCGAGTGTCTCCAAACGTATTATCCAGAAAGCCGTTGATGCGGCGCGCGCCCGTGAAGCCGCCCGCAGTGCACGTGAGATGATCCGTCGTAAAAGCGTCTTGGATTCCGCCTCAATGCCCGGCAAACTTGCTGACTGTTCCGAACGCGACCCTTCCCGAACCGAAATTTTTCTCGTAGAGGGTGACTCCGCGGGGGGGACGGCTAAGCAGGGACGTAATCGGGAAAATCAAGCTGTTCTCCCTCTCAAGGGTAAGGGCATTAATGTAGACAAAACCCGACTCGACAAAATACTCAAAAACGCCCAAGTTATCGACATTGTAACCGCATTGGGAACAGGTATCGGTGCCGAAGAATTCAACCTTGAAAAACTCCGATATTCCAAAATCATCATTATGGCTGATGCGGATGTTGACGGTGCGCACATACGAACACTCCTTTTAACTTTCTTCTTCCGCCAGATGCCAGAACTCATTGCCTCTGGTCATCTCTACATCGCTCAACCGCCGCTCTACCAAGTCAAAAAAGGTAGGAGTTCACAATACCTTCAGGACGATGAGCAGTTTGAAGACTATCTCCTTACACTCGCTCTGGATACCGTGCAGATAACAAATGGGCGACGCGGTACACCTTATACGACATCTGAGTACCGTACAATTTCTAACGCTGTACGCAGAATTCAAATGCTCCTTGATCAAATCAAGCGAAGCGGTGCAACTGCCTCACAGTTTTCTAACATTGATCCATCTATGCAAACCGAAGCAAGCGAGACCAATGGGGACGATACATCCGATGATATAGATAAACTGCTTGCTATGCTCAATATTTCCCCGACTCATCGCAGCGATCCTATAGTAGCAGCCCAAGAGGATTCCGAGCAACCATCGTCCACCACCAACACGCAGACGCTGCTTTTCGGAAACCCACCACCCGTAGCGGATCCTGAAAATAGAGTCGATCCAACGCCGAGGACTTGGCATCATGAATTGCGGCAGGAACTTGAGAAACTCGCTGAATTCCATATTCAAGGTGAGGATTTCTTACCATCAGAAGATACAGACGACCCAAGCGAACCGGAAAGCCAAAAATTGTTTACCGTTCAATCCGAAGATGGTAACGTTCACCATACAGAAGATGTCGTTTCACTTGTGAAGCATCTCCTTGCAATGGAACACAGAGGCCTTAATATTACTCGGTACAAGGGGTTAGCTGAAATGGATGCCGAACAATTACGCGACACAACTATGCGTCCCGATGAGCGTATTTTGCTTAGGGTAACGCTTGAAGACGCTGTTGAGGCTGACCGTATCTTTACACTACTTATGGGCGATACCGTCGAACCGCGACGCGAATTTATAGAACGTTATGGCACTCAGGTGAATATCGATCTGTACGGTGCCTAAAGGAGGATATTACAAAGTGTTGCTTGTCAGTTCCAAAATTTATTAATTCTTAAGAACAGACTTATTTCATAGAAAACAGTGTTCCCTTCAACAGCGGGAGCATAGCAACGCAATTTATTAATTTATATGGAAAACATTGAAAACATCCAAGAAAGCAACATAGAAAATGAACTAAAAACATCGTATCTCGCCTACGCGATGAGTGTTAACACCAATCGCGCGATACCCGATGTCCGGGACGGTCTCAAACCCGGCACACGTCGGATTATTTATGCTATGGGAGAGATAAACCTCACTTCAAACCGCCCTTATGACAAATGTGCCGCTGTCGTTGGGGAGGTGATGAAAAACTATCATCCACACGGTGATGGCCCTATTTATGGAACGCTTGTCGGTTTAGCGCAGCCGTTTAATATGCGGTATCCACTCATAGACCCGCAAGGAAACTTTGGTAGCATTGATGATGACCCGCCTGGGGCGATGCGCTATACAGAGTGCCGACTGGCTACTATTACTGGGGAGATGCTCACTGATATTGAAAAGCAGGTCGTTGATTTCCAACCGAACTACAAGGATTCTCTCGAAGAACCGACTGTTCTCCCTGGACTCTTACCGAATTTGCTCATCAACGGCACAACAGGTATTGGTGTCGGCTATCTCACTCGGATACCGCCACATAACTTGAATGAAATTATTGATGCCCTACTCTACAAACTTTCAGATCCAGATGCTACCTCGGAAATGTTGATGGAACACATCCAAGGCCCTGATTTTCCAACTGCAGGAATGATCGTTGGTACCAGTGGTATCAAGAATATGTACACCACCGGCAGAGGGAGCATGACTGTCCGGGCTAAAGCGATCATAGAACGAATTACTACTGCTGGCAAATCGGAAGTTGAGCAGGAACAGATCGTCATAACTGAAATCCCATTTCAGGTAAAGAAAAATCAGCTGCTTGAACGGATGTTTCAATTAGTTGTTAACAAAACCATCAATGGAATTAGAGACATCCGGGACGAGTCGGATCAAGATATCCGAATTGTCATAATCCTTAAGCGCGGCGAAATTGCACAGGTTATCCTAAATCAGTTGTATAAGCATACACAGATGCAGACGAATTTCAGCGCGAACCTTCTCTGTCTTGTGGATGGGCTTCCAAAAGTTCTAACACTTGAGGAGATTCTGCACTACTATCTTGAACATCGAAGAGACGTGGTTCGCCGCCGGACACAATTTGAACTCGCTCGCGCTGAACGTAGAAGCCATATCCTTGAAGGGTACTTACTGGCACTGCAAAACATTGAGGCGGTTATAGAACTTGTCCAAACCGCTGAATCACCGCAGGCGGCAGAGCAAGAACTCCAAGAGACATATCAACTCAGCGAAATGCAGGCAAGAGAAATTCTCACAATGACGCTCCGCCAATTGACAGGGCTTGAACGCCAACGTATTCACGACGAATACACGGAATTGCTGGATCAAATTGCTGAATTCCGGGCAATCCTTGCCAGTGAAACGTTGATAACGGATATTATTCGGACGGAACTTGAAACTCTTAGAGAGAAATACGGTGATGAACGCCGGACAGAAATCACCGGTGAGATCAAAGAATTTGAAGTCGAAGATCTTATTGCTGATGAAGAGATGGTGGTTACATTATCCCACGCTGGCTACATCAAACGATTGCCTATGGATACCTATCGGAAGCAGCACCGCGGCGGTGTTGGAATTAGAGGTGCTGCGACAAAGGATGGTGATTTTTTGCAGCACATCTTCGTTGCTACCGCCCATCAGAACATTTTGTTCTTCACAGATATGGGCAAGTGTTATACCTTGAAAGTACACCAGATTCCTGAAGCCCGTCGCCAATCGGCTGGGCGCGCAGTCGTTAACCTGCTCCGATTATCACAAGGCGAAAACATCACGGCTTATGTTACGGTACGTCCTAAAAACAGTAGCGAAGAAACCGAAGGCACTGATGCTGACGAAACTCTGGGCAGCGAATTTGTTTTCATGGCAACGCAGCAAGGCATTGTCAAAAAGACAGCACTTGCCAGTTTTGCAAACACGTTATCAAGCGGCATTATTGCTGTTAACCTTGATGATGGTGATAAACTGATTGGGGCACAAGTAACAGAAGGTAATTCTGACATCATTCTCGTTACTCACAAAGGAACGGCTATTCGGTTCAGCGAAAAGGATGTCAGGTCGCTTGGACGGAACACGCGCGGGGTACGTGGTATAGGACTTAGTGATGACGACTTTGTGGCGCAAATGGTTATTGTTAATGGTAAACCATCTGAAGAAGACAATACACAAGAAGATGATACTTTATTGATTGTCACGGAAAATGGATATGGTAAGCGCACATCTGTTTCTGCCTACCGTCCCCAAAAACGCGGCGGGAAAGGTCTCATTGCTATCGGAAAGTCTGCCCGAAACGGGGCAGTCGTTGCCGCAAAACGTGTTGCAGACTCTGACGAACTCGTTCTTATTAGTTCAAACGGGTATGTCACCCGAACGGCGGTTGGTGATATTCGACGTATCGGACGCAATACCCAAGGCGTGCGTATCATGACACTTCAAGTCGACGAAACACTTGTTGATGCCGCTAAAATTGAACTTTCATCCTCCCTACTTGAAGATGACTAAGATTCTTAGCGTCCAATTGAGCAAACAGCGTTAAATTTCGCAGAAAATTGTCACACGGGGAAGAAAAATGAAATATCTTAGCTTACTCATGACTGTTGTTTTAATCATAACTTGTCTCGCTTTAGGTACCAGTTTGCAGGCACAAACCGGAGAGACCCCCGAATTGCTATCACTTACCGATGCTGATACAGGGTTAAACCCGAGTATGACACGCACAGCGAGAATCTATACCAACCTAATGTGGGCTGCCTACTGCAAAACAGATAGACGAAATCCTCACAAAAGCAAAATCGCCTATGATACCTTAATTGCAGAATTAGAACTCGACAGTGAGTCCCCTGCCACCGTTGAGACCGATATCTTATCAGCGCGCGGAATAAGTTTCATTTATGCCGAGCGTGCAGCACTCCGATTTTCTAAATTGCAAGATATTACGGGCGCGGAGAGAGATGCCGAAAAAGCTGTTCAATTTAACCCTGAAAATGTGAACGCAACATGGATCCTTGCCAAGATAATAACGACTCGGTTCATTTCTCATGTGGAGCGGAATAGCACGAATAACGAAAGGGCTGAAAACTTAAAAGAAGACATGTTTTCTACTCTAAACCGTGTCGTTGAGTTGAATCCGGACCACGATGAAGCACATTTTTACCTCGGCAGTATGGCACGTGATTTTGATGAGCCTGAACTCGCTATCAACGCCTTTAAGGCACTCACCCGTATTATACCCTACGATCACCGATACCATACGGAACTTGCCAAACTTTATGAAGGGCAAAACCGGCTTGATGAAGCTGTGCAATCTTATGAAAGAGTCGTAACAATCCAACCTCAACAGATGAACACGCGAAACCATCTCGGGCAGCTTTACCTTCAGACAGGCGACTATCCTGCGGCAATAAAAATTTTTCTCACTGTTCTGACATCAATTGAAGGCACCCAAAATGGGCATCCAGATGAAATTGATGCACACCACGGTATTAGCCTCGCATATCAGGCACAGAATAACTTTGAAAAAGCCGAATATCATGGCACACGCGCGATAACCTTGTTAGAGGCGCGCGCACTTTCAATGCGAGGTGGGACGCGTAGCAGTCGCTCAAGACGTGCTGAACGGATCGCGTTAGCGGAAAGCATCCGAGAGGCCCGCTATACACTCGCGCAGATTTACCTTAGATTCAACAACCCCCAAAAATCGATACAGACTTTTGCGAAGATTTTGGCTGCTGATGCCAACGATGTCCAAGCACACACTGGTATTGGGATAGCTTATCAAATGATAGACGATGTGCCGCAGGCAGAAACCCACCTACGTAAGGCGATAGACCTGTCCGCAAATCATGAATTACCCGATGCCTACAATGCGTTAGGTTACCTCTACGCGGAGCAAGGAATTAAATTAGACGAAGCCGCAGCGCTTGTTCTTCGTGCACTTAAAAGCGTACCCACATCCGGCGCATATCTTGATAGTTTAGGGCTTATTTATCTTAAACAAGGGAAACTTGATGCCGCTATAGAAAACCTGGAGCAAGCAATTAGGTATTTGCCCGATACGCCTGAAATTCTTTTACATCTCGGTGACGCATATCTTGAAAAGGGTCTGAAAGATAAAGCATTGGAGACTTTAGAGAATGCTGCGCGCCTTGAGCCGGATAATGCCGAACTGCGTCAGAAACTGGACACCATCAGATCCAGCAGATAGTTTTAAAGGCTAAATCAGTCGCGAATGCTATTACTTTAGCAGTGGGTAGTTGGTAAGATGAGAAATATAACAGTGCTTTTCACGCTTGTGTTATTG
Source organism: Candidatus Poribacteria bacterium (assembly GCA_022819945.1). GTDB lineage: Bacteria > Poribacteria > WGA-4E > WGA-4E > WGA-3G > WGA-3G. The sequence continues at coordinate 39,948 of JAJEGI010000103.1, forward strand.
GTTTTAGGGGCATCGTATCAGAGTTCAGCATATCTCTGTGGCACCCCGCGATTGTCAGACCCAGACGCAAACACAACGCAACCTTTCCCCCCGGTGGACCTGACTATTCCAGCGCTACCTACTGCACCTGTGCTGCCGATTGGCATGGCGCGCACCTTTTTCGCACCTGACTTTAGGAGTATGCAACAATACACTGTCTCCGCTGTGTTGCGTGGTGTTGGTCGTTTCTGTTATATCTTTGTTGAGGAGGCTGAGTGGAATACACGGGTTACCGCCGAAACCGTACAATCAATGGTGCGCGCTTTTGATGCTGCTACACCTGCGAATCCACAGCGCGGCATTTATTCTACGTTGGTGGATCTATTTGGCGCACCACCGGACATTGATGGAAACGGTAAGGTTATTTTACTCTTGCTTAATATTCGGGATATAAACCATGTGAACCGGTACACTGCTGGCTTTTTTAATCCAGCGGATCAAAATCTCGGTGTACTCAGAAACCCAGGATTTCGTAGGTTCCCGATTCGGAGTAACGAAGCGGATATGCTGTATATAGATACACAACCGCTTAACCCAAATAGTGAAATGGCACATAATGTTATTGCCCATGAGCTTCAACATCTTATTCATTGGAGACATGATCCTCACGAAGCGACTTGGGTTGATGAAGGATGTGCGGGATACGCATCATTTCTATGCGGCTATCCAGTGCAGGAACATGTCGCGGCATTTGAAAGAATGCCCTCTGTTTCGCTTATAACCTGGCCCGAAACGGAGGCAGATTCATTGCCATACTACGGGGCTACTTTCCTCTGGATGCTCTATCTTCATGAACAGCACGGTGGCATAGGAACAGTAGCTGAAATTGTCCGAAATCGTGGCACATCGCTCACCGGTGTTTCAGATGCACTCGCATCAAAAGGCGTTACGGAAAAAATCTCTGATATCTTTATCCATTGGAAATTGGCGAACTATTTATCTGACTATCGCGCCGTTAGACTTTCTCTTATGCCGCACCGTTGGTACCGTTCCTATCCAAGCGGCACACAAAGTGGGAGACTCAGTAATTTTTCAGCCGACTACATCGGATTTGAAGATGCGGGTGGATTGACACTTGGATTTTCAAGTGATTCATCGGCAAGCAATGCTGCCCATACCATCGAATTTCATAACACCGGTGATGTCCATGTGCAAGCGATAAAATCGTCGGACGGTAATTCGGGGTCCGTTGTGTTACCGAATACTGTCACAGAGGCGATTCTGGTGCCGAGCTTGCAAGCGGAGACTATCAATGCCGATACACGTAGCACTAACTATCAATACAGTGCCACACGCGGCGCACATATCACCTTCACCTCCGCTGTGCTCCCAAATCCAGTACATCCACGGTATTGGGACATCATCGCCAAATCGAGCGAATCTCTCGTTGGGTTAACTCCGACTATGACCTTGGTGCTTTCTGATAACGCGATTGAACGCCCCTATAAGGAAGCACAAGCGATGTATCAAGTAACCCAAGATTCACAGAACAGTTACCTATATCGGTTCTCATTTCTGCTTGAACCGGAGATAGCACCCGAATCTATCATATATCAGATTTCACTCGATTCGCGAATTGTTGACACAGGATCGCTAATCGAGTAATATTATAAACGCGCGACGAGTCGCATCAGGCTTTTGTAACAGGTGACGAACTCGATAAATCTGTTGCCTAAGATTCTATTTAAGGCCAGTGCGAACTCGGTTTCCGCGGTTAGTGAAAGACAATTTTATTTTTATTTTCTTCTCTCCAGTTAGGAACTTCAGAAAAGGGGAAAAAATGCAACCTACACTCTATGCAGGAACGATTGGACAAAGTGTCTGGCACAGTACCGACAACGGAGACACATGGCGCAGAGTAAGTAACGGACTCTTTCCGGAGGCTGATATTCGTGCTATAGCTGTCAATCCGAGTGACGCAGACACTGTCTATGCAGGTACCGAAAACGGTATCTTCCGAACAAACAACGCCGCTGAATCGTGGCACCATCTTCCAAGCCCTTTAGATGGAAAAGAAGTATGGTCAATAGCGATTGATCCAAAAACACCCGATACGGTTTATGCCGGCACATGTCCTTCCGCACTTTTCAAATCTACCGATGCAGGCGATAATTGGAAGCAACTTGATGTTGATTTAGCGCAAGAGTGCGAAGGTGTTCCTATTATCCCGCGCGTCACAACCTTTGTGATTGATCCCGAAGATTCACAAACGCTCTATGCTGGAATTGAAATTGATGGGATGCGCCTTAGCACTGATGGCGGTGAAACGTGGACCGAGCGCAGTGATGGACTTAGCAGCTTGGATATCCACGGGCTGTGTGTGGTTCCGGGTTCCCCGAAAACAATCATCGCAGCGACGAACAACGATGTTTGTGTAACAACCGATATGGGACAGCAGTGGACACCGTTGAACGTTAAGTCACATTATCCATGGCCCTATTGCCGTGCAGCGTTTTTTCTCAACGGGGATTCGGGCAGAGTGTTCATCGGTGCCGGGAATGGTCCGCCGGGTGACCAAGGCGGTATCTTCTCAACGCGTGATGCTGGAAAAACATGGGACCGCGCGGATATCGGTAGAACCGCGAATAGCACAATCTGGACCTTTGCCCATAATCCGAAGGTTAATAACCTCTTAATTGCTTGTAGTGTGAGTGGACAACTTTACCGTAGTACAGACGCCGGTGATTCATGGACTAAACTGGAACATGAATTCGGAGAAGTTCGCGCTTTAGCTATCGGATAATACTTGACTTATTTCTGCAATTTGTGGTATGCTGTTCGTAATTCAGCTTCCTTCCAATAGTTGGTAACGCGGTTCACAGTTAAAACTAACTGCAGTACAACCCTACACATAGGAAGCCTAAGCCTTTTGGTCTAAGATTCAGTTATTGATTTCCTCATAGGAGTGAGGGAAAGAATTTTCAGAAGCACGTAATGTTGGAACTGGTGTCAATTTTCGAGTTCTCAACGGCAGAAAATTTGACGCTTAAGTTACCCCGAAAATATAGGAGGCATACTTCAGTGATACGTTTCTTTTCAACTCTACTCATACCACTTCTCTGCGTTGCGATTGTGGGTTGCCTTGGCCCAGATAACGACATTGACATCCCACCACCAATTAGTGATGCAAAGCGCATTGCTGTTGCTCGATTCCATGCTGAGGAAGGTGCGGCAGAAGAGGTAGACAAATTAGGCGGAAGAATCAGCGTGAACCTTGCAGATCGCTTGGCACTCATATTCAAAGAGGCAGAGTGGGTTTACGACATTTCAAACAAAGTTAAACCGGTTGACGATGAACTCACAAAAATGGGATTAACATTAGCACAGGTATATGCAGACCCTGCTTTGGCAGCAAAACTCGGAGAGGCACTCCGTGTGGATATGGTTATCATCGGGATGGTTGAAAAACCAGATTTAACCCGGCGAGACTTTGACCAACATCTTATGAAGCAAGGCAGACAAGGCGGAATTTCTGGTACATCCACCTATATTCGCACGCGCCTAACCGCTATTGGTCGTACCCGCGTCAAAGTTATCGATACAAGCTCGGGGGAAATGATTTTTAATACCCGTATCCGGTCATACCTCAAGTATTGGTACGCCTATCAGACCCAGATGAGCGAACAGCAAATCTTTAAGACTGAGGTAGAAAGATACGCCGATTTAGGGAAATACCTCCCCCTCAGAATCGCTTATAAGCTCCATCCAACCGGTTTTAGGTTGGAAGAAGAAGAGAAAATTCTGCTTAAACCAGATATTGTACTAAAAGGAACAGGCGGTGTTGTTGAATTTAATTAAGGCGTATAGGCGCAACCTATAATTGAGCCAGTTATCTTAAAGCAATAGGCGCGGTTACAGACCGCGCCTATTTTATGATACAGCGAGATTCACGAAGTAATTTTCAAGTTGATGGGTGTACGCTTCACCGTACTTCAAAAGGTCGCAGGAAACATCATATAGTTCAGAAGCGGAAAGCTCTTGGTAGGGGTTAACGATGTTTTCGTAATAGTCTAATGCCTTTATGAAAAAATCCAACGTCTTTTTATCGATGGCGTTGTTTTGATAGAGTGTAAGAAAACTGTGGTGTTTTTGCTGCGGCGGTGTCTGCTCCCGAAATTCTATGATAACATTATTAATATCCACGGCGCGTTGGATAATCATGAGGAAGCAGCTTTTAACATAAGAATGCGTGATCCGGTCCCCGTTGACGTACGCTTCTTGACTATCCGGCAGTCCGTTCTGCAATTGCTCAAAGCACTCGTTCATGGATTCTAACTTCGATTTCACCGGGTTGAATCGGCGGGATGCTAACTTCTTCGGAGTTTTTGTGTTCTTTTTTCCCATTGTGTGTTCCTTTCCTTGGTTAATTTTTACGTTTTCGTGTTCTTCTCTATGCTTTTAGACGCTAATAAGTCGAAAAGGTTGCAATCCGCTTCTTTTTTTACGTCTCATTTAAATTTGGCATACCCCTTCCAAATATGCTAAAATTGGGGAGATATGAGCATAAAATTCAAACAGAAAAGTGAGGTAGACAGTGAAAGCGATTACCAGAACAGGTGACGGCGGACCGGAAGTGCTGCAATTAGGCGAAGCCCCCTCGCCGCAACCGACAGAAACACAACTTGTGGTAGATGTTCATGCCACTGCTTTAAATCGAGCCGACATGATTCAGCGGCGTGGCGGATATCCACCACCACCGGGTGAATCTGAGATACTCGGCTTAGAAATTGCTGGTACCGTTTCAGCGGTGGGGCGTGCTGTTAAAGGCGTAACAATAGGCGATCGCGTCTTTGGACTCGTCGGGGGTGGCGGTTACGCTGAACAAGCTGTTATTGATTACCGCATGGCGATGCCGATACCCGATGAATGGAGTTTTGAGCAGGCTGCAGCGGTCCCCGAGGTGTTTTTTACGGCAAACGAAAACATTTTCACTTTAGGCAAATTATCGGCTGGTGAGACAATCCTAATTCATGCAGGTGGGAGTGGTGTCGGCAGTGCCGGGGTCCAAATCTCTCATCATGCGGGTGCTGAGGTCTTTGTCACTGCCGGCACATCGGGAAAGATTGAAAAATGTAAGGCACTCGGCGCAATAGAAGGCATCAACTACAAAACAACTGACTTTGTTGCTGAAATTGCTCGTTTGACGGATAAACAAGGTGTTGATGTCGTTTTGGACTTTATCGGTGCTCCGTATCTTGAGCGGAACCTTTCCATACTCAAAACACAAGGTAGACTCTTACAAGTCGGATTAATCGGCGGTTCAACTGCGGAAATTAATCTCGGAACAGTGATGCGCAACCGACTCAAGATTATCGGATCAGTCATGCGTCCACAATCTATTGACGAAAAAATCGCTATCACGCAGCGTTTTGTGAGTCGGTGGTTACCAGAATTAAAACGCGGTACACTTCAACCTGTGATTGATACCGTTTTTCCCTTATCAGAAGCACAGCAAGCACATGAATATATGGAAGCGAACCGTAATTTCGGTAAAATCCTTTTGAAAGTGAGATAAGAAAAAATGAAGAAATTACATCTCACAACACACATAGAAGTTAATACGCAAAATTTTCGCTCTCAAAACGACAACATCGCCTTTCAGGTTTGAGCAGTGGTGCTTGACAACCGATACCCCTTAAAAAATGAAACTATTCTCAAAACAGACAAATAGAAAAGTACAATGGGTGCACACGAAATTGAGTCTTGGTGTTATACTAAGCATCCTTGTCCTTTCCTTTTTTCAATGGACTTTCAGTGCGTCTGCGCAAGTTACTCAGGTTACATCAACCGAAGGCATCACGCTTCAGTTCGTCTTACCTGACCTTACGTTCACTGAAATCATCCGAGACAACATCCGCTACCAAGATGTCCGTTACGCCGATTGTCAGTTCACTGGTGAACCCGGGAACCCGAAAGTTCCAGTCACACGCCTTATGCTGGGGATACCCGCGACAGCAATAATTGAAGCAGTTGATGTTTCAGCGGCACCTGCCGAGACACGTGCGGGGGTGCGTCTTGCACCTGTTTCAGTTTTCGATGTGCGCGAAAACGATTCACAACATTCGGCGACACAACACTGGACGGAAAGTGGCAGCGCGTATCAGTCAAATGCGGGAAACTTTTCATATCCGGGGTTACCGATTGCGCGTATTGTACGTGAAGGTTATATTCGCAATCAACGTGTTATCGCTTTGGCACTATATCCTGTGCAGTATTTCCCCAAAAGTCGCCAGTTGCGCTTATATTCACGCTTCACAGTGAATATCCGTTTCTCTTATGGCAGTCGTCAGCAGTCAGTGGTGGGCAGTCCCTCAAGATCGGTGAGTGGCAATGAAATGCTGCTGAACAGCCGCATACCGATAGCCGAATCAGAGGCTTTTGAACGTGCTTTCTCACGCCAACTCCTTAATGCCGAACAAGCTGCGCATTTTCGTGCACCTCGTCCTCTTGTGCCTGCAGCACCAACACTTTCTACCAATATCGGCAATGTCACACGCTATAAATTGTTCGTTTGGGAAACGGGTATCTATGCGCTGACAGCAGAATCCCTGGCGCGCGATTGGGGTGTAGAACTCAACGGTACAAATCCAGCAAGACTCCGTGTAACGCAAGGGAACAGAGATGTTCCGATCTACATCAGCGGCGCAGGGGATAGAAGTTTTGATCCGAAGGACGCAATATTTTTTCTTGGACATAAGCCAAAAAATCCTTATAGCCGTTGGAATATCTATTGGCTCACAGTCGATAACAATAATCGCATCCCAACGCGGGTACCACAGGTTACCGCCAGTCCAACGGACCCAACAGCGACACAGGTTCCCACTTTTCGTTCTAAGGTGAACTTTGAAGAGGACTACCTAACAAATAACCTCGAATTTGTCTATAGCGACGATAAACACAAGTGGTTTGCGGAAAATGATTTCTGGTACTGGGACGGTATCAAGAATGGCGGCGATGCTGCCGAAATGCGGCTTGAGTTTCCGTTGTATGATGTCGCAAAAAGTTTCGATCCATCACATATCTCTGTCGATTTGCAAGGCGGCACACCGGTACCACATCACATTTTAGTCTCTGTCAACGGTGTACGCATTGAAGTAGCCGAGTGGGGGCATCAAGATACCCTCACTGTTGAAAGGTTCTTACGGACTTGGGACACACTCAAGGACAACACAAACGGAGAATTGAATGTTTTGTCTCTCGCACGCGTTGATGATAATGTTGACGAGGATACCACCCGGTATCCGTATCACGTCTACCTCAACCGTTTTTCCGTTGAGTACACCCGTCTCTTCCGCGCCGTTGCGGATGAGTTGTGGTTCAAATCACCTACCGAAGATGATACTTCAGGCACACAGCCGGCAGGCGGACGGAAACTCCAGTACAAAATTGAGATGTTCCGCGACCCAGGTGTTCATATCTTTGAAACGGATGGCACATACCTCACTGCTCGGATGCAGGGGGTTACTATAGAGTCTGATACAATACGTACAGATACATATAACGCACTTTTTCAGGTGCTTGATACCCGAAGTACACAGTTTATTGCAGTCTCGAATACCGCATTAAGGCAGCCTGAACGTATTGAAATCATTGAACCCACTGGTTTAGCGACGACAACGCAGGGTGCCGATTATCTGATTGTGGCGCATCCCAAATTCCTTGCTTCAGCACAAAGATTAGCTGAATGGCGTGCAACGTCTGGAGGCGGCGGATATCGAACAAAAGTTGTAACGACTGATGATATCTACAACACTTACGGTGATGGAGGGGTCAGCCCAAAAGCAATCAAAGATTTTCTAACACACGCCTATCAATCTTGGACACCACCCGCACTCAGTTACGTTGTTCTCTTCGGCGATGGCACCTACGACTTTCGCGGTGTTGATACAGAAGTTTACGCTGAACCCCCGGAACTTGATGGTTACATCCCGACACACTACATCCGAACCGATTCCTTCGGGCGAACTGCATCAGATCACTGGTACGCTACCGTATCAGGACACGATGAATTCACTGATTTCTATATCGGTAGGCTCAGTGTTGAAACCGTCGATCAAGCCGATATTATTGTTGATAAGATCGTAAATTATGAACAGTCCCCTCCGAACGGGGACTGGCGGCGGCGGATCATCTCTGTTGCTGATGATGAAGTCAGTAACTCCGGAGATTTCATCTTCAAGAAGAGCCTTGATGAGATCGCAAAGGACCACACCCGTTTAGGCTATGAAACCGTCGAAATCTTCCTTGAGGATATCACTGACGAGGTTGAGGCAAAGCCTGAAGACTATCCAGGTGTTTTGCCGCAACGCGTCGCAAAAGATAAAATTATCGAGTCCCTCGGCGCGGGAGCTGTAATTGCCCAATACGCAGGACACGGCGGCAGAACTGTCTGGGCACACGAAATCATCTTCGACAACGTATCAGTTGATCAGGTCAGCGAGACAAATAAGATTCCGTTCATGTTGGTACTTAGTTGTTACAACGGCTACTTTGATCAGCCCGGCGAACCGAGTATGGCCGAGAAATTGTTACGCAAGGAGAGAGGCGGCATCATCGGTATGTTGAGTGCCACCCGCCTCACTTACGGCAGCGGAAATGATGCACTCAACCGTATCATCTTTGATATGCTCTTCAAACGCAATGTCCGACAACTCGGGCCTTTGAGCTTTGATTCAAAGGTTGAACTTCTCATAACAGAAGGCACAAGTCAAATTGATGTGATGATGGAGTATACGCTTTTTGGGGATCCCGCTTTACAGCTTGCTATTGCTGATGGCGAAATTCAACCGACCATTGAGACAAAGACGGTTGCCCCAGGAGATACGCTCCGAATAGCACCGGGGCACATTCAGACTGCTACTTATGACCCGGTCAGTCGGACGAAACGCTTCGCTAAAGATACCGGTTTTAACGGCACGCTTACTGTCAAAGCACTATTTCCAGGTAAAACGGCTGTCTCTCAAGGTGTCGCCGGCCCCGTTGAATACTACACCGGTGATGTCCCTTTGACCAAAACGCTTACTGTTAGCCAAGGTGCCTATCCAGCTGTGACGTTCACGGTTCCACGGAATATTGCAAGTGGCGATGCACACGTTGAGTACTATGCACAAAGCAACACAACTGTTGCCGTTGGTGGCGACGGTTTTACCGTCAATGTCCCGAAAATTCTTGATATCCGTCCCGAATTAGTCGGCGAAGATAAGTTTCAAATCTCTGTTCAGATTTCTGATGAAAAGGAGCAATCGCTCCTTGTCGTCATGGAGTGGCGCAATTTAGAAACACGCCAATGGGAGACGGTCCATCTCATCCAAGGATCCCGACCCGTTAGCGCGGAAGGGACAAGTAAAGATGGATGGTGGACAACGCCTGAACCGCTAAGCGCGCCTACAGACGGTTCCCTTGTACGATATGAAATTACGGTTACAGATTCAGATGGCAATATAACTAAAAGTGATCGCCTTGAGTATTATCCTTACATCTATCCGAACCTCTCCGTTGTCGAAGTAGGGAGAGCCGATATGATAGGTTACGGCTACAATTCGCAAGTGAAACAGTGGTATCTATCCGCTGATGTTCAGGTAGAGGGGGGGAAAATAAAAACACCTGTTGATGTCTCTTTTTTTAGCGGCAATCCTGATACTGACGAAGATATGATCGTTGATAGCGATGTCAAATTTCTCGGAACCGCTCGGATTCGACCCGAAGACTGGATACAACGCACGCCGCTTGTAGGGGCTGGGTTACCCAACGAAGAGGCACCTTCACGGAAAGATGTCTATGAACCCGATCCCCTGAATATTTTGCCCATTGCAACTGCAACTTTAAATCTGAAAAATCAACTGCCTTTCGGGACACACGACATATTTGTTTATGTCGATGTAACAGAAACTGAAACGGATCAATTCGGTAATATTCTTGAAAATGATGAAGCGGATAATATCGCCTATCGTCGAATCTCTGTTGATATGGGTATGATCGGATCCACTTCAAGTCAAGTTATCAGTTTGGACAGAAACTGCGTTGTCACGGCACCTCCTGGGGCACTTCAGGATACAGCAGTGCTTTCAATTCGTGCGTTAGATGAACAGGCATTCGCAGCTATAGGAACGGGGGACACTGGAACGGCTACAAAACCTATAGCTACAAGCACAATTACAGATATGTCCGGGCGCACGCTACTGCCGGGGCGGACCGTATACGGTTACGAAATAGTGCTGAATAAGCGTTTCTTAGCTGAAAGCCAAGAACCGACAGACGATAGCCGTGTTCAGTTGGCATCTCCTGTGGCAATTGACTTAAGTTTCGACTTCGGCGCCCTCAGAACACAACTCGCTGAAGAGTTATTGGGCAGTTCAGAGGAAGTGACAGATGGATTAGATGTCGCAGACACGATTGATACAGCGGTTGTAACTCGCGCGCGTGAAATGGGGATCTACATGTTCAGTCCAATCCTCGGATATTGGACAAGGCTCCCCTCGCAGCAGCTGACCAATGCCACGGGCGCGTTACAAGAGCGCATGCATGTAACAAATGTGACTGATGAAAATGTTGGAGGCGGGCGACTCAACGATGTTAGTATCCAACCTGAAGGCATACCAACCGGCAAATATGTCCTCTTTTTCACAGGACCTCGAACCTATCGGGTCTTCTTCGCACCCTTCGTAGCGGAGTCACAAGAACTTGATGCCTTGGAAGTTATTTCATCGGCAGAGCAGCTCGCAAGTTTCAGTATAGACTACCCGAACTTTACACATGGGTTTGCTTTGAACTTGGAACAGGATTTTGAGCAACCTTTCAGGTTCGGAGATGTTTGGGCATTCAACATAACTGCGATCAACCAACCCGTGGAGGTCCAGACAAACGTTGAAGATCTGCTCCAACAAGAACTGCATTGGTACGCTTCTGGATTCAGAGACACCAATCGAGGCACCGGTACCATCAGTTATATTGAACTTCCAGCAGATACGACTATACCTGAAGATCGATGGACTATCTTTTTCATGACGCATACCGAATTTCGGGTTGAAGGTGAGAAAACAGGGATTTTGCGTTCTCAAACGGATGGTACGCCGCTCCACGGAACAATTGGGCAACCGTTCTTCCACGAACGCTACGGTTTACGGTTTCAACTTACACAAGGGGAAGACCCTTTCACCCCTGGTGATAGATTCCGCTTTGAAACTCGATCTATTGGTATCATTCGGGCAACAACGGATCGACTCGGACCGATTACGCTCATGTACAGTGACGATACCGTGCCACCAGACATCCAACTCACCATCGGTAACCAGCAACATTTTGTGCCGGGCGATGCGACAGACCCTGAACCCCTCATCGGCGCGACGTTAACCGATCCGAGTGGGCTTGATTATCTCACCCGACCGATACTTTTAGAACTTGGAAGGGTATCAGGCGAATACGAACCTATTGATCCAGAGATGTATCAATTAACACATAACCCAGGTTCAAACCAACTCGTTTTAACGTATCCTTCTCCTGAGCTTGAACCACGAGAGTACGAACTTCGACTCACGGCAAGCGATGTGCATGGAAATACCGACACAAAACGTACTACATTTCGGGTCCACGACAACTTGCAGCTGCTATCGTTTCTGAACTATCCGAATCCGTTTCCGCGTAAAACCACCCTCACGTGTGAATTAACAGCACCCGCTGACGCAATTAATGTGAAAATCTATACGCTGAGTGGCAGGTTGGTTCGAGAACTCTCTATGCCACCAACGCCCGGGTTCTTGATGGTGGAATGGGATGGTAGGGATGCTGAAGGGGTCGAAGTCGCGAATGGTGTTTACTACGCTAAACTCAAAATCCAGCGTGAAGGTGAAAAAGACATTACTGAGATACTCAAAATGATGAAGTTGCGGTAATGAAGGTCTCCATGAAAAAAAGTATCATACACTTTATTGTGCCTATAATTGCGATATGTATCACGATCCAATCTGTAGATGCGAAATACACTGCGGACTTCTTGACGCTTGGGGTCGGTGCCCGTGCCCTTGCTATGGGCGGTGCAGGGACTGCGCTCAGCGATAACGCTTACGCGTCTTATTGGAATCCTGCGGGGTTGGGACACCTCACGCGATATGAAGTCAGTTTCATGCATTCCACACTCAATGGACAAGATGCTTATGATTATGTAGGTTATATCCATCCCCTCAAAGATCGGGGCGCGATTAGTGTCAGTTGGCTACGCGTCGGCGTTGACGATATTCCTATCACGAGTTTACCGGTAGCCAGCCGTCCTGTGGGACCGACGAACCGTCCAAAAGTGGTCGGGACCTTCAACAGTACGGATAACGCGTTCCTCTTGGCATCTGGTTGGGCACTCCCTTCTTTCCACGGTATTGATCTCCGACTCGGCGGCACGCTCAAACTTCTCTACATGAGCGGATATCGAAATACAAACGCCATCGGCGGCGGTGCGGACATCGGTTTCGTCGCTACCACAAACCCAGAAAAACCGCACGGGTTGACACTCGGATTACAAGCAAGCGACGCTTTTCGGACGAAACTCTATTGGAACACGCCACCGCCATCAGAAGACCAAACCCCGCACACTGAAACGATACCGCCACATCTCAAGATCGGTATTGCAACGACACACGCACTCCCTATCTTCCGAAGCACACTCGTTTTTGCCTTGGATTCCTATATCAAAGATGGAGTTGAGTTACATGCGGGTGCCGAGTGGACGCTCTTTGATTTGCTCTCGTTGCGCATCGGTTTTGATGAACGTAAAGGGATCGAGCGGATTCGACGTTTGACAGCCGGTGTCGGATTGAACCTACAGTTTGTTACGGGTGCGGGTGCGGGATTAGACTATGCGTTTGCGAACCACCCCGCATTAGGCGGCAACCACCGCATGTCTCTCAGGATTAGGTTTTAGGTGGCTTTCAGCCATCGCCGGTCATTCGCGGCGGTGTGGAGAACACTCATTCCGAAGGCGAAGTTTTGAGGATTTCCTCCCAATCCCAGACCAAAATTGTGCCATCCTGCCCGGCACTGACGAGTGTTTTTCCATCAGGTGAAAAGACCAACGTCTCTACTATTGAGGTGTGTCCATTGAGGGTGGTAATTTTTCCCCCTATTGTCATATCAAACAATTCGATGCTACCGTTTCTCATTCCTGCCAAGAGAACAGTGTCATCAGGTGAAAACGCTAACGATTTGGTGCCGCGTGGAACATCTTTAAGACTGGGCTGTTTACTACTACCCAACAAACGAATTTTTTGTTCGCTTCCGACAGCGAGCATTGCGCCATCTGAAGAGTATGTGAGCGTTGTAATAGTATCTCGATAGTTAATGCTCGTTTTATTCGGTTCTCTTTGTCCAGCGAGGAGGGGAGCTAACGCAACTCCGGTTTCTGCGTCCCACATCTGAACCTTTCCATCCATGGTGCCACTGACGAGTTTTTTACCATCAGGCGAGAATACAAGAGCACTGGGTTGAGACCTGTGGAGAAGCATCGCGCCTGGTGGAGGTATCAAGTCGCCATTTCCATTCGGATTGTGTTCATCTAAGAGAGGTATGTCAAAGCTGGTGCCAGTCTCAGTATTCCATAAATGAATTTTACCCTGCCTCCCGAAAGCCACCGTTTTTCCATCAGGCGAAAAAGCTATGTTTGAACCTGGATAAGTTCCAGCATTCCTCTTATCTAATGTTGCCAACTCACGTCCTGTCGTCACATCCGTCAGCCGAACTATATGATCTGACAACCATACAGAGGGGGTTATGACTGACCCAGCTTTGAGGAACATAGACGCTTTTGCGCCGATACTGACGAGCTGAGTTCCGCCGGGTGAAAACGCCAAAGTCGGTAAGAAATCCCGATGCCCTGTCATCTGAAGATCGGTTTTTTGTGATGTTTCCAAATTCCAAATGGTAATTATCCCGTTAAAAGCGACACTCGCGAGCGTGGAACTACCTTTAATGAAAGACACAGCTTTCACCCATTCCGTGTGTTCTGTAATATTAATGGGTAGTAAATCTCCTGTTTCTGTATTCCAGAACCGAATGGTGCCATCAATGCTGCCGCTTGCGAGTGTTTTTCCATCAGGTGAAAACGATAGCGCAGCAATATCGTTTAGATGTCCAGTGAGCGTCGTGATCAGTTCCCCCGTGTCGGTATCCCACAAATGCACCGTTTTATCAGTGCTGCCGCTTGCGAGCCTTTTCCCGTTTGGAGAAAATGCTAAAATGCTTATCCAGCCTGTGTGTTTTCGGAGGATAATCAATTCGGTGCCGGTGGTAGTATTCCATAATCGCACCGTTTTATCCTTACTTCCACTGGCAAGTCGCTTGCCGTCCGGAGAGAATGCTAAGGCTATAACATGACTGCTTTTGCCTTGTAAAACCTTCGTTTCCACTTGTATAGCAGGACTCTTTTTCATCTGTAAAGGGCGGAGACCCTTCATTTGAACCTTTTCCTTCTTATCTGTTTCTACTGCCGGCGGCAGCGGTGGAAATGCTTGAACTTGCTCTACTTTTCCTATGAGAGTAGATAGTTTTTTACCAGTCCTTGTGTCCCACAACTCAATTTCCCCATCCTCCCCGCCAACCGCAAATTTGTCGTATGTCAGGGCGTATGCTTCAGGCATAGGTCTCGATTTTATCACTTCCCAAGATCGTTCCTTAATATTTTTGACACTTCCCTGTCTGTTTTCGATGTTTAACCTGCAGATTGAATCTGCCCAGTTTCCTAAAGTGACAAGCGTTTTCCCGTCTTCAGAGAATCGCAACACTGATGCCGAACGAGGACCATCAATAAGTGCGACTTTCTGACCGGTGGCAATCTCCCACAATTGAAATCCCTCATGAAACTTATATTTTCCACCGCTACTTGCAATGAAGCGTCCATCCGGTGAAAATGCGATGGACTGACATATACCGGGGAACATGTCAATTTCTTTTCCCGTTTCTATATCGTAAAGCCATATACCGATATTGCTTCCGACAGCGATTTGTGCGCCATCCGGCGAAAACTGCATCGCAGTAATTCCACCCTTTCCGAGCCGCGCTTTTGCTTCCTTCGGAAGATGCCATTGTGAAGGGTCTTTAACGACTTCTTCTGCGCGGGCTTCTGCAACGAGTGCTGAGGTATCATCACGTTGTTGGTTAGGCGTATTGCTTCTACCCTGAGCGTTGATGCTGCCGATCCGCGTCCGAACATCCGGTTTTGAGGAGCGATTTAGCACAAGTGGTGCGTCAATAATTTTGATTGACATCTCCGATGCGGCATCAAGACTATAGGGCTGCTGGAAACGGATGGCGTGTTGTTGATTCCCAATACCTAACATTAGGAGTACCAAGGCAAGCGTGGAAGCGGCGATTGTCCACGGCATGAAGGGCTTACCACCAGAGGGCACGGCGGGTTTAATGCGGGCAATCTCTTGCATAATATTCTCGGTGAGATTCGGCGTGATTTTGAAGTTTTCTAAAGCCTCTCTAATCATCGGTTCCTCTTTTTTCAAACGCTGCTGTGCGCGGCGGAGGCGACTCTTAATCGTGTTTTTCGATACACCTAAAAACGCGCCAATCTCTGTGCATGTCATCTCACCGAAGTAGTGCAGGGTCATGATGGTACGTTCACTGTCTTGGAGTTTCGCCAGCAATTTCTTGACGACATCGCGTTGCGCTTCTGCGGTTGTGCGCTCGTTTTCCGCAGCGACAAACGCTGAATACATCTCTTTTTGCAACTGCTCATCTTCTGTCTCCTCCAATTGCTCCAGTGGCTGCGTCCACACCCGCTTCTTACGGAGCCAAGAACTACACCGATTCGCTGCGATGACATAAAGCCAACTGTCAAAACGCTGCGGCTCTTTGAGTGTCGCCAACTTCTTGTATGCCTTCAGAAAAGTATCCTGTGTAATTTCCTCGGCAATGTGGAAGTCTCCGATTTTCCGCCATGCAAGTGCGTGAACCTGCTTCTGGTATTTTTTCACAAGCACGGAGAATGCATCATCATCACCTGCAAGGACGCGTTGGATGAGTTCAACATCGTCTTTTTTCATGGGTCGCCTCCAAAAAAGGGTAGTTTCCGCAATGTACTTTCATATTTGGTGACGCTGTTTAAGAGTGAAGCGGGTGCATAATTCTGCAAAAAGCACAGGAATGGAAGCATGGAAGATTGGAAGGGCGGGACCCCCAGCCTTCCCGCCTTCCAACCCCTTCTTCTATTACTCTTTGTCTTTTCGCAGAAGCACTGGAGATGTGAGGTCCCAGAGTCGGACTGTGCTGTCTTGACTACCGCTTGCGAGCGTTACACCGTTTGGACTGAACGCGACGCCCTTGATGGGTGCTGCGTGCCCTGTGAGAGTTGCGATTTGCGCACCTGTGGCAATGTTCCAGAGTCGGATCGTCTTGTCCTGACTTCCACTTGCGAGTGTTAATCCATCCGGACTGAAGGCGACACTCCACACCGTAAGCGTATGTCCAACGAAAGTTTTCAGTTGTTGTCCTGTGTTTGTATCCCAGAGTCGGATCGTGTGGTCCCAACTTCCGCTTGCGAGGGTCTGTCCGTCCGGACTGAACGTGACGCTGAAGACCCAATTCGTGTGTCCACTAAATGTTTTCAATTGCTCACCGGTGGCAATGTCCCACAAACGGATGGTATTTCCTGCATTGCCACTCGCTAACGTTTTTCCATCGCTACTGAAAGCAACACTGAAAATATTCTCGGTAGCCTCGGTAAGAGTTTTCAGTTTCCTGCCTGTCTCTACATCCCATAGATACAGATTCCCATCCTCACTGCCGCTTGCGAGTATCTTGCTATCAGGGCTGAAAGCGATCGTATTGACCCAATGCAAACCGTTTGGCGCATTTTCCTTCATGAATCTAAGGTTCTCGCCGGTGGCAGCGTCCCACAGGCAAATCACTTCACTTTCATTGATACCCCCTGCGATCATCCGTCCATCTGGACTAAATGCGACGCTGTTAATATCCGCAGTGAAGTTTCTCTGAAAAGCCACCCAGAAATTTTTCTCCATCTTTATTTCCTGTCCTGTGACAGCATCCCAAAGTCGGACGGTGTTATCCCTGTCACTTGCGACGATTGAACCGTCAGGACTGAACGCGACACTGTGGACACCTCTCCTGATGCCTAAATCAATCGTGATGTGAGACATATCTGGGGCGGAAATTGGCTCCATAGTAGACTTCTCCTTTCGGATCGGGTTCTCAGATTTCACCGACACCATCTCAGCACCGCCTAACATCAAAAGTGCTATCGTCACCAGCGTTCTCATAAGTTACCTCCGATTCCCCATAGTGCCGTTACTTGTGGTAAAACAGTCGCGTAATTCTGCCTGTCTCCCGATATATCAGCCACTTAGATTTTACTATAAAACCCAGATTTTGTCACTATTTGTACCAAACGTTAACGTGCCGCCATTATAGATGGGATTCAGGTTAGGAGTTGGTGGGAGATTGAGTGATGGAGAACTCGTGGAAGCGTATCGAAAGGAAGACAAAAATGCGTGGGATACGCTCTGCCAGCGATATACACACGAACTTTTCGAGTTTTTCAATGGTAAGGTTAGAACCCGTGAAGATGCCAAAGACCTCACGCAGGATACGCTGATTGAGGCGATGCGTAATATCTCGCAACTTAAAAAGCCTGAAAGTTTTCGCGGGTGGCTTTACAAGATTGCACACGGCCATTTAGCGAAATATTTCAGAGACAGACGCAAGTGGTGGATTTCCGAACCTACGGATGACGGTGTGCTGGAGACGAGAGCCTCCTACGCTGCACCAACGGATCAGCAACCCGACAATCTCGTGATTGCGCAAGAACACTTGGAGATCGTCCGGCGTTTAGGAGAGGAGCTGCCGAAATCGGAACGTGAAGTGTTCCGATTGAAATTTGCGGATCCTGAGATGCCGCAGAAAGAGATAGCGAAAATATTGGGTATCTCGGTGGATGCTGTGAAAACTCGATGGCGGCGCGGTAAGCAAACCCTCCGAAAGCAGTTGGAGGCGAAATATCCGGGTGAGTTTACTTATCTGTTTAAGTGAGGTGTGATGGGATCCGTTTCCACGCTTGCCCGAAATAGCAATGATGCCTTCTATGAGGGATTGCTATTGTCTTCTCACCCGTTTTCTTGATGGGTTCAGCGCGTGCTGAATAGGTCTTGAAAACATTTGACTGATAGGTTTTAATATGGTTATATCGTTAATTTCATCTTTGTGGCAACGATACAAGCAGTTAATACCGATTGTCCTCCTTGTAGGTGCAGGGGTTATCGCGTGTTTCCTCCCTGAAACGCCGTCGGAACTTGTAGACACACCGAGCGAGACCGTATGTCCGTATCCGACCGATACGCAACCCTGTCCGTATCAATGGAACAGATAACCGGCGACCTTGAAGAAAGAGGATGTCCAAATAGGAAGGAGAAGGCAAATGTTGAAAGACCTTTTCAGCAACCGTCTGTTTATAGGCGCGCTGGTGTTCTTTGTGCTGATGATTGTTGGTGGCACCCTTTATCTCCACTACATCGAACGGCAAGGACAGATAGAGTTAGAACACACCCAAGAACGACTCAAGCAAAGGGAGGCAAGACAGAAGCAGACCCCGAAAGTGCCAGAAGGCGACACCTCGCAAGGTGGACACGTCCATTCTGATGGCACGTGGCACCCAGGACTGCATGAAACAGAAGCACCTGTGGTGTCTCCGCCCGTGTCGGACACTGGTGCGGTGTCGGCATCTTCAGTGAAAATTCCTGATGGCATCACGGACCCGGATGTTCTTGCTGCGTGGCAACAACTTGATTATATTGCGAAGAACCCGTTTCAATGGGGCGGTCGTCCTTCAGATCGCGCCTTAGAACTCATGGATGAGTTGACACCAATGTGGGTTTCGGATGATCCTCACGATCACGGTGAAGAACTGATGATGATGTTAGACATGCTGGCAGAAGAACGGGATCCGCGCTCGGCAGCACTCTTGCTGATGTATCAACTCGATTCGGGTGTTTCGGGCAGACCGGTTAAAGATGCATTGGTGGCGATGGGTCCTGCGTCTGTGCCTGCACTCATCGCCCGTCTAAACCCAGAAGATGCAGCGGAAGCTCCACTATCGACTGTTATTAAGCTATTGCCACCTATTGTGGAACAACATCGTTCGGAATTAGGTGGCATTGTGGACTACATCCTTATTCCAAGGTTAGAGGCAATTGCTGCGGGAACTGGGTATATTGGTAATATATCCCGTGCGCGTAAAGCCCTTGAACGTCTAAAACAGTAGGAAACTCTACGGTAATAATGAGTTGGGCACTATCTACAGGTTTATAGGAGGTAATTTATGAACGGCATTCGTATTTTTTTGATTTTCGTTGTGTTTGTCTTTTTTTCTGTGGTGCCAGTCTTTTCTTCAACGGGTGGCTCTGCGCCGAAGCTTGAGTTCACGAAATGGCAAGCGGGTCAAGGTCAGGAGTATACCGTCTCGAATCCGCCGCATACCTTTATTACGGATACCGAAACGACGTGTGAAATTACAGCGACGGTGGCGTATACTTCCAACCAGCCGTCTTCCGTGTATCCGCTGACGGGTTATACGTGGCAGGTGACAGGGAGTCACGGCTATACGTTTACCACGCAGACAGAAGCTTCGGGACCTGTGGGTCAGACGGGTACGACTTTCAAGTTGACAGCGACAGGCACGGGTGATAAACATAACTCGTCGTCAGGGGGTCATCGTCCAATGCGCGGTCGCGATGAGAAACCGATTAAGTTCACGGTGAAGTTTATCGGTGAGTATGGCACAGACCCGAACAATCAGCAGGAGATAAGCATACCGGTAGACTTTGAACAGGACAAAAAAGACCAGATACGTCAGGAATACCTCGATGTTCGCCGGTTACACGAGGAGCATAGATCGGCAAAGGATAACAACACATACGGCGATCTGCGTGTTCCGAGTCGTGGTGAGTTGGGGAAGTCTGGTCAAAGGTTCAACGATGGACATTATAGCTACCTTATCAACAAGAACCTTGAAAACAAGATACTCCACTGGTGGCAGGCGTGCGATAAAGTCGCCTATGAGGACTTAAACAACGACGATCTGAAGAACGACAAGGGCAATAAAGAGTTGCGGTTGACAGATGGTTATCGGAATCCGCATCACCATGTCTACCATGTGTACGCGGGCGAACCGATGTCGGAAATAAAATACTGGAGTCTCCACCAGTTCGGGCTGGCACTGGATGTCGGAGCCATGGACATGGACGGCAAGAATGGCATAACTACAGCAGTAGACCGGTATGAGATGGCGGAGGCCGCCAAGGATCACGCGGGTGCGAATTGGACGAAGCATAATTACTCCGATGGTCATGTTCATGCACAGTGGGGAGCGGTTCGTAATGCACCGGGTGGGACGAGCACATCCAGCCAGCGTTCGACCCAGACATCCACGACGAACACGGAGAATCCTGTCACGACACCCCCTGAGACAGTCCTGACAACTGTGACGGGTGCGTGTGGTGTCCATACGATTGCTTCAAGTGAATCGGGCGACCATGTGTGGGGCACAGCACCCTGTGGAGATGATACACACGTAGGCTATTTATGTCAAATCGCCGCGTCTGATCACGAGTGGGTGTATGAGTCGTGTCCATCGTCGCACGCCCACTATGAATGCGACGGGAGCGACCACTCGCTGCAAGCGATTTGCCCTTCAACGGACTCCAACGGTAATTCCTGCACTGTGACGAGTTTCTATGCGTGTGCTGGTCATAGTCATTCGTATCCACCGCTGCTGGTTGAATGTGGGCATAGCAGCTGCTCAGAACTGGTAAGTTCTCGTACGTTGCATCGTGCGACGTGTGGTAGTGGTTCGCACACCTATTGGCCTGGGTGTCCGAACAATCCGAGTGGTTGGGATCAAGATAGTGCGCATGCGTTGAAGACGTGTGGTCGGAGTGCGTGCCGTCAAACGTGGCGAAGTTGCCAGAGTTCGAGGCCGATGTGTTTAGCGAATTCTCGTAAGAAGTGTGTGGCGAGATAGCCTGATTTGGCTAAGAGGGCAGGTGTGCGTTGCCTTGAAATCCGTCCTGTTCCGTGTGGTCTATCAGCAAATGCTGCTGTGCGAGGTATCCGGTTTTTATGTTTTTGAGAGTCTCAACCTTTTTCAACAACCGATGCGCCCGTTATCTTCTGATTGCGGGCGCGTTCGTTTTAGTGGTGATCGTCCTCGCAGTGAATCAGGAGCCCTCTGAACCTGTTAGGGTCTGCGATCCCCTCGAACCGCATCGTGTCCGCTTCACCACATCGCCCGTCTTTGATGCGGTGGCGTTGAAGAAAACGATCATAGAGAATAACCTTTTCCGTCCGTTGGGTTGGACGCGTCCGGTGCCGGTGCCTGCTTATCGTCTCACCGGCACGATCATCAGCAGAAACAGCAAAGTGCCGCCGCGGGCACTTATTCTCTCGATAGCTGATCATAAAACACACATCGTGACTCTGGGGGCTAAACTTGGTGCGGACACCAGCGTAATTGAGATCCGTTCAAAAGATGTAATCCTTGAGAGTGGTGGCGAACGCATCACACTGAAGTTAGATCTATCTGCGTGGCTAAGGCGTTCTAAGGTGGGTTTCTCACGCGGTAGATAACCATTTGAAGGCCCCTCACCTCGTTATATATGTGTTGCTTTAGGAGGCTTTCCGCTTTTCCCGAAATACGGTTTCCTTGAGGTGTTGAGTGTGTGCTGACTTGTGTCTTGAAAACATTTAGCTGATAGGTTTTAATAGGGTTATATCGTTAATATCCTCTATATGTCAACGCTACAAGCAATTAATACCGCTTGTCCTCCTTATAGGTGCGGGGGTTATCGTGTGTCTACTCTCCGGAGCGACACCTAAAGATATAGACTCACCGAGTGAGAGAATCTGTCCGCATCCGACCGATACGCGACCGTGTCCGTATCAATGGAACAGATAGTCGCCGACATCCAAGACAAGGGATGTCCGAATAGAAAGGAGAAACCGAAATGTTGAAAGCCCTTTTCCGCAACCGCCTATTTTTCGGCATCTTTATTTTCGGGTTGCTTGTTGTGATGGGCTGCGGTCTATTTTATGGACGCAAGGTCGCTAAGCAAGCCTCCGTGAAAGTCTATAAACCCGTCGAAGTCAAGCGAGCGAGCGAACCGAAACCGCCCCCACCGGGCGAGACCGCCGAAAGTGGACACTGGCACGGTGATGAATGGCACAGCGAACCGCATGAGACAGAGGTCTCAGGTGTGGAATCCCAACCGCAGCATCCGCAACCGGACGCGGAAGGTTTCACAGACATTCCACCACCGATAGAAACACCGGCCGATTTCGCCAATCCCACCAGCACATCCTCAAATCCGTTGTTTGCCGATGGCGTGCCTGAGCATCTGCAATGCCCACCCGCTTTGATAGGTGTTTATATGAAAACGGCTCCTCCTTTGGAGATACGTGAAACATTGCTACGAATCGGTGCAGAGGTACTTGAAAAGTATAATCCGAACCGTCCGCTCACTGAAGTCTATCCCGCGTTTATAGAGGCAGAGAAATGGTATCATGCCAACGCCGACCCTGAACGGGCAGGTATTATGAGTCAGGGGGCAAGCCGAATAGATTGGCAGCACCAACTCATGTTAGATTTTCCTGAGATTGGGGTGCTTGTGCAGGAAGATCCAGACCGCTCGTTTGCGATGCGACGGGTTGAGTTGGGGCATTGGTCTCCCGACTTCAATAGGGGGCTGATTAACGGTCGCCCCTTCCGTACGGACGCTGATAAGCAATATGTGTTTACGTGGTCGAGATACACCGAGACCGAGGATGGCTTCGAGACGGGGACGGGGACGTACATAACGGGTCCCTCGAATGGCGACCCGAACGCCGAAGTCATCGAAATCAACATGGACGAAGTGAGCGATGAAGACCTTGAACGTTTGGGTGGCTGGAACTACAACATCAACCCTTATACAACAGGGCTATACAAATTAGGAGATAAGCAATGAGAAGATTTTCGGCGTTGCTCATTTTTATAGGCGTGCTGCTTTGGACGCCCGCGGCGATTTCAGCGACGTGGACGGATCCGGGGAAATCAAATAACACTTTTGATTTCTCAGCGACGACCGTCTCAGAGAGCAGCCATCTTCCGGGCATGACGGGGCAAGCGCAATACTGGCGTGTCTATGGTTCTGCGTCCATCACAGGCACAGCAAACGCCCTTGCAGATGGGGACGAATACGAGTGTACGTTGTGGTTAGAGGCTTCTGCGGATGTCGGTTCGAGTCCGATTCCGGGTAGGGGTCGGGTTAACATGTCGGCAAAGTCGGGTAGCATCTATTACGATAAAGAGGAGAAAGGTGATGCCGGTATTCTGCACAAAAAGCACAATGTTGGTTCCGCGAGCAAAACGTGGTATTATCCCGCGTATACAAGGAACTCGCTCTCCGATTCGTTATCATACGCTTATAGTAAGCGCAACTACACGAGTCCGACCGGTTTATGTGCCGATCCTCAAGTTTCGGGTTCTCTTTCTGGGGAACTCCTGAAAGTGATGGGGGGTGGTGCTGGCGTTTTAGATTCGTTGTCGTGTTCATCGAAGCCGAATAAAGCGTGTGCGACATCGCCGGAGTCTTCGGATACGCAAATTCCTGCGGAAATCTGTCGTTGGGGCGCACAGTGCAAGAAGCCTGGGACGGCGACGCAGGACGACTCTCATCAGGTGAAATGTCCCGAACAGGTGCGGGTTCGTGATGACGGAATCTCATTTTCGACGGAACTCTTTGGTGTGACAAAGTATAAAAAGCAGAAGTGTGGCGGTTCTTGGTGGACGTGCGATAATTTGGCGGATAAGTGTCCGTTGGCACATAATCATTTGAAGCCGGGTGAAGGCTCTTGGGGAAGGAGTTGGTACGTTGATAATGAGACGGGGGCGCGGGTGTCTGCGGGTGCCTGTGGTCACTACTATGCGTCGAAATATGCCGCCGATCACCGCTCTGTCTCGTATCCGTGTAGCACTCACACCTATTATGCCTGCCAAACGCCATCAACTTCGGCTCACTCGCTGCAAGCGAGTTGTTCTTCGACGGATTCTAATGGGAATACCTGCACTGTGACGAGTTTCTATGCGTGTGCTGGTCATAGTCATTCGTATCTTGCGACAACAGTTGAATGTGGGTATAGCAACTGCTCAGAAATGGAAACTGACAGCTAATAAATCATGGCAACACGAACTTACCCAGCACTTTCCGGACGGATGCACCCGTTGCGGAAGGCAGGTTCCCAGCGTTTCCGTGGAGCGTCTCGTTCGCCAGAATTGCGAACGCAATCGCTTCTTTTGCATCCGCTAAGATACCCGAATTGTCCACAGATTCAACCGCTGTATTGGCTAATAGTTCACCAAGCCGTCGCATGATTGTCCGATTATGAACACCACCACCGCTCACATAAAGCGTATCTATCGGGTTCTGTCCTGTTATAAATCGCGCGATGTAGTCAGCAATCGTCTGGACTGTCAACTCGGTCAGCGTTGCAATACAGTCGTTGTCTGGAAGTTTATGCTTACGACAAGCCGCCAAACATTCCATCGCGTAAGTGTGTCCAAACATCTCGCGTCCAGTGGTTTTCGGAGGGAATAGGTGGAAAAACGGATGCTTTAACCATTCGTTGATGAGCAGTTGGTAAGGCGTGCCTTGCGCGGCGCGCGTGCCGTTTTTATCGTAGTGTTCCGCCCCTTCCGTGATTTCCGATACGACAGCATCAATACACATGTTACCGGGACCCGTATCCGCAGCACAAACGGAATCAAATGTTCCATTTGCAGGCAGCACCGTGAGATTCGCAATGCCACCGATATTCAAGAGTCCAACTGTTTTAGTGCTATCACGGAATAGCAGATAGTCGGGGTATGATACCAACGGCGCGCCTTGTCCGCCTGCTGCCATATCTGCGACGCGAAAATCCGCTATCGTCGGAATCCCAGTCTCATGAGCGATGACCGCAGGTTCGCCAATCTGCAATGTTGATGGATAACGGGAGACATTACAGGCAGTGTTCGTGTCTTTTGGCAGGTGGTGAATCGTTTGACCGTGTGAACCGATGAGGTCAATCTCTCCGGTGTGCATTCCACTTTTTTGCAGAATGTGTTTCACCGCCTCCGCGAAAAGGTGTCCGATATAGAAATTCATCTCACAGATGTCATCGACGCGACCGGTATCGGGTTGGCAGAGGGCAAGGATGCGTTGCGGCACGCCAGTTGGAAACGGAAAGGTCTCAAAAGCGATGAGGTCTACCTCTGTTTCCAAGCTGTGTCCAGTAACTTCAACGATCGCAGCATCAATCCCGTCAACAGAGGTACCGGACATTAAACCGATAACAAGTTTTTTATTTCTCTTCAGCAGTTGAAAAAAATCTTTCATGTATGTTCTCTAAGGGTAAGCATGATAGTGCATTGCGTTATCGCACCACCTCTGAAGTTCTGGCACCCACCGCACCTGAATTGCATCCACTGATTCCGAATTTGACAAAGCATTTCGGAGCCAACTGTTTCCTGCTAATCTATCAAAGGGTGCCGGTAAAAAGGCAAAATGATCGCTGTATTCGGTGGTTAAAATGGATAACATCTGGAGGGCAGTTTCTATCGGATGGAATTGCACTCTATCGGTAATGTGGATTGCAACGCCGCCACAGGTCTGTTTTGCGTGCTTTGTGGTTTCAGCGACTGGCGCCGGTGTAAAAACAACCGGACGGAACCGAACCCCCGGCAATTGACAGTTATTCAGCAGTGCTGCCCACTTTTCGCCGTCGCACCAAGGCGCGCCGATATATTCAAACGGCTTTGTCGTTCCGCGTCCCTCACTCATGTTTGTGCCTTCAAAGAGGCACAAACCCGGATAAAGCACCGCTGTTGTGAGGGTCGGCATGTTTGGCGATGGTGGCACCCATTGCAAGCCTGTGTCATCGAACCACATCTCCCGATTGTATCCCCGCATCCATGCAACCTTTAGTTGACATGACGGCACGCGTTCCGCTTTCAACAACATCGCCAATTCACCGATTGTTAACCCGTAACGCATCGGAATCCTATGTATCCCGACAAACGATTCAGCGCCACTTTCCAACACAGGTCCTGCTATCGTGTTGCACGCAATTGGATTCGGTCGATCCGCAACAATAAATTCAATACCGCAATCGCTGGCTGCTTCCATTCCGTATAGCATGGTTGAAATATAGGTATAGTAGCGCGCCCCGACATCCTGCATGTCGTAGATAAGCAAATCTATACCCGCAAGTTGCTCCCGTGTCGGACGCATCGATTGTCCGTATAGACTGAAAATTGGCACGCGCATTGGATTTTCGCCTCGTAGGGGCGAGGTTACCTCGTCCCTACTATTGATAACGATACCATCTTGTACCGCACCCCAAAGCCCGTGCTCCGGCGAAAAAATCGCGGAAAGTTGAGAGTCCGATGCTTCAATGAAAAGCCGATAGTTGCTTCTTAAGGTTTCATCAACACCCGTATGGTTTGTTATAAGCCCGATGGATTTCCCGCGAATCCAATCGCGGTTCTCTGAGAGCAAAACGCTCAATCCTAATTCAATTTTTGGGGGTTTCGCTGTAGAAGACATGAGCGGTCCAAAGAGATGAAAATTGATGTATAAAACTCAAAGTAAATGTTGTTGTTAAGTGTATATCAGGTTGTGGAACATCTTCCGAAATTCAATAATACCGCGCTGGTCGGCATCAGGATGTACCCGATTCGTCAACAAAATAGCCGCGAGTTTTCTTTTCAAACAGATCCGTATTGAAGTACCAGTAAATCCTGTATGATAAAGACACCCATCATCAGTCACTGCCCAACCGATGCAGCGGCGTTCGCCTTCTGCTGAGGCGACTTGACACATCGTGTTGAGACTTTCCGGACGTAATAGGACACCGCCGTTGTCTATTAACGCGCTGCAAAATTTTCCGAGATCCGCTGACGTGGAAAAGAGACCCGCATTGCCTGAAACACCGCCGAGAAAATGCGCGTTCTCATCGTGAACCTGTCCGAGAATCACACCTTCTCGCCAGTCATAGCGTTCGTAGTTCACCATCCGACGTTCAAAGCTATTGGAGTCCTCGGTCGCCGCGCAGTTCTCATGCCATGCTTGCGGTGGGTTGTATCGTGTCTGTTCCATACCGAGCGGCGCAAAGATCCGTTCTCGTGCCAATCGATCAAGCGGTTGTTTCGTTACGGCTTCAAGCAATGCCCCCAGCACGATGTATCCTAAGCAGCTATACACCGCCTTTTCTCCGGGTTGAGATTCCAATGCCACCTCACCCAAATAAGAAATTGCATGCTCGCGCGATTCTGCCCGTAGATAGAGCGGTATCCATGCTGGGAGTCCTGAGGTATGCGTCAGGAGGTGCGTAAGCGTTACGTCTTTCTGTCTGAACGCTGGCAAGTATTTCTCAGCAGGCGTGTTAAGAAAAAGTTCGCCTTTCTCAACGAGCTGCATGCAAAGCGTCCCGATGACAATCGGCTTTGTGAGTGATGCCAAGTCAAATAGCGTCGTGCGAAACATCGGCAATCGTTTCGGTTTTATAGATCGGAAACCAAACGTTTCGTGGTAAAGGAACTTTTCATTCGTAAGAACATAAGCGACAGCCCCCGGAAACACCTTTTCCGCGATGCTATTCTTGATGAGTGTTGAAATTTCATTTTTAAGCATAGTAGTAGGCACACGCCGTGTGCCGTAACGTTGAAATCCGAAAGGCAACCAGTTTCTGGTTAAATGGATTTTCCATGATAACTAACAACCATTTTTACTGATAACTGATAACTCTCACTGTGAGGTAAACCGATAACTAAATACCCATTTTGGCTTGACTACCGGCTAATTGATATGATACACTATCTATCATATTTTGGTAAGCATTTTTTAATGAATAGGTGCTGCAGTTCGGAGAAGAGATCATGCAATTATCCCCGAAAGAACTTCAAGAGATAACGACAGTTGAGAAACCTTGGGGTGGCTTCATACAATATGTGCTTAATCAACCTGTCACCGTCAAAATCTTAGAGATTCGGGCAGGGGAACAGGTGAGTTATCAGTACCACCACCAGCGGAGTGAGTTATGGATTCCGCTTGATGAAGGGGCTTGCTTGAAACTTGATGGCGAGATTCAGCGTCCTAAACCGATGGAGCCTGTGTTTATTCCACAAGGCGCGAAACATCAACTCATCGGTGAATCTAAAGACTATCGGATCCTCGAAATCTCGTTCGGACACTTTGATGAAGAAGATATCGTTCGCCTTTCGGATAAGTATGGCAGAATTTAGTGGAAAGAGGTTTTTTGTTGGATAGAAAGCTTTGTTTCTCAATTGATAACAAGACATCAGATTTTGTTTCCGAATCCCCACCCGTTACGGGGGCAGTTGATGTTAATCTGCAGAAGATTCACGCGCAATTTGCGGAAGAGGCATCAGCACCCCTTGCCGAGTTAGAACAAGGACTTCGCGCTTGGACCCGCAGCCATCTCCAAGATGCCGATATTGATAAAGTTATAGCGTTAGCCACGCGTGCCCGTGAAGAATTTTCAGTATTGGTCATCATCGGTATAGGCGGCTCTGATCTGAGTGCACGTGTTTTTCACGATTCTTTCAACCATCCGTATCATAACTTACGCTCCGTTGAAAATCGGGCTGGCGCGCCAGAAGTCTATTTCACAGGTGATACCTTCGATCCACGCAAACTCGTAGGTTTACTTGAGATGCTCAAAGCGCGGAATCTATTACAGAAAACGCTTTTCAATGTCATCAGCAAATCCGGCACAACGACCGAGACGATGGCGACACTGATGATTATCCGCGAAACACTCGGCGATGGAAACTGGCAGCGACAGGTGCTCGCGACGACCGGACTCACCGCTGATAGCGTACTGTTCCGAATGCATGAAAAATGTCCGTTCTACGGTGGCACACTACTTCCTGTTCCCGATGGTGTCGGCGGACGATTTTCAGCGTTTTCTCCAGTCGGTCTGTTCTTTCTCGCTATGACGGCAGGAAAAAATGAAACCTCGGAAACCCGGATCCGTACTGCATTGGAAGGCGTGCAGCAGGCGCATGAAGATTTTTACCGCCCGTGCAACCATCAAGGCAACGTCGCCTATCACCTTGCACGATGGATACATCTCGCTGAAGTCGTTGGCGGCAAAAGTTCGATAGTTTTCTATAACTATGCCGACAATAGCTGCCTCGGTGAGTGGTTTGTGCAGCTGTGTACGGAATCTATTCAAGAGCGTGGCACGGGTCCAAACGTTATAAATGCCAAAGGCCCTACGAGTAATCACTCAATCCTCAACGGTATCATCGCCGGTCCGAAAGATAAAGTCGTCCTATTTATCCATTGGGGGGAACTTGGAACCGATTTAGTGCTACCGAAGGATACTGAAATGGATAGGAAGTTGACCGATTTTGAAGGGTTATCCATGACGCACATGCAGACTGCCTCCTATCGCGGCACCGCCTTGGATTTTAGCGAGAACGGGGTCCCCAATGCAACACTAACCCTCCCAAGACGGGACATCCCATCCGTTTGTCGGTTAATGCGTGTTTTGATGGATACCATCGCTGTAAAAGGCAGGCTCCAAGATTTACACCTTGACAACGATGGTGGAAATGAGTTAACATATCGCCAAGATGGTGTTGAAGGCTATAAACGGAATTTCCGATCTTTTGCTTTGGCACCAGATGTAGGCGATCCGTAGACGGTTAGCGGTGACAAAGATGAAAAATAGACTCTCCGCTTTAAAGTTTCATGACAAAATATTTATTGCTTACGGTTTTGTCTTCCTCGTCATGTTTGGTGTTGTTTTTGGCAGTACCAGTTTCCTAATCCGGCTTGCGTTTAAAAGGGAAATTGATGCTTATGTTGAAACGCTTCAAGGCAAGATTTCAAACAACTACCAAGTCCTCCTTAACAAAGTTCAAAAGGAGGTTCACGCCACAGCCGCTGACGAAAGACTACATCGCGTCTTCGCACGCGGGGAGTTATCTTTCCATTATCAGCCAACACCCGAATTTGATCTCTTTGAATATGGAAGTCCAGAGGGAGAACTTCTATATCCTGACTCGGGCGGATGGAGAAGCACGCGGACATACCGTTCTTTGGACAACCAAGAAGAGCATATAGAACTCAGAAGTATTCCACAACAGCACGATCTCGGATTACAGTTTGTCGTCCAAAGAACAGAAGCCGGTGAATGGGGGTTCGTTACAGGTGGCTACAACTTACAAAAATGGCTGGAGACAACAACGGATATCCAGTCAGACGAGCATCCGATCTTCCTTGTGGGCAAGCTGCAAACGTCGAGTGCCGCCGGCTTCAGCACTGAATCGAAAATGCTGGAACCAGTGGATTGGCTTCCGTTGAACAATGCTGCCCGACAAGTACCTCTTGATGAATGGTCGCAATCGTTTTCCGATCCGAAACCGCAACAGAAAGTCTTTTTACAAGGTTCAGAAGAGACCGGTGGAAGTACTTATACCGCTTCTCGGGTAACACCGTTCCGCTCAGCCTTCGCGACGACACGTGAGGCACCACCTGTTGACCTGGTTATAGCATATTCGCATGAGCGACAGATGAGATGGCAACAGCAACTCACGCTCATACTGCTTCTAAGTGGGGTCGTTGGGTTGGTGTTGGTTTATCTCATTAGTTACATTATCAGTCGGCGGATTACCCGTCCGATCGCGTTCCTCCGCCGAGGGGTTGATCACATTGCTGCGGGTAATCTTGATCATCGCGTTGTCATCCAATCGCACAACGAGATAGGACAGCTTGCGGAAGGATTCAACCAGATGGCGCGAGACCTGAAGTTGAGTTTAGAGGAGCGCATGGCAGCCGAGCGTGCAGCGACATGGCGAGATGTCGCACGGCAGGTGGCACACGAAATCAAAAATCCGCTTTTTCCGATTCGATTGTCTGTTGAAAACCTGCAACAAGCGAAATCTAAACCCGAAGTTTTTGAACAAATATTTAGTGAGTGTACAGACACCGTCATTGAGGAAGTGGATCGTATAGGAAAGTTAATAGATGAATTCCATCAATTTGCGCGGATGCCCAAACCCCAAAGGAAACCGAGTGATCTGAATAGTATTGTGAAATCTGTCCTGACATTATACACCGGTGGTCAAGGAACGGATCTGAATAAAGAAGATGACGTTGCAGTAGAGATTTCGGAGCATGAGGACTCGGCAGTGTCGAATGCTGCTGAGCAATTGTGGCTTGAAAATATTTCCAAAATTAAAGTTGAGACAGCGTTGAAATCGATTCCGCAACTTTTTCTTGATCCCGAACAAATCGCGCAGGCACTCGGGAATCTCCTAAAAAACGCAATTGAAGCGATGCCAGATGGTGGTACACTTACAGTGAAAACCTATTTCGTCCCAGAATCACCACAAGAGGAGCCACGGAACGACAAAAATAGTGAAGAGGGAGCAGAGATAAAACCGGAAACCCACGGCACGGTTTTATTGGAAATCCAGGATACCGGTCACGGTATGTCCGATGAAACCATGGAAAACCTCTTTGTCCCTTATTATACAACAAAGTCGGAAACAGATGGAACCGGGCTTGGGCTGCCAATAGTCAGAAGAATTGTCGCCGAGCATGGTGCCGAAATTGATTTTCACAGCACCGAAGGCATAGGCACAACCGTTCGTATCCATTTTCCGCGCAACCAAGGCGAGCAATCCGAAGACGTTGCTATGGTGCCGCAAGATTTGATGCCACTAACTCGTTTGAAAACTAAAGAGAAAGCGATAGACGCTCAAGAGTAGACGTATCTATCCTTGAAAAAATACGACTTACGCAGCCCCACTGCAGGCGGGGTTTGAAACCCTGAAGAAATCCCCAAGCAAAAACCCTGCAGAATGCGTCGCACATCCATTATCATGGAAAAATGCGTAAGTCCTAAAAAATAAAGTACTTTGAGATAGGACAAAAGAATGGAAACAATTCTGATTGTAGACGACGAAAAAAATATCCTTAAGATGTTATCACTGGGACTCAACATGCGTGGGTATCAAACCCTAACGGCTGCAAGTGGTGAAGATGCGTTGCAACTGGCAGTGAAATCCGATATTGATCTTGTCCTATTGGATATCCGTATGGAAAATGGTATGGATGGTGTCCAAACGCTTGTAAAACTCCGTGAACGCTACCCCGAATTGAACGTCGTCATGATGTCTGCGCAGCAGGATATTGAAATCGCCACTAAAACGATGGAACTCGGCGCGAAACGGTACATCACGAAACCCATCGATATCGATAAAATTCTATCCAACGTCGAACCGTTTTTGGAAATATCGCGTTTATCCCAAGAAAACGAAATTCTGAAATCTCAAATTACACCAACTGATGAGATGGTTGGTGAGAGTGCCGCTATCTCGCATCTCCGCTCACAAATTGATCGGGTCGCAGGGAGTAAACTCGGGGTTTTAATCTCTGGCGAAAATGGTACCGGTAAACAGCTTGTTGCTAACGCTATCCATCACCAGAGTGACCGTGTCTCGAAAACCTTTATTCCACTCAACTGCGCCGCTTTGCCCGATGAACTCATTGAAAGCGAACTTTTCGGACATGAACGCGGTGCTTTTACGGGGGCCGATTCCCGAAGACAAGGACGCTTTGAACTTGCAGACGGTGGAACCCTTTTTCTTGACGAAATTGGCGATATGAGTTTGAAGGCGCAAGCGAAGGTCCTCCGGGTTCTTGAGACAGGCGAAGTCGAACGCCTCGGTGGCAATCAGATTCGGACGGTAGATGTCCGAATTATCGCTGCTACTAATAAAAATCTTCCTGAAGAAATTGAGAATGGACGGTTCCGAAGGGATCTCTTCTATCGGCTCAATGTTGTGCCGATCGCGATCCCGCCGCTTCGGGAACGGACGGAGGATATTCCGTTGTTAGTTAAGTATTTCGCCGAGCGTTTACAACTCAATATGGGGTCCACCCCGAAAGTCATTGATCCGGGGGCTTACGCTGTGTTTCAAAGTTACGGTTGGCCCGGGAACATCCGGGAGTTAAAGAACATCGTTGAACGCCTCCTGATTATGGTGAATCGCGATGTTGTCATGGCACCCGATGTTGCAGAGGCTTTGGCTTTGGTGCCGCAAGCCGCTACTTCACATTACCTGTCCAACACTAATTTGGATCAAGATCCCTTACAGTCCGCGCTGAGTACACCGCTCTACAAACCCGGAACCGCCTTAAGTCAGATGATGGATGTTGCCGAGTCGGAGTGTATCCTTGCGGCTTTGGAAGAATATAACTGGAACATCCGACGCACTGCGGAGGCGTTAGAAGTCGAGCGGAGCAACTTGTACAAGAAAATGAACAAGTATGGGATTTCCCGTCCGAGTTCCGAGGGGTAGATTTGTGGGGTATTTGGACTAACGATGCTACCGAAAAATATCAGCGAAAACGGCGGGATGACTCGCCTTCAACTGCTTATCCTTGTTATCATAGTTATTGTAATTGGGGTACTCTGCTTTCCACCGTGGTTAGAATACCGTAAAGTCGGCACGGCGGATATAGATGTTGAAAGGATTGCCGTTGCTATCAAGAAATATCACAGGCACACGGGGAGTTATCCGACGCGTTTAGATGCACTGGTGACCGACCCTGACATTGAGGGATGGCGCGGGAAGTATCTGGAATCTATCCCTGAAACACCCTGGGGCGGTCATTACGTTCTTCTTCAGGAGAGTTATAAGGTCGGAATAGCGAAAAATCACCCGCGCGCCCCCGAAAAATATCGAATTGGCGGTGTTGCAGAGATCAGTAGAGTCTATCATGCAAACGCGCGCCTCGGAGAGAAGTATTGGTGGTAATTGGTTACCAGTGGCCAGTTAAGAGCGTTAATTTTTTATCCTATCACCTCTTTTACTGGTAACTGAAAAACTGAAAACTAAGAAAAAAATATGTGGGTCTTTATTTTTCTTTTCGGTTTAGCAATCGGCAGTTTTCTTAATGTCTGTATCTATCGCATCCCTCGCGCAGACGTGTCTATTCATTCTCCACGCCGCTCTTTTTGCCCCACATGTAGTGAACCGATAAGTGCCTACGACAACATCCCCATTTTGAGTTACCTACTTTTGCGCGGAAAATGCCGGCAGTGCAGCGCGTCAATTTCAGTGCTGTATCCGTTAGTTGAACTGGCAACAGCAGGATTGTATCTCTTTCTATATTACCGCTTCGGGTTAACCCTTGAATTTCTGCTCGCGCTCGCTTTCATCACAGTCTTACTACCGATTTCCGTCATTGATGCACATCACTATATCATTCCAAACGTCCTCATTCTAACGGGATTAATTCTCGGTTTCGGTATCATCTGTGGGATTGCGTATCAACGCGCCGATGTCTGGTATCTCCTGATACGCCTGATCGGTGCCGTTGCCGGTGGCGGTGTGTTATGGTTGATTGCCGTGATTGGAAGCGCAGTCTTACGGAAAAAAGCGATGGGCGGCGGAGACATCAAGCTGATGGCACTCAACGGACTGTTCCTCGGCGCATGGCCCGAACTCGCGATGGTGATTGCCTTTTCTGCATTCAGTGGTGCAGTCGTTGGAACCGTCCTTATTGTCTCTGGCATAAAAGATCGGCAAAGTCCAATCCCCTACGGTCCCTTTCTCGCAGGTGCCGCTGTGATTGTCCTGTTATGGGGGGATACCCTCTGGCGTATGTACTTGCAATCTGTTGGATGGAATTAATTGCAGGAGGGATTTGTAATCCCGATCAGGCATACGCCGTGTGCCGTAGCCATCTAATACAATGGAGAAAACATGAAGACCTTTGGCATAATTACTTGTCTACTCATATTAGCCTTGAGCCAGCAGATTGTCCAGGCACAACAGCTGCAAGTTAAAGAAGAATCTGCTGAAGACTTTGTTAAATTAGGGATGCCTTTGGAAGAAGCACTCACCCAAATTACTTTCATTATTACGTGGTTAAGCGGAGAAGGAAGTCAACTACCCAAGCCTAAAGACTTGGGCTTGTTAAGAGATCATTGAACAATAACAGTTGTTCAGCAGTCTCAAAGCCCGTGTCTCGTGCTTCGTTTGTGTTTCTCGTTTCATAGAGGGTGGTAACCCACCGCTCTCCACGAAAGGCAGCAGCTGCCTTAAAAAGTATATTTACCGCAGCGTTGTGGTCTCGGTCTAAAGTCGTGCCACAAAACTGACAACTGAAAGTCCGCACCGATAGCGATAACTTTTTCGGGGCTTTCTGACCACAACTTGAGCAAGTTTGCGAGGTGTTCTTAGGATCGACTTGATGGAAGTGGAAACCGTCTCTTTCGGCTATGTTTCCAGCCCACTCAAAGAACTTTTCCCAAGACGCATCGGATATGCTCTTGCTGAGGTGTTTATTCCGAACTATGTTTGAAACGCTTAAATCTTCAGCGATAAGAACGTTGTTTTCTTTATGATGATAGAGTTTGTAGACGAGTTTACCGATAAAGTCTTTGCGTTTGTTGGTAGTGCGTTCTTGGTGCAAGGCAGAGGCATGCACGGCTTTATACCAGCGTTTAGAGCCTTTTTTACGGCGTGCCATCGTCTGATTGTGTTTGTGGAGCAGCCCTTCGGCTTGACGATACCAGCGGGGGTTATCTTCTTTTTCGCCTTCCGAAGTCGTTAGGTAGTGTGTGGTGCCAACGTCAACAGCGATCGCATGCGTCGGCTCAACTTTCGGAGTATCTGGCAACTCACAGGTAATATGAGCATACCAACCAGATGCTTTTTTGACGAGCGTGACTTGTGTTGGATCCCCTTGAAGCGGGCGGTGCATGTATATTTTCACTTCGCCAAGTTTCGGCACTTTCAAACGGTCATGTTTCCATGCTGTTTCGCGGATCGGGTTTTCGCGAACACGTATGGTTTGTTTTTCAGTGTCTTTTGTTTTCCGACGAACAACTTTGGTATAGTTGCGAAGTTTCCACGTCATAGATTTAATCTGTTTGCGGTGTCTTGGATAGCCTTTTTTCGCAGTGCCGTTTTTACAACGTCGATAAAAACCATCAAACGCTTTATCCATGCGTTCTAAGGCACATACTTGCATATCTTGGGGAACAGCCCGAAAGTCCGAATATCTTTCACGCGCAATCGTCAACTTCTTTTGTTGCTCATTGCAAGAAATAGATTGACCTTCAGTCTCCCAAGCAACTTTGCGATCGTGGCGCGCAGAGTTCTGAAGTTCACAAAGATGCTCAAGCCATATTAATAATGTTGTTTGTTGTGTCCGTGTCGGATACACAGGGTATCTAAAAGTCAGTTTCATGGTATATCGTGTATCGTGCGTTTATCCCCTTCTTAGTGGGAGGCAGACACATTACCAAGTGGTAACGCTAAGAATGTCTGCCAACACGATACTATAAGTATACCACAATTTCAGACCAAAGTCAACTGTTTTTTTAGGCGTTTGGTCTAATTCATGAGGGCGGATTTTCCTCCCAAAGATAAATCTTTGGGCTTCCAATCCGTAAACTTAGGTGAAGCCTGTAACACCTTAAATCTTTTATCAGATCCGGTGAACCCTTAGTTTGTAGCATAACCTGTTAGGTTGGGCAAACTCGAACCCTTTCAAAAATGGTATAACGCGAAGGAGAAAATATGGACAGCAACCTAAAAGCCTTCCGCACAATCATTTGTCTGTTGATGCTCTTTTCGAGTCATCACTTTGCATACGCACAACAACCTATTTCGCAACAAGCGTTTGCTATCTTTGAGCAACACTGTCTCGACTGTCACGGTGAATTCGGGTCCTATAGCGATGTGCTTACGATTAAGCATAAAGACTTAATCGAAGATCGCTCAGTCATTCCAGGGCAACCCGATGCTTCGGAACTTTATCTGCGCCTACTCGGTGATACAGACACCGGATCACAAATGCCGTTGGGACAAGAACCTCTTGACGCTGAAACAATCGCCACAATCCGCCAATGGATTGAATCAGACGCACCAGATTGGGAGGCGATTCCCAAACCTGAACGCAGCTTCATCACCACCGAGGCAATGCTCAAAACTATCTACACGCATGTAACATCGCTTACTGCCTTTGACCGTTCCTTCGCACGCTATTTTACACTGACGCATCTTTACAACGCTGGTGCAAGCGATGACAACCTCCGCGCATATCGGAATGCATTGTCAAAGTTGGTTAACAGTCTCTCTTGGGGTTCTGAAGTCATCAAGCCGAAACCCATTGACCAAGAAGAGACAATTTTCTATATTGACCTCCGGCACTACGAGTGGGACATCAAAAGCG
Organism: Candidatus Poribacteria bacterium; assembly: GCA_022819945.1. Lineage (GTDB taxonomy): Bacteria > Poribacteria > WGA-4E > WGA-4E > WGA-3G > WGA-3G. Next base: position 77,288 of record JAJEGI010000103.1, read on the forward strand.
ATAAGTGGTACAAGATTGAACAGGCATATCCCTACGGTGTGCAGTCGAAATCGTCCACGTATACGACGCTCTGTCAAGAGACGGACTGTGAACTGCCGTTTGTCCGTGCTGATTGGTTCATCGCCACTGCTTCTTTGCCACCGCTCTACCACGAAATCCTTGACCTACCGAAAACAGACCGCGAGTTAGAGACACGACTTGAGGTGGACGTTGCCGAAAACTTAAAAAATGCGCCGGGTGTTCGCGTCTGGCGTGCGGGTTTTAACGAGTCTGGTGTGTCAGTCAATAATCGTGTTGTAGAACGCCACAAGTCCCGATACGGCGCGTATTGGAAATCCTACGACTTCGCGGGGAACGTCGGCACACAGAACATCTTCACGCATCCGCTCAATTTCACACACGACGGTGGTGAAATTATCTTCAATCTTCCAAATGGGCTACAGGCGTACTATCTGTCTACGGCTACAGGTGAGCGGCTTGATGAAGCGCCGATTAACATTGTGTCAGACGCTGGATCGCGGGACCCTGTTGTCCGTAATGGGCTATCGTGTATGGGCTGCCACACAGAAGGGATGAAAACGTTTGAGGATCAGGTGCGTTCGGTGATTGAACAGAGTCAGAACCCCTCTTATGACAAAGCGCAGGCGTTGCGTCTCTATGCAGAAAAATCGGAGATGAATAGTCTTGTTCGTGAGGATATTGCGCGTTACCGGCAGGCAATTGAAGCCGCTGGCGGAGTCTTCGGTGGAAGCGAGCCGATACAGCAACTCGTCAAGCAGTTTGAGGGACCGATTGATGCAGCACATGCTGCCGCGGAGGTAGGTTTAAAAACCGATGATTTTCTGAAAAAGATTCGTGAGAATAGTGCCCTACAGAATGCCGGTTTGCTGGTATTAGGGGTTGAGAATGGTAGTGTAAAACGGGATGCATGGGAATCGGAATTTGGTGCAGTAACCTCTGTGCTGAACCTTGGTGAATATGCAGGGCAACCAAGCATATTTGATGGATTGGCTGATGAAGACTCCGTGCTGAACCTTGGTGAATATGCGGATCCCTATACTAATATGGTGCTGATTCCCTCAGGCGAGTTCCAGATGGGAAGCAACAACGGTGATGACGATGAAAAACCGGTACACACCGTTTATATTGATGCTTTTTATATTGACAAATATGAGGTCACGAATGCCCAATATAAGGCGTTTGTTGATGCCAATCCAGAGTGGAGAAAAGATCGTATCCCCGATAAGTACCATGTACTAAATTATCTGCTACATTGGAATGGAAACAATTATCCAAGTGGGAGAGGTAATTATCCGGTTACTTATGTGAGTTGGTATGCGGCGATGGCTTACGCTAAATGGGCCGGCAAGAGGCTGCCAACGGAGGCAGAATGGGAGAAGGCGGCGCGTGGTGGTTTGTCTGGTCAGAGTTATCCTTGGGGGAACTCAATAGATCGTAGCAAAGCAAATTATGCCGCCCCAAAGTTGGGGAATTCGCCATTTGATGGAATTGCTGCTCCGGTTGATTCCGTTGGCAATTATCCTCCTAATGGTTACGGTTTGTACGATTTGGTAGGTAATGTGCAAGAATGGTGTCTTGACGAGTATGATCCAGATTTTTACGGAAATTCTCCACGTCGAAATCCAATTGCTGGCGCAAATAACATAGTAGAGGCTATCAATAATTTTACAAACTTTGAATCTTACCGTGTATTACGTGGTGGCTCTGCGGAAACTCCAGCGTGGAACGTGCGAGTCTCTAATCGCTATGGCTTTAAGCCCTCTTTTGTAAATGACAAGCGCGGTTTTCGTTGTGCTAAGTCTGTAACACGTTAAATCCTTACCTTCTCTACTTTTTTTGCGGAGAACTGAATAACTCTGGTTGCTATATGATATTCGGTTGACATCCTTGCAGGGAAGATGCTATCATTTCCACACTAACGGGCAATCCGTATTTTGGAGAAAAGCAATGATCACAGTGCCAAATCCGCAGGATCACATTTTCTATAACAATCGTGGTATTGATTATGGCGAAAAGGGTGAGCATGATCTTGCCATCAAAGATTTTACCAAAGCGATTGAAATTAAACCAGACTATACCTTCGCCTATAACAATCGGGGTGCTGTCTATCGTGATAAAGGTGAGTACGACTAAGCCATTGAAGATTGTAGCAAAGCAATCACCGCCTGATGCCTCGGTTCGTGACTTAGCATTTCTCGCCGATTGCCCCGATGGAGCAATTAAACGGGTACTCAAAGAAATTGAACAGGAAAGTAAGGAAACCGGGATTTTTTATTCAACTATAGGGAGAAAAAAGATAGAGTGTCTGGCTCTAGCAACCCAACATAGACATACCATAGCGGCAGAGGTCACGGTTGGCTGTCCCTAGTTTCCCCGGAGGAAAACACCGTCCATACGGCACGTATTCGGGCAAAGCACTTATTTCGGGTAAAGCACTCATTTGACAGATATTATAACAAAAAAAAAACACATTGTCAAGTTTTTTGTGTAATTTTCCATCTTTCCAACCCAAACTTCTAACGAAATACGGATACACACGAAAAAACATAATCCTTTGCAATTAACCACCCTATAGAGTATAATTCAATTCAATAAGGAGGGTTTACTTATGGATGTTAAAGACGCAATTCTTTCACGACGCACCATTTTTAAGTTCAAACAGGAACCAATACCAAACGATGTCATCGAACAGGTTTTCAGCTACGGGATATGGGCACCCAATCACCATATCACCGAACCGTGGCGTTTCACTGTGATCGGCAAGGAGACAAAGTTGATCCTTGCAGACCGATACCGCGAAATTAAGATGGAGGATACACCCGACCACGTTGATGCCGAAAATCTCGCCAAAATCGGTGAACTGGCTTACGAGAAATTCATGTCCAAGCCGACGATTATCGCTGTGTCATGTATACAAGAAGGCGACGAACAACGCCAACGCGAAGATTACGCCGCCGCTTGTTGTGCAATGCAAAACGTCCAACTCGCCGCATGGGATGCTGGAGTCGGGATGCAATGGAGCACCGGTAGAATCACGATGGAAGAACAGACGTATCAACTGTTAGGCATCGATGCGTCACAAGAATACATCATCGGTTTCTTCTACGCGGGATACCCCGAAGAAATCAAAGAACCGAAACGGCAACCTGCTGGTGAGTTTATTCGCTGGGTAGCGTAAAAGCCGTCAGTCTTCGGTTTCTGTTTGGAAAGTTAGGAAGTAAAAAGTGTGCTAAAGTTGGGAAGTTGTCATCTTTACGAACTTTAGGACACTTTACAGACTTTTAAAGGTTTCCGATAGCCATTCCTGCCGATAGTTGATAGTCATTACAGAGATAGTTTGTACGCTGCTTTGGCGTTTTGCCAGAAGAACTTTGCCTTGACCGCATCACCTTTCGCGCTGAAGTAGTCGTTCACAATCTGTTGGACGACCTTATACGGCGCGAAACGTTCCGAGACGGGCCAGTTGCTCCCGTAGATAAGCCTATCTTCGCCAAACGCATCCCACAAAACATCTACCGTGGGGGTGTAGTAGGCAACATCTGTCGGGGCAGGCGTTTGTCCGGTGTGTTCTACCAATCCCGATACTTTGCAATAGATGTTCGGATAGCGTGCCACTTCTTGGATAGCGGAAACCCAATCCGGATCGGGCGGATCTTCTGATATGCGTACCCCGGCGATGTGATTGATAACAATCCGCATCTCTGGCGTATGTTCAATCAGTGCTGGCAATGTTGATAGTGTGTCAGGATTAATCAATAAATCCAAGGTGAGTGCTTTCGCTGCTAATTTCTCAATATTCGCCATGAAAGTCGTGTCACCGATCGATCGTAGGTGTCCGCCACCGAGACGTATCCCGCGGAAAAGTGGATTCGCAGAAAACCGGTTCAGATTATTTTCAAAATCGGGATCGTCGGGTTCTAAGTGTCCGACGAACCCAACAATAAAAGGTTCGTCTGCGGCAAGATCGAGGATCCACTGGTTATCCTCAAGCCACTTGCTCGCTTCAACGACAACGGTACCGGTCGCACCTTCGGGGACAGCCAGGGCTTTGAAATCGTCTGGCATCACCCGTCGATAAAGAACTTCATCGTCAGGATTAGGCCACGGCACACCTTCAGGTCGTGTTGGATCGTAGAAATGCGTATGTGTATCAATAATCATAGATATTCCTCAGAAATTTTGCAAGTATGTGAAAGTTTGGAAGTTTGCAAATTGCCCATCCTTCCAACCAAGTCTCTTCCATCCTTCCGTCCTTCCAATTTTTTCTTTTCTCGCTTTTGGGACTTTTTACCTCTGATAGTACTTTTAGGGGTCGGGTTGTTTGGATGTACGTCTCCGGATCCAGAGCAGCAACAGAGGCGTGAGCTGCAACGTGATGCCTTAAAACTCAGAATGGGGCAGGCACTCAACCCGACGGATGCGGAGGGACATCTTCAACTCGGCAAAATCTATCGCGAATTGGGTGAGTCTGAGAAAGCGATAGAATCCTTTCAAAACGCCATCGCACTTGATGATGAACACGAACACGCCTATAACAATCTCGGTCTGGTTTATACCGACCTCCGCTTATATGTACTTGCGATTGAGATGTTCCAAGCTGCACTTGAGTTGTCCCCCGAAAACCCCGCCTTCTATAACAACCTCGGCTATGCCTACAATATGACAGAACAATTTGATGAAGCATTCGCCGCCTACCGCAGCGCAATTGAATCCGATCCAACCTTTGTTGATGCCTATTACAATCTCGCCGATGCTTACCTCAACAGCGATATGTATCAGGAAGCGATTCAGTATTATGAGTCAGCACTCGAAATCGAAGAGGGCGACGCGGATGTCTATTTTAATGTCGGTCTCGCTTACGAGGAGAACGGACAGTTCCTCCGCGCAATCCAATCCTATGAAAAAGGATTATCGCTTGATGATAGCGATGTAGAAGCTTACTATCGTCTCGCGCAGGTGTATGAAAAAAATGGCGATTCACTTATGATGCGTCGCTATCTGGAGACGTTTTTGGAGCGGGCGCGAGGGATTCCGTATCTTGAGGAAGAGATCCGCGAGGCGGAGCAGCTGTTTGATCGATAGCGTTTTTTCGCAAGATCAGCAGAAATTCTGACTTCATCCCGTCCGGGTTCTTATTCTTCCGCGCACCGAATAACTTCCGCGTTTTAATCCGATCCTCATAGACCTTCTCAAACGTCCATCCACGTTCCGTAAAATACTCCACCAATATTCGCCATATCTCGACCGTTATACCGTCAATCCGTGGATTGCCGACAAAGATACAGGCTGCTGCGTTCGGTTTCAGTTGGTTCATCGAATTTTCAAGCGCGTTGACCGTATGGCAGAAATAGGAATCGAGCCGTTTTCGGAGATCGTCCCGTGTGAGCGTCTCTCGAACTTTATTCAACGTTCTCGTCTGAATCACCCGATCCGCCTTCCGATACGGGATTTCAAGCCGTGATAGTGCTTGCACCTCCGCCTCGGTGTGTCCCAACCAGAACAGGTCCATCTTCGTAGAACGGATATATTCCTGTGCCTGAAGATACGGAGGCGATGTGATGAGCGTGTCACAAACTCGCGGCACAGCCACATCCGACGAATCAACGCCTCCATGGAATTCAATCTGCCCCAGATCTTCAGCGTGATGCTGCCGTGTATATACCACAAAGTCGTTCAGGTCTCTTAATGTTTTCAAGGAGAGATTCTGAACCATCTCATCTAACTGTTCTCTCCAATTTTCCTTAAGCAGTGCCTCTATAGCGTTCAACTTCCGTTTGGATCTGGCAAGTTTGGGGGTCCTATCTTCCGTATAGGAAAAGCGTTTGCTCGCCTTCAACAACGCTGCTTTAATAATAGCGGCATAGATCCCGCCATCTGTCCTGTTGATGAAACCCCAGTATTGCGATAAGACTTCCAAAATTTCAGGCGCGTACCAGTAGTCAACATTCGACCAAGCAGGTGTGAACTGCTCGTTGCTTTCTTGCATATCTGCTAAAAGTTTGGACAAACTTGCTTCGGACAATATCTCTTTACCGCGATAAACCTTGAGGGGCATAATGTGATTCAAAAGAAGATTCAGGTCGAGTAAAACAGCGTTACGTTTGCACAGATACGCCTCAACACCCACTGTTCCTGAACCTGCGAACGGATCGACAATCCAATCCCCTTCTTTTGTGTAGGTGTTAATCGCATAACGGACAATCTGCGGAATGAATTTCGCGGGATAGGCATAAATAGCGTGCGTCAGGTAACCGGTATCACTGATTTCGGGGACTAACTCTCGGAACGAAACTAATTCTATTCCTTCAAATATGGAATCTTCTTTGAAGTCCTTGAGTTCGGTATCTGTAGGGAAAAGCGTGAATTGTTCTGTGGGATTATTTTTTTTCATGATATGCTTTCAAAAACAACAAATCTCTGATGTATTGCGCCTTGTCTGCTAGTGATTTTACAGGAATGCTATCTTCTGTCCAAAGTGGAATTATCTTTTGAACGATGTTGTCAATTGAATCTGTTAAAGTCTGATAAGATGTATAATTGAAATCCATTCCTATTTTATTATATTTTTCCTCTAATAACTTGATATTCGATTTACCAGACAATGACGCAACTTCTAATTCCAAACTTGCTATAGTGTAAGCAATCCACAAATCATCCCAGTCACTTACCAAGTCAACAATAGTAGATATGGCATCTAAAACTTTCTCGTTTTCATCGCCTATCCATTCAAAGAGAGAACTTGCTATTTCGTCGGTACCGTATACCATTTTTAAATAAATGTTTTTTTGCAACCTTACTTCGTTTCTAACAATCTCATGAAAATCTTTTTCTTCTACCTCAATGTATTCCTTCAAAGATGAAAACATTTTTCTCACTGTTGAAATTTTTTGTTGTGAGTCACGAGGATCCCAAATGCAAACGAGATAAAGTATATTACTGTGAGGGGTTTTGTTAAGCCTTAAGAGTTCTCGCAGCATATCAGCAAGCGATCCTTTAGCAGTTGTACCTCCGGTGTCATCTCTTGAACGAAGTTGAACAATAAGAGTTTTTTTCTTCGTTAAATCCGATGCCATCACATCAATATCAAGGTTTGGAGATTCATCTGTCTCGAAAATATCGTTCAAAAGCGAAAGTTTATCGTTTTTCTTTTTTGGGACGTTATCACATTTTCCGTACTGCTCCAGAATATCCTGCATCATCTGTTCAAGCACTTTACCTTGTCTAGCTCGAAATGAACTATGAAAGAATTGATGGAATGCAAACATAAATGGGTAGTAAGATGCGAGTGGATAGGTATCAGAAAGTCTTTCGGCTCGCTGTATTCCAGCTGCAAAAAGTTTTATCTCATCCAAATTATCCTTCAATTCCGACAGCCTTTCTTCAAAGAGGGATGTTATTATCCATGAGGCGAGGCAGAGAGGGCTTTTAAGAATCTCTTTCACCTTACCGGTTTCTTCGCTTGGGTTCATCAAATATAGAAATCTTCTCTCAGGGTATGTACTTTTCATGAGGTGAATTCTCTGTTATGAACGGTCCGTGTTTAGTAGGTTAACGAGAAGTATAAGAGAAAGTTTCCATGGACATATCGTCCTTATGGAGGTGATCAGATAATACTAAGCCGTTATGAGACACGCTACTGCGATTCTTCTTCCACTGCTTTCGCGCCTTCGATTTCTTCGTCAGTTAGTTGGAAGTCAAACACCGCTTCGCCTTCTTCAACCGTTTCTGTTTGGATTTGCTCTGTCGGTTGTGAGGTCTCCTGTACGGCAGCATCTGTCGTTTCAAGTTTCTTTGAAGTGCCACCGAGGATCGTCAACACCACAATCCCAACAACGCAGACGCTTGTAACTGTGAGAGCAATGGGGCGTTTCCAGAGAACAGCGCGCTCGCTTCTGTCTAAGAACGGCAGAAAGAGTAGCAACAACATGCCGACCGTCGGAATCACAAACGTCCCGATGATTTCAAAGGGACCTTGGAAATATTTCAGGAGTTGGAACAGAAACAGGAAATACCATTCAGGGCGCGGATCGTAGTCCGCATTCGTCGGATCGGCGACATCTTCAAGCGGAACAGGGACGAACAGCGCAACGGCAGCGAGGACTACAAAGAGGATCAGCATGCCGACAACGTCTTCAAATACCTGATGCGGATAAAACGGTTTTCCGGTTTTCATCTCCTCTGGTGTGTTTTTCGGGGTGCCTGAAGAACCGTAATATCTGACGAAAAAGAGATGCACACCGACCAATCCGAAGGCTAACCACGGCAGCCAAATCGTATGAAGCGCGTAAAACCGCGACAGCGTCACCGCACCGATTTCCGAACCCCCACGCATCACTTTCGCCACAAAATCGCCTAATCCGGGTGCAGTACTGGCGATTTCCACACCGACGACCGTTGCCCAATACGCCTTTTCGTCCCACGGCAACAGATAACCTGTGAACCCGAAACCGAGGACAATTAAGAGGAGTAGCACGCCGAAAATCCAAGTCAGTTCACGCGGGGCTTTGTATGAACTATAAAGCACAACACGGAGCAGATGCAAAACAACGATGATGACCATCGCGCTCGCACCCCAGTGGTGCAAACCACGCACAAACGCGCCGAACGGGACCTCTTCACTGATATAGGTTACGGCGTTATGCGCGTGTTCCGGTGAAGGCGAGTAATAGAACGCAAGAAATGCGCCTGTCGCTGCTTGCAATAGGAGCAGAAACATCGCCAAACTGCCGAGTGAGAAAAGCAGGTTGATGTGTTTCGGCAGCGGTTTGCGTAGATGTGTGTCCACCGACGCTAACGGTAAACGTTCACGCAAAAACGCCTTCCATCCTTCCAACCTTCCATCCTTCCGAGCTCCCATTCTTTTAGGTCTCCTTCACGTATAAGATGCCCGCTTCGACTTTGGTTTCGAGTTTCTGCAACGGTTCCGGTGGTGGACCAGCAACAACAGCACCCGTCTTATCGAATATCGCACCGTGGCAGGGGCAGAGAAACGATTCTTTACTTTCATCCCACCGGACGAGGCAACCAAGATGTGAACAGATCCGCGAAAAGACACGCCACTCGCCGTTGCCGGCATCGGTCACATAGACAGAGCGTTTTTTCGTTGCTTTGACCCAGCCGTCTTTCGCCGTGAAGGTATAGTCTACTTTTTTGAACCGACTGTTTTTAAGCCGGTCAGCGAGTCCTAAGTCAACCCATTTCGATTCGCCTTTTTTAAAGGCAGGTGAAATCGCGAAGCCGATGAGTGGAATACCGGCAGCAAGCCCGAGTATTCCACCGATAAACGCAGTCACGATTTCTAAGAATGAACGTCTACCCTTTTTTTTCATCCATCCTCTCCATGAATTATCTCTTCCGCGTTTGTCCTTCAAACGGTGTGCGGAGATCGTAACGGCCCTCTTCAAGCACAGGCAGCGTACCGTCGTTAACCATCAGTTCGAGGGGCAATTCTTTCGTCTCCATCGGCATGGTGACGACATCCTTGATGCGCAACGATTCGTAGATAGCCATCATGATTTCAAGCGTGTACCGGGCTTGAACGCCACTGCCACGATGGTCAGAGATGTCGCCCTCGATCCACTCAATCAGTTCCTGAAATTGGTTCTTGGGTTCAGGCGGCGGTGTAACGGTTTGCCATCCCTGGGCATCTCCGTTTTGGAGTAAAATTGTCCCGTCAGGTCCGTTGCGAATTTGCCCTTCTGTACCAGCAATTTTTGGCATTGAGACATTCGGTTCTGGCAAGTCGCCTTCATAGATACCGCGGGCCCCACCTTCAAAGCACACTAACCCCATACAGAGGTCTTCGCAGATCGTGCGGCGTTCCCATCGGTCAGTCGTACGCGATGTCTGTCCGATCACCCATAACGTCTCAGGGTCAGACAAAATGAAACGCCACCCATCAATCGCATGTGTGCCCGTGTTCAACAGTCCAGCATGCCTTTTAGCACTGTGGTGGACGGTTGTTGGCTCACCAATCGCACCTGCGGCGACGAGTCTACGCGTCTCTATATTTGCAGGCGAATATCGACCTTGGTGACCGATAATCAGTTTGACATCGTTCTCTTCACAGGCAGCGATCATAGCGTCGGCTTGCCCAAGTGAAGCAGCCATCGGTTTCTCACCAATAATGCCTTTCACGCCTGCTTTTGCCGCCGCGACCGTGGCTTCCGCCCGCGGTCCCTGCCATGTTGTGATACTGACGATGTCCAAGTCCTCTTTTGCTAACATTTCATCAACATCGGTATAGGTAGCCGGGATATCGTACTCGTCTGCGACACTTTTCGCGGCTTCTTCAAAGATGTCCATCGCTGCGACAATTTCTGCGTTCGGGTGCTTACCCCATGACCTGGAATGGGACTTACCCATCCCCCCACAACCGATAATTCCGACTCGATATGTCTGATTTGCCATCTGTTTCATCTCCTTATCTTGGCATAGCTGTTTGAAATCCTGTTGGTTATTCTATCACTCCCTCGTTGTTTTTGTCAAATCGTTTTCCTTGACAAACCTTCAGAAACGTTGCAAACTATACTAAACTGCTGGAGCCCACCAAGATACGGAGATTCTGACAATCCAGGTGCTTCACTAACAACTGATCACTATTAAAAGAGGGGATATAACCAGATGGCAGATTATGAAGATAAAGGTTCACAGATTCGGGTGACAAACCTTGAGGCTTATCCTATGGGTGTGAAAGCCTACGTTAAAATTGAAACGAACATGGGTGTTACAGGGTGGGGCGAGATCAATAACATGGAGACGACCGTCACCTGCGCGTTGGCGCGATCCTTGTCCGAAATGATTATCGGCGAAAACCCGACACGGATTGAGCATCACTGGCAACGACTGTTTCGCGCACATCGTAATATCCGAGGGGGCGGGTTGATGGTACATACCATTTCCGCGATTGATATGGCATTGTGGGATATTGCCGGAAAACTCTGGGGCGTGCCGGTGTATCGCCTACTTGGCGGTCCCTGCCGCGATAAAATTTGGAAGTATCCGAGTCCGAAGGCTCTAAAAACCGGACCCGGAGGTTCTAAACCGTTCGCAGGCACCCCCGATGAGATTGCTGATATGGTTAAACGCGTGCATGATGCACGGGAGAAAGTCGGTTCCGATGGTGCTGTGATGTTTGATGCACATAGTTGTCTACCGCCGCCCATCGTCAAACAGTTCGCGAGTTACCTGAAACCAGACGACCTACTTTTCCTTGAGGAAGCATGGGTACCGGGCAATATTGAGGTGATGCGGAAAATCCGGGAATCCGTCCCCGTCCCACTCGCAACAGGAGAACGCGACCGCACAATATGGGAAGTCCGCGAAATCCTTGAAGCACAAGTCATTGACATCCTTCAACCCGATGTTGGACATGGTGGTGGCATCACACAGGTTAAAAAAGTCGCTGCACTCGCGGAGGCGCATCACGTACCCATCGCACCGCACTGCACGATGTCTTATCTCGGTCTTACGGCGAGTTTCCACCTATCGGCTGCCGTGCCGTTTTTCCTTATCCACGAAGGCTATGAAAATGTGCTGCCTGCCGGGGTTGCCCAGAAAACATGGGAGATGGATGAAGAGGGCTACGTTTCGCTCCCTGAAGGACCGGGTTTAGGTGTTGTGGTGGATGAAGCAAAGGTTATTGAAGTCGGGCAAGAAGAGGGCAGACGCTTCACCTGGCCCAATAGTCGATTGCCAGACGGCTCCATCGCTGATTATTAGAGGCGAAACATAACACTCGCTTTTACAGGCGACGGTGGTGGGATCCCTTCCCGTTACTCGGAAGGGATTCCCAACTTTGCCTTCTTCTGCCCTAAGATTCCCTGCTAAAGTGATTCGAGGAAAGCAATAACTGCTTGTTGCTGTACCTCAGATAGATTGAAAAATGCTTCCTTCGCTTTCTGTGCCTCACCACCGTGTGCGCGAATAGCACCTTCAAGCGTCGTTGCGCGACCGTCGTGCAGGAAAAACGGGGTGCCACCCAAGAATTCCGCAACCAAGCGAGTGCCCCAGAGCGGAGGGGTCCGCCATTCTGTCCCTGTAGCGTTGCCATCAGGACGATTGTCCGCTAACTCTTCACCCATGTCATGTAAAAGGAAGTCAGAGTAGACGTGCGCGTCCACCGCATTTAAAGCATCAATCGGAGACGGTCCCGTTCGCATCGTCGGAACGTGGCACGAGGCACACCCTATTCTGTTGAAAATTTTATCGCCTCTTTTGACTCTTTCCGTTATCTCACCGCGCGGAGGTGGCGAAAGCAACCGCATGAAAACCACAATATCCATAACCGTTGATCTTTCAACTTCTGGATCGGGCACAGTGTCCCCAGCGTCAGAAGGCTCCTCTTGTAGAAAACTGTTGGTAATTCCCATGTCTTGTTGAAATGCTGTCGCCGTCTGTTGGACCAGCGATGAAACGGATGTCTTGCGTCCGAACCTACCAAGCTGTTCACCCGGTCCGCCACCAATCTCGGTAGTCGGCACGAAGTCGGGCGCAGTGACCCAATGCGGCCTACCGGAAATACCGTCGCCATCGGCATCATCTTCATCGGCGTAGGATAAGATGGTCTCAACAGGAATGTTTTCGATAAGTCCCATCCCGAAAACCGGTGGCGGCAGGCGCGTCGATTTGTCTACACCCATTGGAAGTGTCTCGTAAGGCACCCCCGGAACCGCTTTGTCTTGGAACTGAGGTCCCCCCATATCAAGCATTAGATTATGGCCCATGCTAAATCGGATGAGTGATAGGTCCGGCATACCACGACCATTCCCCGGATGGCAACTGACACAACCCGCCTGATTAAAAATGGGGCCTAGGCCTTCTTCTATTGTAAAGACTTTCATAAACGCCTCCTCACCGCGTGCAAATGTGGCACTCAGATCCGAAGATAGCATCTCAAAAGGGGTCTCAAAATCACCGGGTGGGGGTTCAACAACATCGTCTTGGGGCGTTATTAGCTGCGGAAGTTTAATCCTACCGTCACATCCATTGATGGAGGCAACAACGATAAAAACAACAAAAAAAATGCAAAATCTTTTCAATTTCAACTCCTTGTAAACGTAGACAAGTCGGTATATGGTAAATTTTGGAATGACTTAGATATTTTCAATGGATAGACAACCGCCTAAACCCTCACTGTCATATCTTCCGTTATCAAGGGGGTAGGGAATTAACCCCTAAATTCCCTACCCCCTAATCCCCAACGTCCCATATCTCCTATCAGGGATAGGGACCTTTGGAGACTTCACACAAAAACCGAGCTGCTGGTAAATGGCTATTTACTTTTATAATTCATCACAGTTGCAACCGAGGATTACCTACACAAAAATAGGGCTATTGAAAAAGGCATTCCTCCGAGAGCCTAACTTCAGTTTTGGGGTTATTTGTCATTGATGTTCGGGGGTATACAATACGGTTGTTTTAGCGGCCTTGATAGCAAATGTTCGGGGGGTGATTCGCCTGTCAAAGTCTTTAGAAATTCGACCAAATCGTCGCGCCTCTTCAGTGAAAATCTGTTGAAATCAGATACCATATACTTGTTTCCTTTGCTCAGACATTATTGAGCACTGTACATTGTCGCATTTAGAAGTAGCTGTAACAAATAAACAGGTTTTATGATATAATATGATAGATAGAGGGTTTATATCACAGCAAGAACACAATCCAGTTAGCATAATGATATTAGGTCAATTTCAATAATTTGTGTGTTTTATAATTAATTGTCCTAATATCAGTAAATTATACTTTGTCCTGATTGATAAGTCAAATTAAATTTGCAGAAAATTGCTTAATTCGCTCAAAAAACGCCTATTAAATTCGGAAAGTCATATCAAATCGTACAACTAAAAATTTTTATATTTGTTAAAATTTCTTCTATATGATTTTTTTTTTGTCCGAAAAACTTGAATGAGAGTAATGACCTTTGATATAATTAACGATAGTAGTGGTACCCGTCGGTACGAGAATAGATTCTGCAATTCAATTTAGGAGGCTCCCAATAGCGATGAATTCTCTGAAAGACCTTGTTCAGCGCTGTCATCAACGGCATGAAAAGCCTCTTCGACAACGCAAGACAGTGGCAACACCTGCGATGTATACAAAGGATCACCCGCACCAGTACACGGTCTACTGTGCCCACCGCTATCCTGTCATGCTTCAAGACCTTGAGCAAGCGGATATCTCATTCATGCCTATGGGACGCGCGCCTTGGCATGATCGGGGTCCCGGAGATTTTAGGGGCAAGCGGTTCTTGAAACGCCAAGGCATAACAGATTGGGGTCTTAAACGATGGGACGCCTCATGGGGGCTTCAGTTGCATACAGGCATGCCTTCGGAACGCAATGGCGCGCGATGGCACGATCTGCACTTCAAGTATGAGGCGATCTGTGCTGACCCTGATGCTGTTGTCGCTTGTATTGAAGCACTCGTCAATATTGTTAATAATCCGCTTTTGACATTAGGGAAGTCCGGTGGGCTCCGCTTCTCCTGCAGAGTTCAAGATTATCTCTATCCCGATACCGAAACCGCGAAGTTGTATATCTATAAAGACACCCCGACACCAGAAGATACGTATCAACGGGACGTGTATCTTGAAGTATTTGGCGAAAAAGGGTATACACGCTGGGATGCACGCTATGAAATATTGATTGGTGACCTATTAGCCCCACCGGTCGTTGACAAAGAGGTCCTCTTTGCCCCAATTGAAGCCCTCCGTGCGAAACTTCATGAACCTGCCCCTGGTGATACAGAACCGAAACAAATTGTCACCCGTCTGCCCCAATCTTTCGGTTCAGAGCACCTTGATTTCGCGAGAGAGGCATTCTTGCAGCGTGGATTTTCTTATGTCCGACAAGAGGACGGTCTCTACTACTGGACACAACCTAAAGGTACCCTTGGCAGTGAAGATGTCCTACTATCGGAAAGAGATAGCGTGGTATGGATCCGGGCATTTACACCTGACACCGGGCTGCCAACGCAGTCCACGCCAATCACAGAAGTTTGGGACGATACAAGTATTCCATCCTCTATAGATGCGACAAGCACCCGTGTCCCCGTGAAAGTAAAACAGGTACGAGAAGATGAACTCAGCCCATTGGCGATTAAACGTCCACCTCCGGTATTAAAACAGGACGATAACACCGAAAACGATGAGATACTCCAGAGAGATGTGTTTCAGATTGAAAGCATTTTCGACCAAGGCGTACGAATTCTTGGCGTTATTACAGGGATAGGTCCCTGGGACGAGCAGGCGCAAGACTCATATTTCCTCAGCGGCGGTGTGATTTCCGTAAATACGCCGGAGGCTAAATTCGCAGAAAGCGCGGCGCAATACTTTCGAGAACAGAATATGCCATCGGTGGTTTACTGGAAACCGCGAACACATCTCTGGGAACAGGTGAAAGACATACCTGCTGATGTACGTATGAAAACACCTTTTCAACGTGGCAATGTCTGTGAAGACCCAGAACGCTGTGCCGCGCTTGAGGAAAAGGGTGGGAATCCGAATGAAAGTATCTGTCCACAGTGCCCCGTCTATACGGAGTGTCAGCAGCGTGGATACTTATCGCAATTCGCTGCATTACGACATGCGAAAGTCCAAATGTTGACGATTCCGCAACTGTTTTTTGATCCCCAATATACCGAATTCGTAGAACAGATTCTCAAACCAGAAGGTGAAACCGAACGACTTTGTGTGCTCAACCAACAGCGCACACATGACTTATTCCTTGAGTGTCAACTCTCAAAAAACGTTATGGAGGAATGGGCGACGCACTGGCAAGGCTGTGCCTTAGGGAGTTTCGCCAAAACATTGCTGAGTGCGCTGGATATTAAGGGCAAACTTTATGGTGATGCCGTTAAAGGCGTGCGCGCAGCGATGCAGACCTTTGAATGGCAAGAGGAAACACTTATCCAGCAGATGTGCCAAGTGAGAGTGCATGCCAAGGCGGTAGAGCACCGGATCGTTGACGATGATACCGGAAAGACCTTGGCAAACTTTATTATTGAGTTTGAAGGCGGCACCACGGCTTACATTCCTTTAGACAGTAATGCCGTAGATAAACTCAAAGCGAAAGGATTCCCGGTCTTTCCGAAATCCGTTCCACTTAATGAAGACCTGAAAGTTGCGATGCCGATGACGCAAGCGATTACATTAGGGATCTTGGATACAGAGACTGTAGAGAGCATTCAGGCATTTCCAACCGTCTATCGGGAACAAGGCTGGACATTTTGGCACCAACTTAAGTGTTTCTTCGCGCATTACACGCGAGATGCCGATGCACCGATTCGCTGGGATGGTGAAGTCCTGCGGTTCTGGGTGCCACCCGTGCTTCATGCAAGCGTTAAACGGCTTTTGTTGGTATCCTCCGTATTCTCAGAACAACATCTCCACAGAGTGTTCCCCGATGAAAACTTTGAATCCTATTGGACCGAACCGATACCCTGGAGCCCAGGGAACCGCGTCTTTCAAGTACGCACAGGTATCTATCCATCAGAAACCATCCTCGACTACCATAACTGGAGTAATGTAGGTGTTTCCGAAACAGGACAACGTTTTCTGCGCGGAATCCACGCCGAGCTTGAGGTGGATTTAAGCGTTAAACACGGGATTATAACCAATGAAGATATTGCCAGACGCTTGGGCGACATCGCAAAGGAAAGGAACGTCTGCTTCGTAGATGATTTCCAGAAGATGAGTATGTCTGACACGCTTTCTGAAACAGCAGATGTCGTTTGGGTCGTTGGAACACCGCGACGACCGACGACAGCTATTTGGCAGCGTGCCCAGATGTTGTTTGGGAACGATGAAAAACCGCTCTCTTACGAAGACGAAATAGAGTCAGGAACCTACAGAGACCCGCGGCTCCAAGGTATTTATGAAGAAGAAGCTGTTTACGCGCTCACAGAGGTTATTGTACAGGCTGAGTTGGACCGATTGACGGATAGACGGATTGTGTTGATTACCGGATTACCACTTCCCAACATTACCGATAGACCTGAAACTTCGATCTTTGACTGGGAAGATTTTGAGATTGCCGGTGGATTGGATAAACTCCCTGAGGCGATAGCGATACGCGAACGCTTTGAACAGGAGCGTGAGAACCTATCGGCTGAGTCCAGTAGGGAAGAAGTCCAGCGCGTTTTGGGTTGCTCCGAAAGACAGGCAAACCGCGTTTTACAAAGACTGAGAGGCGGGAATATCCTGCGCGTGCCTTTCCGACAGCAAATTCTTTCCTTACTTACGGATGGCGAGAAAAAAACGGCCGAACTGATTGCCGCCATTGACGGACATCCAGAGGCGATACAACACGAACTCGCGCGGCTTGTGGATGCCGGTGAGATCGTCAGAATCCGGCGCGGTGTATATGCTTTGCTGCTCAAAGATAGCAAACGATAAGGGGCTTCTCCCATCTTTCCGTCCTTCCAACCTTCCTAAGTCCTATTGTTATACATCTTTCCATTTTTCCCAAAAGTAAAATTTTTCATAAAAATGCATTTTATGCAACCTTTCTTGTGTTAAAACACGACATAACATCTTGAGGCAATTTACTTTGGAGGATGGTCATGAAAAACGAAGATGTCGGGCTGATTCAACGCATCTTGTCTGGTGATGATAGTGCGTTCACTGCACTCGTGGATAGGCATCGTGAATGGATTCATTCGCTCGCATGGCGCGAAATCGGTGATTTCCATGCGGCACAAGAAATTACACAGGATACCTTCATCCAAGCATTTAAATCGCTGCCTACCTTAAGGGATCACAATCGTTTTTTGGGGTGGTTGTATGTCATAGCAAAGCGTCAATGCATCGAATGGTTACGAAGGAAACCTGCCACAATGCAGTCGTTAGACGCAATGTCAAAGATTGAATTAGAGCAACTGTTCTATACACGACACCTTGAGAAAGAGTTGACACAAGCATCGACAGAAGAACTCCGCGATGTCGTAGAACGTCTGCTCCGAAAATTGCCAGAAACCGAACGCTCTGTGATGGTATTGCACTATTTCAGTGGCTTGACATGTGAAGAGGTGAGTGCACGTTTAGACGTATCGCTGAACACAGTAAAGAGTCGACTCTATCGGGCACGGAAACGATTGGAACAGGAGGAGCCGATGCTTCGCGAAAATTTGAGTCCCAATTTATTAAAAAGCGATCCACGATACATTAGCGTTCAGGCAACTGCAGCGACAGATACTGGAGAACATATTGCGGAAGGCGGTTTTGATCTCTGCGAGACAGATAAGGTTTTCACGTCTATCAGTTCTCACACGACAGGACTCAGTGGCGACTACCCGAGACCGATGTACATGCTGCTCCACTATGTTAATCACGGCAGTGATATTGACCTCTTTAAATTTCCGTTGGTTGATGAAAGTTGTTGGAAGCAGGAAGGTCCCCACAAATCAGAAGTGACGACAACCTTGGAAGGAGACCGTGAAACAGTCAAAGTTGCCGCTGGTATTTTTCGAGCGTGCCTGAAACATAAAACCGTCTTCACAAACGCGGATGTTGACGAGCCAGATGCCGAATCGCAAAACGCGTTTATAAACGGCACGCGTTATCTGTGGTTTGCTATGGGCGTTGGGCTTGTGAAGATGCGGTATGTGCATGCCAACGGTGTCGTTACAGAAGCCGAATTGCTTGAATATAAGATTCCAGACGAATCGCAAGAATACCTCCCAGTCCAAGTTGGCGCGGAGTGGACTTACAGATGGCACAGCGATTATCGTGAGGAAGCCGTTATTGAGGAGTGGCGGGTCATTAGGAACTTCAGTGAACCTAAGGCACTTGATAACCCGATGGAGCTTGCGTCGGCAAGGTATGAGGTCAAAGTGGATGCCGATGCACCGCGCGTCGCGCATGTCAAGTGTACACTAACGCCGAAAGTGGGCAGCGGTGCCAAAGCGGACCAAAAGTTGTTGCCATTATCCATGAGCCATTTTGGTACGGAGTGGTTGTACGATGGATATGCCCGGTATCTTCGAGATTTGACAGTCATTGATGCTAACGGAAAGACATTACAAGTAGAAGAGATTGGCAAGACGCAGTGGATCGTTGAAGTCCAAGATGAATCACCTGTGACGTTGGACTATAAAGTGCTCCTCAATCATGATACGCGCGATTGGCCCTTTGGCAGGAATGAAGCACCCTACGCCCAATCGGATTGCGTATTCTGGCCCGGGTATGCGCTGTTTATCGTCGGTGAAGTGAAGGATATTGAACTAAAAGTTGATGTGCCTGACAATTGGCATGTCTCAACGCATTGGGAACAGGTTGCGTCGGATGGACATCGTTTCGTATGCGAAGATCAGGACGACCTGATGTTTGCGTATCTCGTGCTTGGGGAATACTGTAAAAGTTTGGCAAAAGTCGGAGATACGGAGGTTGTCGTTGCGCTGGGTGGACGTTTTAAAGCGTCTATATCCGAAGTGCAGGGGACTGTTGAGGCACTGTTGGAAGGCTATGCAACCGTATACGGTGGTACGCCAAAGGGACGGATACTGTTTGTCGCGAACCCTTATGGCGAAAAAGGACATCTCGGCGGTGGGGCATCTCGGCGTAGTATCACTGCACATATAGGTGACGAATTAGATGAAGCGAGTCGGCGTTTTTGGCTGCCGCTGGTTTCACGCGTGGCTGGTTATGTCTGGGTTGGACGCGGGGGTATCAATTCTAAAGAGCAGGAATATTGGTTCGTTGCCGGTTTCACGCAGTATTGTTCAGAAATCATCTCTGCCCGCCTTGGACTTACATCTGAAAGCGATTTTCTTAGGAATTTTGAACGCACGTGGGAGTCGTATCTATCTCGACAAGGCGAGCTCTCTATCCGCGAGGCGGGTGAAGATAAATCCGCTAACCGTGAACTCGTCTATGATGGCGGCTGTTTAGTCGCGGCTGCTTTGGATTTGCAGATTCGCAACCGAACGCAAAATCGAGGCAGCTTGGACGATGTAATACAACAGATGTATCGTGAGTTCGGTCTCACTGACAACGCCTTCACGATAAACGATGTGGTTAGGATTATCAGCCAAATTGCAGGTGAAAATTTTAAACCTTTCTTCAATGAATACGTGATCGGAACAGAACGATTGCCCTTAGAAGAATACTTTACAGACGCGGGTTTGGATGTTGAGATAGCATTTGGCGAAAGACTACCGAGTCTTGAACATATTCTCTTTCAGATGCTTGAGATTAAATCACTTGGCGGTCCAACAGGCGGTGGCATGTTCATCCACCATTCACCGCAATATGAAGACGATGACAACTTGATATGCATCAACGGCACACCGGTGAAATATTTTGACGACATCAGAAGGGTTGCTAAAGACTGGAAATCCGGGGACGTAGTGGAACTAACCCTTGAGAGAGAGGGTGAAGAAATTGTCCTGCCGATCACATTAGCAGGGGACACCTCTAAAAGACCGCCGTTGGAACCGGGTATTATTGATGTCACGATCACGAAAAGAACAGATCGCACGGACTTACAACGCGCGATCTGGTCGGGAATGTTAGGAGAAAATGAATGAAAGAAAAAATTGCGTCTGAACGCAACATTATCTTGAGTGCGAATACTGCTACAGAAAGTGGCGGACATCTCGCAGAAGGGACTTTCACACTGAAGAAAACCGATACAGTTTTGACATCTATTGACTTTGGCACTGCAGGACACGGTGGTGGTGATCCGTCGCCGAAGTACATGTTGCTATATTATATGAGCCATTGTAATACTGACCTCTTCAAATTTCCGATCGGTGTTGGCGAAACTTGGACAGAAGAAGGACACTGGCATGTACAGACGCGAAGTCGTTTGGAGGGGCATGAATCTGTAGAAGTCTCAGCAGGCACGTTCTCGGACTGCCTCAAACATAAAACTGTCTTCACAGACGCTGATGTAAAGGATACTAAAGCTGAACTACGAAACGCGCTTTTGAACGGCACCCGTTATCTATGGTTTGCCGAGGGTATCGGTCTTGTTAAACTACGGTATGAACATTCCAATGGGGTCGTCACAGAAGCCGAATTGCTTGAATACAAGGTTCCTGTTGAAGACCGAGAATATCTTCCTTTGCAAATTGGCAATCTGTGGACCTATAAATGGCAAAACATGTATCGTAACGAAGCTGCTATTGAAGAGTGGCGCGTCATCCGAAATTTCAGGGAACCTGAGAATCTTGATACCCCAATGAAACTTGCATCGGCAAGGTACGAGGTGAAAATAGATGCCGATGAACCGCGCGTCGCACACGTCAAGTGTCTGCTAACGCCGAAGGCAGACAGTAACACAAAAGATGCCCAAAAGCCGTTGCTGTTATTCATGAGCCATTTTGGGACTGAAGACCTGTACGACGGATATGCTCGGTATGTTCGAGATCTGACAGCCATAGATACGAATGGAGAAAAAATACCGGTCACAGAGATTAACAAAACACAGTGGGTAGTTGAAACGCAGAATGCATCGCCTGTGACGTTGCGTTACAAAGTCCTGTTGAATCATGATGCGCGGGAGTGGCCCTTCGGTAACGATGAAGCACCCTACGTGCAAGAAGACTGTATTTTCTGTCCCGGATATGCTTTATTTATCACCAGTGAGGTGGAAGATATTGAACTGCGTGTTGATGTTCCCGATGACTGGCACGTCTCGACCCCTTGGAACCCTATTGGACACGAAAAGTATCGTTTTACTGTCGCAGATCATGACGACTTGATGTATGCGTATCTTGTGCTGGGGACGCATTCCGAGAGAGTGGTGGAATCTGAAGAGACAGAGATTGTGCTTGCCTTGGGTGGACACTTCAAAGCATCTATGGGTGAAGTCCAAAGAACTGTTGAATCACTTCTGCACACGTATTCAAAGATTTTTGGGGGGACACCAAAGGATCGCATGTTATTTGTGGCGAACCCTTGTGATAAATACAGCGGAGGCGGTGTATCAGGACACAGCATCAGCGTTCTGATGGACGGAACATTGGGGGCAGACAACAGACACTCATGGGCACCGCTCGTAGCACACGAAATTTGCCATATCTGGAATGGAAAAGCGATCGATTTTAATACACAGGAGTACTGGTTTAGTGAAGGTTTCACGGAGTACTGTTCAAAAATTACCTGCGTTCGCCTTGGCATAATTTCTGAAGATGATTTTCTCAGAGACCTTGAGCGCAAGTGGGAATTGTATCTGTCTAAGCAAGGCGATCTCTCTATTCGGGAAGCAGGCGAGAACAAGTCTACCAACCGAAATCTGGTCTATGAGGGCGGCAGTCTGATTGCTACCGCGTTGGACTTGCAGATTCGCACTTTTACGGAAAACCGGAACAGTTTAGAAGATGTAATGACGCAGATGTATCGTGAATTCGGTCTCACAGAAAAAAAATATACGATGGACGATATCATCAAGGTTGGTAATCAAATTGCAGGTGAAGATTTACAACCGTTCTTCAAAAAGTATGTGGCAGGAACAGAACGGCTGCCTTTAGCGGAATACCTGAAAGACGCGGGTTTGGGTGCTGAGATAGCATTTGGGGAAGAACTTCCGAGTCTCGGACATATTCTCTTTCAGATGCTTCATATCTATTCACTGGGCGGTCCAACGGGCGGAGGCATGTTCATCCACCGTTCACCGCAATATGAAGACGATGACAACTTGATATGCATTAACGGCACACCGGTGAAATATTTTGATGACATCAGAAGAGTTGCCAAAGCGTGGAAACCGGGTGATGTGGTAGAGTTAACCCTTGAAAGAAAGGGTAAAGAAATTGTCCTACCGATCACATTAGCAGGTGATCCATCTGAAAAACCACCCATGGAGCCAGGGCCCATTGACGTTAGTATCACAAAAAAAATGGATCTTACAGAATCACAACGCGCCATTTTGACTGGTATTTTAGGCAATGATCGGTGATTTAAAAAAATGTGAAGCGGTGTCACACACTGCGTGCCTGCTACTTACACAACGAAAAATTGGAGAAATCTATCATGTTGAAAAGATTTCGGGTCGTTTTTAGCCTATTGATCATTTTGGGCTTCAGTTCAACACTGGTCGGAAAAGAGAAGGCAGACACCTATTTCCCACACGCGATAGGAAGTTACTGGGTTTACGAAGACCCAGATGGCAACGAACTAACACGTCGTGTCATTGAAAACAAAGAGATTGATGGAGAGACGTACCATGCCTTCAGTTATGAACCTACCGTGGAAGATTGGACAGATTACGAGCATTACGTTCATCCCAATTTTTACCAAATTCGTAAAGACGGAATAGCCTTCTTTGTTGGTGATAAAGTGGAAAAAGCGTTTGAGGCAAAACTCCGTAAAGAAATAGACGCGGATATCAAGAAACAGCAAGGGATCTCGACATCCCCCGGCGTTAGTGCTGATTTCAGTTATGAGATTAAGGTCGAAGCGAAAGACGATTTCTATCTTCTCCCAACCCCTATCGTTTTTGATAAAGCGTGGACAGCAACGCAGATCAGCGGCTCCATAACGCTCAAGCTGAAAATGCAAAGTCCTGATTTTCAGATTCCGGGCGGTGATCAGGTTAATGCTATTCCTATTGATTTACTCGAAAAAGGGAAGGTGACAGCCAAAGAAATCGTAAAGACCGCCGCGGGGACATTTGAAGACTGTTTGAAAATTGAGTATTGGATGGACACGGGCGATGAGGCAAAAGTAGCGGAGAAAGAGGGAGAGGCGCAATCAGCATCACCGGATGAGGCTGGTATAGAGGTAACAACGCTCTGGTTGGCACCTAACGTCGGGATTGTGAAATTTATCCGTGTGTCCGCTGATTCAAAAGTGGAAAAGAGTCTTGAACTCACACAATACGAAATCAAGCCCACGGGTTCCGGCAGCGAATAAACGCTGCAGATGAGGAAGGTTGTCTAAAGGGACATTTTATGCAACCTTTTTGTCTTAAAACGCGACATCATATTATGAGGTGGCGTTAGAACAAGAATATTCGCAATGTGAAACGGAGGAAAGGTCAATGAGATGGATAATGCTTCTTTTCGTTGCTGTGCTATTATTCACAACAAGCCAAGCGACTGCTAAACTGGAGAAAGACCTCGTCGTCTATTTTACCTTTGACAAAGTGAAAGGCAAGAGGATTCTTGATGCCTCCGGCAACGATCTTGATGCCGATGTCGTTGGAAATGTAGACTTTATTAAAGGCAAATATGGGGATGCGATTCATATTGCCGCTGAACCAGAAGGTGATGATTGCGTCCATGTTCCTGCGGACGATCTGCTAAAAATCAAGGGTGAGATTACAATGATGGCTTGGCTATATCATGAGGATTGGGACGCGGCCTGGGGAGTGTGGATTGATAAAGGGCGCTATGTCCCAGGTAAATGGAACGGGTCCTACAGCTTGGGATTTTTCGGTAGTTTCTTGGAATTCGGTGTTGAGGGACCAAAAATCCGAATGACTTTGGGTGGAGGTGATAAGACGTGGGGGTTTAGCGGCACAGAACCCATGGTGGATAGAAACTGGCATCATATCGCCGGTATCTATGATGGCAAGACCGCGAAAATGTATCTGGATGGCAAAGTATTTTACGACCACGATCAGAAATTTAAATTCGTAGGTACTAATGACGCAGACTTATGTATTGGGGGCGCGGCAGGCGATCCACGGTATACCTTCAAAGACGGTTCTATTGATGAATTCGGCATCTGGCAACGCGCCCTAACCGAAGCCGAAATTGAAGAAGCGATGAAAGGTTTCCTCGCGGTTTCACCCAAAGACAAGACTGCCACCACTTGGGCGGACATTAAGCGACGGGCAATCGTTGAATAAACTTCGCAACTGCCACAAGTGTCTTTTAACTGATGACTGATAACCCTATGAGGTAAATTCATGCATACACTTTGGCTTGTTATCCAACGAGAATTCGTCTCAAATGTATTGACATCCCGGTTCATGATTGGGTTTATTGTGTGACTGCTTTCAACCGCTGTCGCCGTTTTCGTTCAGGTGGATGACCACGAAAAACGGTTAGTCGGATATAACACGGCTATCCGGGAATCCCAAGCAGAAGCAAAGAATTGGAAACTCTACACCGATATTAGCGCAAAGGTAC
The DNA here is from genome assembly GCA_022819945.1 of Candidatus Poribacteria bacterium. Classification (GTDB taxonomy): domain Bacteria; phylum Poribacteria; class WGA-4E; order WGA-4E; family WGA-3G; genus WGA-3G. The sequence goes on from JAJEGI010000103.1 coordinate 102,389, forward strand.
ACAGAAAACCGAATCCGCTCGGCATTTTTAACATCGGGATGGAAAATTCTGGTGTAAATACCGTCGTTGTTGAGCCTGACAAGCCGATTTGGACACGGGATGGCCGTTCCCCGGGTTGGGGCGAAACGACCCAAAAGATGGGAGCCGATAACCCTTTTCTCGCAATGTTTCTCTCCGTTGATGTGGTTTTCATCTTCAAAATCGTGCTGAGTGCGTTAGCAATACTGTTTGCTTACAACACAATTTCGGGCGAAAGAGAGGATGGCACGCTAAAGCTTGTGTTGTCCAATGCTATACCAAGGGACACGGTGGTTTTAGGGAAATACCTCGGCGGTATGTTATCGCTATTCCCCATTGTTTTGGTGAGTCTGATTGTGGCACTGTTAATTGCAATCTCTTCACCGAATGTCGCCTTTGATGGAAACGACATTGCACACGTTGTGCTGATATTCGCCGTTTCGCTGTTGTACGTGTCAACGTGGTATCTTTTAGGACTGCTCTTGTCCGTCTGGACGAAAGAGGCAGCAACCACATTAATGCTTTCGATGTTTCTCTGGGTGATCCTGACAAGTGTTCATGCAAACGTGGCAACATTTGCGGTGACGAAATTTTCGCCACATAAACCGGACTCGGAGGAGAAAGTTTTTCAACAGACGGCGCAACTCTGGGATGATTTCAGAAAAGAACGCGACGATTACCTCAAAAAGAGGGGGTACGATAGTCCAACGAAGACGGTCTCTTGGCGGCGCGATGAAAAAGGTAGAAAACGTGGATCTTCTGGTACTTCCTCTACCTCTGATAGATGGTTTGTTACGGAGAGTTATCGCATTGGAAATATCAAGTACGCCGATGTTTCCGTTCTCCAGGAATTTTTAAGTTATCAGGAACCGCTTCGGATTGCGTATGCGGATAGGGCGGAAGAAATTCTCAGAAAACCCGCGGATGACCGAGCGCGGAACGCGAGGTTCGCGGACCTTCTCTCCCGTATCTCCTTCGCAGATGTGTATCACTTCGCTGTCGGCGCAATAGCAGGAACCGACCGAGAGAGCTATAACGATTTTCTTGAAAATTCCAGAGCCTATAAGCGTGAGGTCGTTGAATATTTGAAAGATAAAAAAGCATTTTCTTCGCGAGCATGGTTTTCCGACGATCAGGGTGCCGCGGATGTGAAAGATCTGCCGGTTTACCGACATCAGCAGCTCTCCCTCTCGGAAAGTTTCTCCCGCGCTTCTGTGGATATTCTGATCTTGTTAGCATGGAATATTGTTCTGTTTATGGTGGCTTATGTGTCCTTTCTAAGGTATGAGATAAGTTGAATAGGAGGGTTATCAGTTGTCAGTCGTTGGTTGTTGGTTAAGAGGACTTTTGGAACGAATTTGACCCTTGAAGTTTTTCAGAGCGATGATATGTTACAAACCAATCTCTTAACTGATAACTGATAACTGACAACCAACAACTACTAAAAATGATTTTGCAGATTGCGAAAAAAGAGATCCATCACAATCTCACGACGCTCCGGTTCGCTTTGATGATAATTCTGCTACCCCTTCTGATGATAGCGAACGCGTTGATATACGGCTATGGTAATGATGGATATATAACACAGGTCAATGCTTACAATAGGCAAATAGAAAAAAAGTTAGCTCACGTTGAAAGGTATGCCACCCAGAGTTTAGGGGAGTTGGCGGTGATAGGCCCCGGCGATATGCCGAAACGTCCGAGTCCTCTGAAATTCTGCGCCAATGGGTCTGATGAAGTGATACCGCGTTCTGTCATCATGCAGGAGTACGGTGCTGCCAGTCGCAGTTCCCGTTCTGGTAATTTTGAAGCTTATGCGTGGAAGGGACCTTGGACATTAAGGTATCCGTTGAATAGTTTTGATGAAGGAGGCGCGACCCATCGGGTCAAAATAGACTGGGTTTTCATCGGTATGCTGATGAGTTTTTTCGCAATTTTATTCACCTTTGATGCCATCGCTGGGGAACGGTCGCGGGGTACGCTAAGCCTCATAATGTCCAACACGGTCTCGCGCGGCCAGGTGTTGTTGGGAAAATATCTCGGTGCGTTTTTGACGCTCATGGCACCACTCGTAATTGGCATCCTAATGAATCTGCTGCTTGTTCAGCTCTCTGGGAGTCTCTCCTTTGATTCGGGAACCTCTCTCAGAATTCTCGGAATGGTCGGGCTTTTTGGGCTACTCGTTTCCATCTTTATTTTTCTTGGACTCTTTTTTTCAAGTCGCGTTTCAAACCCGATTACGAGCTTAGTATGGCTCTTACTCACTTGGGTTTTCCTCGCGTTCGTCTTTCCGAACCTACTCGGGATCTTTGTCGGCAACCTGAATCCAATTCCATCGATTGACGAGGTCTCATTGCGGAGAAAGGCACAATTGGAGCAAAGTAGCGATCAATTCCAGCCTTTCGGCGCGAGTGCTGAACCGCTATCAAGTAAGTTGAACCAAGCACCCTCCACTGAAAATCCATCAGCGACCCGACGGTGGGCAACATACTTTACAACACAGAAAGGAATAGAAACAGAAAGTATTGATAAACACATCGATCAGCAGTTTCAGCAGGTACAGCTCGCCCGCGATCTCACCCAAATCTCACCAATAGCGACTTTCCAATACGCGATGGAAGGGCTTGCGAATACAGGTATTGTGAGTTATATGAATTTTGTCAAACAGGCGCGCCGGTATCGCCAGACGTTCATAGACTTCATCAAAACGGAAGATCAGAGCGATACGGAGAGTTTACATATCTATCCTGTAAAAGAGGGGTTGTCTCAGAAGCCGGTGGATCCGGACGCTGTGCCGGTTTTTGAGGAGCGGATCTCTTACCGAAGTGTGTTAGCCCAGGTCGGTTTGCTGGTGCTGTTTAATCTACTATCCTTTATTATGGCGCAAGTCTCTTTTCTGATGACTGAGATTAAGTAACGTGAGTTCGATAAAAGATTTGAGTATCAGCGTAGTGTTCTGTCACGTTTGAAATGATGGGTAGAAAATATGTATTTCATTTATGGATTTTCATATCCACACATCTCTTGTTGTCGGAGCGAGTGTTTTTGCTTGGGTATTTCTTGTTGCTCGCGATCTTTGTTGTAGGAGCGAGCTGTGCTCGCGATCTCTATATACCAAAATACACCCACCGGTCAATTGTCTAATATCTTGAAAAAGTGGATTCCCTTAAAACGCTATTTATAGTAAAATCCCAAAGTAAGTTTACCCTTGTAGCATAGGAGACTGGACTGCCATCGGGACACAAAACTTCACAGCTCACACGACAATACGAGTGTATAGGTAATTTCGGAATCTACTATAATAGCATACAGTTAGAGAAAGTAGGAAAGGAGCGGGTATGGCAAATCTTTGGTTCGTTATCCAACGAGAATTCGTCTCAAATGTGTTGACATCCCGATTCATGATTGGGTTTATCGTGTGCCTGCTTTCGACGGCTGTCGCCGTTTTCGTTCAAGTGGATGATTACGAGAAGCGTTTGGCGGGATATAACACTGCCTTCCGGGAGGCGGAGACAGCAGCACAAAAGTGGAACCTCTATTCCAAGATCAAACCAAAAGCGTACCGAAAACCGAATCCGCTGAGTATCTTTAATGTCGGAACCGAGAACTTCGGCGCAAATACGGTCACCGTTGAACTGGGGAAACCCGTCTTTGAACTCTCCCTTCCTATAGGAGGAGGTGCACCCGCGCAGAAGCGCGGTTCAGACAATCCCTTCCTTGAGATGTTCCTGACTGTTGACGTGGTTTTCATCTTCAAAATTGTACTCAGCGCGTTAGCAATCCTGTTTGCCTATAACACAATTTCGGGGGAGAGAGAGGACGGCACGCTGAAGCTCGTGTTATCCAACGCGATACCGAGAGATACGATAGTGTTGGGGAAATATCTCGGTGGGATGTTATCCTTGTTTCCGATTGTTTTGATGAGTTTGATCGTGGCACTGATCATCGCACTTTCTTCGCGTGTCACTGCTTTTGACAGCAACGACATCGCACACATTGTGCTGATATTTGCTGTCTCGCTGTTGTATGTGTCAACGTGGTATCTTTTAGGGTTGCTGCTGTCAATTTGGACGAAAACTGCTGCGACGACATTGATCCTTTCGATGTTTATCTGGGTGATGCTAACGAGCGTTCATTCAAATGTAGTTGCGTTTGCGGTAGAGAAACTTCCACCCTATAAGTCAAACCCTGAGTCGGCAGCGCTCCAATCCACTCCTGATGTCTGGGATCAGTTCAAAAAGGAACGGGATGCCTACATCAAACAGAGAGGCTACGAAAAGATAACACATTCAATTACTTGGGAGCCTAAGACAATTTCAACTGGGACTGGAAAGAGCTCTGGGTCCGGGGGGTATTACTTCGTAGAGAGTTATAGCATCATAAGCGTTGACAGCGCAGATACCGCCATCTTCCAAGAACTGTTAGGCTATCAAGAACAGCTTCGGGTTGAATACGCAAATAAAGTCGAGGCAATTCTTAATAAACCTGCGGAAGAACGGGAGCGGAACGCGAAATTTGCAGATATGCTTTCTCGCATCTCCTTCGCGGATACTTACGACTTCGCTGTCGGAACGATAACAGGCACAGACCGACAGCGTTATAACGATTTTATTCAGGGCGCGAGAGCCTATAAACGTGAGATTGTTGAATATTTGAAAGATAAGGAGGCGTTCTCGTCGCGGGCGTGGTTTTCTGATGACAAGGGCGCAGCCGAACTGACAGATCTACCCGTTTTCCAACATCAACGCCTCTCACTTTCCGAAAGTTTGTCCCGTGCCTCCGTAGATGTTTTGATCTTAGTGGCATGGAATATCGTTCTATTCATGACGGCTTATGTATCCTTCCTAAGATACGATATGAGTTAAAAAGGAGGGGTTATCAGTTTTTAGTTTTCAGTTAAGAGGCGTTTTGTAACAATCCTCCGATCTTGGAATATTTTAGGGTGCGGTGAATTGTTACCAGAGACCTCTTGTGACTGATGACTGTTAACTGACTACTGACAACTATTAAAAATGATTTGGCAAATTATGCTAAAAGAGATATACCACAATCTCACGACACTCCGGTTCGCCTTGATGATCATTCTTTTGCCTGTCTTGTTTATGGTGAATGCCCTGATATATAGTCTTGGTGGTGATGGTTACACGACGCAAATAAATGACTATAACCGACGCGTAACAGAAAATAGGAAGCATATTGTAGAATATGCCGATCAGAGTTTGGCGGAGTTAGCACTCATAGGACCTGGGGAGCTGCCCAAGCGTCCCAGCCGTTTGATATTCTGTGCCGGTGGTGTTGATGAAGTCGTATCGCGTTCTATTAAGATGAGGAGTGACGGAACTATCAGTCGAGGTCGTGGTGTTCCGGATGAAGATTACAAATGGCGAATCCCATTGAAATTAGCGTATAAGGTGGAGAGTGCTGGCACCACACCGACAAGGCGTGTGAAAATTAACTGGGTCTTCATCGGGATCTTAATGAGTTTCTTCGCGATCTTGTTCACTTTTGATGCGATTGCCGAAGAACGGTCGCGTGGCACACTGAGCCTGATGATGTCGAACACGATCTCCCGCGGACAGGTATTGTTAGGGAAATACCTCGGTGCTTTTGTAACGCTCATGGTGCCGCTTATTGTCAGTATTCTGATGAATTTACTTATCATCGTTCTCTCTCGAAATATCCCGTTTGGGGCGAGCGAATGGTTGCGGATTTTGGGGATGGTAGGTCTATTTGCGTTACTCATTTCCACTTTTATCTTTCTCGGACTCTTTTTTTCGAGTCGTGTCTCAAATGCTATTACAAGTTTAGTATGGCTCTTACTCACTTGGGTTTTCTTGGCGTTTGTCTTTCCGAGCCTGCTCGGGACCTTCGTCGGAAATCTAAATCCGATTCCATCGGTTGACGAGATTTCAATGCGAAGACAAGCGCAATTGGATCAAATTGATGATGAATGGCGAGAGGAAGCCACACCGAAGTTAAAAAAAGCACCCTCTATCGAATATCCTTCACGGACACGCGCTTGGGCGGAATATTTCACAGCGATCGGAGATACAGAAAAACAGATCGCTGACCAACATATTGATCAGCAACTTAGACAGGTGCAGCTCGCTCGGGACCTCACTCAGATCTCTCCGATAGCCACTTTTCAGTATGCAATGGAGGGACTCGCAAATACAAGTATCGTCGGGTATGTGGATTTTGTTAAACAGGCGCGCCGGTATCGACAAACGTTTATAGATTTCGTTAAAACGGAAGACCAAGGTGATCCAGAAAGCCTACATATCTATCCTGTCAGAGAGGGATTGTCTCAGAAACCTGTGGATCCCGACGCTGTCCCGGTTTTTGAGGAGCGGATCTCTTACCGTAGCGTTTTAACCCAAGTCGGGTTGTTGGTGCTGTTTAATCTACTATTCTTTATTATGGCGCAAGTCTCTTTTCTGGTAGGCGATATTAAGTAAAATAGCTGAAAAAATATACTGGTGCAATAATTTTTTAAAAAAAAATTGACAAACAGAAAAACATGTGATATAATTAACAGTGTTAAGTTAAATAACTTTGTAAATAAGAGGTGAAGCAGTGGGTGTTAAAGAACGGAGAGCCAGGGAAAAAGAACAGTTAAAACAACAAATTCTTTCTGCGGCACGGGAGCTATTTGTCAATGAAGGCTATGAGAATGTCTCCATGCGAAAGATTGCCAACAAGATCGAATACTCACCGACAACGATCTATCTTTATTTTAAAGACAAGACAGACCTGTTAGATTCTGTTTGTAAGGAGACACTCCTGAACCTGTTGAATACGCTTGAGCAGCTAAAACGAAATAATACCGACCCTGTCGAGACGCTGAGAAAAAGCGGACGCGCCTATGTTGAGTTCGGTCTAAAATATCCGCAAGATTACAAACTGACGTTTGTCACCCGTCCGCAGTTCCAGAAGGGTTTAGGTCTCGAAGAAGGATCGGTTGGCGAAAAGGTGTTTAATTATTTGCGTGAAATGGTCTCTGAATGCATCCAGCAGCAGATGTT
>JAJEGI010000079.1 GCA_022819945.1 Candidatus Poribacteria bacterium
GTCTGCACAGCTTGCTCACGGCTGACAGAAGGGAAATCCTCTAAAAAATCATCAAGACTTTCTCCAGTTTCTAAATAGTCAATCAGGTTTTTTATCGGAACACGGGTGTTTTTGAATACCGGCGTGCCGCTCATAATTTCAGCGTCACAGGTAATAAGGCTATCTATTGTTAATTTCGCGCGCTCTTCAAATTTCATCTGCCATTACCTCCTTAATAACTCTTGCGCCTTCTATGTTATCGTTAGTATACCATTAGGCTTGTTGAATGTCAAGATTTCTGTCGCTTCTACTGCGAAGTTACCTTTACAGTGGATTAACGACACGGACTGATCCAAAATTACCGCTTGACATTTCTCCCAACTTCTACTAAAATGAATAACGCGACACAAAAAATGGAAGGAGCAAAATAAGTGGCACAACAAACAGTTAAAGTCGGTATTATCGGTGCGGGTGGGAATACGAGATCGCGGCATATTCCGGGACTGCAAGCAATCGAAGGCGTTGAAATCGTCGGAGTCTGCAATCGGAGTCAAGAATCCTCACAACGCGTAGCAGACGAATTCGGTATCCCGAAAATATACGGCAATTGGCAAGATGCAATCGGCGATCCCGATACCAACGCGATTGTCATCGGGACATGGCCCTATATGCACTGCCGCGCAACCGTGGCAGCACTTCGGGCAGATAAGCACGTGATGTGTGAGGCACGGATGGCGATGAACGCCAGAGAAGCACATATCATGCGCATGGCATCGCGTCAGAAAACACATCTCATCGCACAGATTGTCCCATCGCCGATGACACTCCGCGTAGACAACACCATCAAAAGACTCATCGCTGAAGGCTATATCGGTGATGTGCTTGCGATTGAAGCACGGGCAGGCGGCGCATTTCTGGACAGCGAATCAGCCCTTCAGTGGCGACAAGATTTCGATCTCAGCGGACTTAACATCATGAGCATGGGGATCTGGTACGAAGCATTGATGCGTTGGGTCGGAGAAGCGACGCGAATTATGGCGATGGGCAAGACATTCGTCAAAATGCGTCCCGATGCTGATGGCGTGATGCGTTCCGTACGGATTCCTGAGCATATTGATGTCGTTGGCGATCTCGCATGCGGCGCGCAGCTGCATATACAGGTCTCTATTGTAGCAGGGTTAGCAGGTGCACCGGAGGTTTATATCTTCGGAAGCAACGGAACGCTGCGTTTTTCAGGGAATAAACTCTACGGTGGACAAAAAGGTGATACGGAACTCAGCGAGATTGATATACCAGATTCAGAAGCAGGCGGATGGCGCGTGGAGGAAGAATTTGTGAACGCTATCCGAGGTGGAGAGGTGATTACACATACCGACTTTGACACGGGTGTAAAATACATGGAATTTACGGAGGCTGTCACGCGGAGCATGCAGTCAGGGACAGCAATTTCTTTACCGCTCCATATTTAGTCGCGGCACAGCGGGGTATGCCTACTACTTTGGAAGGAAGAAACGATTGACACTCGGAGAGCTTTTTAATCTTTGTCAAGACATTGAACTACGACAAGCGAAACTCTACGCAGCCCTCTCGCTGCTTTTAGGGAACGTTGACGAACGGATTGCACGGTTTTGGGAACAGATGAGCACAGAAGAGTGGCAACACCATATCCTTGTGGATTTCGGACGTTCTTTATGCATTGATGCCTTCGGAACTGATGCACCTGTGCCGGAGTTGTCGGATATTCCAGTTCAGCAGATTACAGATGCACTGGATACCCACGAGCAGAAGATCAATAGTGGAGAGATCTCACTCGATGAAGCCTTTGAAATCGCGATTGCGATTGAGGGCAGCGAAGCCGATACGATCTATATGCACCTACTTTCCATCATGCGAAAAGCGATTGAACAGAGCGACCAACCCTATCTGATTGATCGTATTGTACAGGTGGAGAAAGATATGGTCTCACACGTGGGCGGACTGGTTCAGGCGACGCAAAGGTTTGCGAAAGATCCTAATCTAATTCGCAAAGCGCATCGTTTAAAAGCAGAGCACGGTTAAACAGCGGGAGTGGTTTGTCCCATTGATGCTATAAGTCTGCCCTACGAATGTTGCGCATTGCAGAGGAGATTTCCAGCCTGTTCACACGCCACCTGTTCTAACTGGAGGGTCGTGTGGCTGATCCCGAAATGTGCTTGCAATTCGGCGTTAATTTCTTCAAGAATCCGATCAGGTGCTAAAGTGGTGTTTTCGTCAACCACAACATGCGCGCTCAGCGCACAGTAATTGGAACACAGCGACCAGATGTGTAAGTCGTGAATATCTTTGACGGGTTCTAAACTGCGGAGATGTGTAGCGACGGTATCCGCGTCGGCGTTCCGTGGTGAATTTTCAAGCAGAATATGCACCGCCTCTCTCGTCACATTTACGGCACCGAAGAGAATAATCCCACCGATAAGGAAACTCAGGATCGCATCAATCGGGTACCACCCTGTCCAAAAGATGATCGCACCGCCAATAACGACAGCGACAGAAGAGAGTGTATCGCCTATCACGTGGAGCATCGCGCTTCGGACGTTAAGATTACCATGACTCTCACCGTGCAGCTTCCATAAGATAATCAGATTCCCCACAAAGCCGAGACACGCCACGATAAACATACCTGTCACTTTTATCTCTGTCGGCGACATGTATCTTTGATAGGCTTCGTAGAAAATCCAACAGGAGATCGCGATAAGCGACACGCCGTTCACAAAAGCAGCAAAAACCTCAGCGCGATGATACCCATAAGTTCGGGAAGAGGTTGCAGGACGTGTGGAGAGATAGATTGCCAACCAACTGATAAGGAGCGAAACAACGTCCGACAGCACATGCGCCGCATCGCTGAGCAAGGCAAGACTACCCGACCAGATACCGCCGATGAGCTCGCCAAGGAAGACGCAGAACGTGACAAAAACAGCAAACTTAAATTTCTTCTGCAGATGTGTTTGGTGGCTATGCACGTCCGCTTCGCCGTGGTGGTGATGATCGTCGTGACTGTGGTTGTGCAAAACGTTTCCCTTTAAAAGTAGTAGGCACACGCCGTTGTGCCGAAACTAAAAACGTAACCGAACCGAAGCACAGAGACCTCGACCTACAACTGTTTTCGTTTAGTCCGAATCGGCAGATTTGCTCTTTGATTCACTGCTTGTTTCCGTTTTCTTCTCTTTTTTCTCGCCTTTATCTGATGACGAACTTTTATCCGATGATTCCTTTTTGTCCTTTTTCGCTGATTCTTTATAGCCGTCACTTCGGTAGTCGGTAATGTAGAATCCGGATCCTTTAAAAATCAGACCTGCACCTGCCCCGATGAGCCGTTTTACTTTACCGCTACACTCCGGACACTCCTCAATCGGCGGTGCTGTGATGCCTTGAAACTTCTCAAATCGGACATCACATGCGAGACACTTATAGTCGTATGTGGGCATGCTCGGTTTTCCTCCTTTCAACGTATTTTGCAGACAGACCTTCCAGCAAGACATTTCTAAGCCACAATATTCTGTCGCAATAAAGGGTTGTTTAGTTGCCCAATAGTTTCGATCATCCGAAAATCGTCGGTATTTAGATGGATGATTCTCGGCTGTTGGCGTTTTACGAGGAAATCTCTCCATAAGCGAAGAACATATTCGACCAACGACTGAAAACCGACAACTGAAAACAAAAAAAGTTGATTGATAAAAACCCTATATTCTGATAAATTTTAATCGTTACAAATGTAAAAGTCAAGTCAATTTTTGCAACTGGAGTTTTTTATGTTTCGTCTCCCAATTGATGCTGAAAGCTTTCCACTCGGTAAAGGACCGATGGTTATGCTGATTCTCTTTCTCATCTCTACGCTTTTCATTTTCGGGCGTTCCGAGGAGCAGGGCGAGGATATCGAATTTTGGATCTTCGCAAATACCCATTACGAAGAGTATCAAGCGCGCGTGCCGATTTTTGAGGCACAAAATCCAGGTGTCAACGTTCAACTCATCAATTTTGGTGGCACGATGCATGATAAACTTCTCACTGCCATGTTATCCAATTTCGGTGCACCCGATCTCGTGGAGGTAGAAATCACCTCCATCGGTCGGTTCCTCAAGGGCGCAATCAACGAGGTTGGTTTCGTCGACCTCCGTCCGCGTTTGGAAAGCGAAGGTTGGATGGACAAGTTGGTCGTCAGTCGGTTCACACCTTGGGCCTACCGAGGACGGATTTACGGTATCCCACACGATCTACACCCCGTTGTGCTCCTTTACCGAGACGACCTTTTTAAAGCAGCAGGTGTCGAGATGACAGAGATTGAAACATGGGATGACTTCATCGCTGCCGGCAAAAAAGCGACGCGCGATCTTGATGGCGACGGTAAAATCGACCAGTACGCGATTGTGTTAGATCGGCGCACGGAAAGCGACTATTTTAGTCTGCTCCTCCAACAAGGTGGTGGCTTTTTTGACGAGGACGGCAACGTTATTATTGATAGTGAACTCGCCATTGAGACGTTGGAATTTTTCACTGCGTTGTTCAATGAACATAAAATCGCGACCCCCGTATACGGGACATGGCACGGTGACCCCAGCAATTTTGCAGCGATGCAGGACGGCAAAATCCTCTCCATCCTTGCGCCGGACTGGTACGTCGGTATCCTCAAAAGTCAAGTACCCCAAATGTCCGGCAAATGGAAAGCCATCGGCATGCCAGCGTGGCACCCCGATGGCAGACGGACAACGACGCGCGGTGGCACGATGATCGGGATTACAAAGCAGTGTGAGAATCCTGATCGTGCGTGGGAGCTTCTCAAGTTTACCTATTTTGATAGATCCGGTCTCGTGAACCGATATGAGACCACACGGATTATACCACCGCTCAAAGCCGCATGGAACGCACCTATCTTTAAGGAACCTGATGTCTACTTGGGTGGACAACCACTTGGCGAACTATTTATCCAACTCGCTCCCGATTTACCGCCACGCTATCAGAACCCCTACTGGTCAGAAGCCGCAGATCTGCTCAACGATGCGATCTTCGCTGCAGTGACGGAAAAACAGACCCCAAGAGAGGCACTAACAGACCTTGCCGAGAAGGTACGCAACCTTATGGCGAAAGATATGGATAGGTGGGGAGAAATGTAGTTTTCTTGCCTTGTGCTCTTTAAAGAAAGTTTTTATGGATAGGAAACGTAGAACAAACTTACTTTGGAATCAACAACAGAAAATCGCGCCTTATCTCTTTATCGCGCCGTTTTATCTGCTTTTCATCATCTTCATGGGGTATCCGCTTATTTCGTCGCTTGTGATGAGCCTCTATGAGATGCGCGGATTCCAAAGTCGGATCTTTGTCGGTTTCGGTAACTTCACAGACCTGTTCCGCGATCCTATCTTTTGGAAATCCCTTAAAAATACCGCCTATTTCGCAATAGGCACGCTCACACTCCAATTGCCGATTGCTTTGTTATTGGCAATTCTACTGAATTCCAAGTTTGTTAAAGGGAAAAATTTCCTACGACTCGCCTTTTTTGCACCGGTACTCGTTGCCGGTGTCTTCGTCGCAATTATCTTTAACCTCGTCTATGATCAGCGGGCAGGCTTGGTCAACCAAGAATTCATCCTCTTTGGCAAGGAGATCGGTTGGCTAAACGAGGAAAATTATGTGATGCCAGCGGTTATTCTGACAGGTGTTTGGCAGTGGGCAGGGTTCAACATGATCTACTTTTTAGCAGGGTTACAAGGTATCCGACAGGAGTTATACGAAGCGGCAGCGGTTGATGGTGCGAATTGGTGGCAAGCATTTATCCATGTCACGCTGCCTTCCTTACGACCCGTGATCGCCTTCGTTGTCGTCGTTTCGATGATCGGGTCGCTCCAACTCTTCGATCTCCCGTTTATTTTGACGAACGGGGGTGAACCTGCGGATGCGGGTTCAACGATTGTAATGTATCTCTATAAAAACGGTTTCCAGTTCATGCGTCTCGGCTATGCGGCGACAATCGGCTGGGTGTTGTTTTTCATTATTGCTATTATCTCAATTGTCCAATTGAAATTACTCGGTATCTTCCGAGACGAATAAATAAACGAAGGTACGTAGCTCGTAATGGAATGGAGAGCGGATATACGGAGAGGAACTTTCATGATTCCAACCCACCTCAACGAACCGAAAGGAAAGTTAAAAATAAGGTAATTTAAAAATGCAGATACTACCCGCAATCGATCTTCGCGGTGGAAAATGTGTAAATTTAATACAGGGTATCGCCTCGCAGGAAACCGTCTTTTCGGATGCCCCCGTAGAGATGGCGAAGCAGTGGCAAGCCGAAGGTGCGGAATACTTACACCTTGTAGATTTAGATGGTGCGTTTCAAGGTGAATCCGCGAACCTCCACATCGTCGGCGAGATTGTCTCTACCCTTGATATACCCGTCCAACTTGGCGGCGGTATCCGTAGTATGGAACAGTTGGAAGCCGTCTTAGCATTAGGTGTAGACCGCGCCATTTTAGGCACGATTGCCCTCAAACAGCCGGATTTGGTGAAGCAGGCATGTACCAAATATGGCGAGCGCATCGCTGTCGGTATTGACGCTAAAGACGGTAAGGTCGCTACAGAAGGGTGGTTGGAGGTATCCCAGAAATCCGCTGTTGAATTCGCACAAGAGATGACGGACGTGCAAACATTTATTTACACTGACATCAAGAGCGACGGTATGCTCAAGGGACCGAATGTTGAGGCGACAGCAGATATTATTGATGCTGTCCCTGCGAATGTGATTGCTTCAGGTGGCGTTACGTCGCTTGCTGACGTATCAACTTTGAAACAGATCGGTGCCAGTGGCGCGATTATTGGGCGCGCTTTGTATACCGGTGATCTCGTGCTGCAAGATGCAATTGCTGCAGGGTAGAAAACAGATTATTCCACACCCGTCACAACACCGAATCCAATCCGGGAACCCATCTTCTTCACCTCAAACCGAGTACCGATCTCCATCACTAACGGCAGATCAAGCGTCAGGGTGACGTGAGCGTAATCCCCGGGTGTAATAAGGGAGAGGCCTTGCGGAAGTTTTAAGTGCGCTGGCATATCAACACTCCACAAATGGATGTCGGGTCTATCGTTTTCAATAAGCGGGATATGTGTGCCGCTCTCTTCGTGTGTTAGCAGATAGATGAGCGCAGTGAATTCGGAATGTGATTTGATTGTCTTTGGCGGGCAAAGTACTTGTCCCACAGACAGCCAGTCGGGTTCAGATTCAACGCGCACTTCATTTTTCCTTATGCTAAGCACCCGCGTCTTGATCCTATCACCTTTACCTACAATATCCACCGCTTGACCGACAGCGATCTGACCTTGCACAACCTCACCACGAACGGATACCTGATCCTTCGCCGCTTCAACGATCTCGTGAATTGGCATGATAAGTGGCAAGTGCTTAGTATCCAGAGGTACTGGCATCGTGCGGTTCATCGCGAAGACCAGATCAACGATTGGCTGCCATTGTGCGGAGGTAATGCTATTGCCTCTGTAGTCTAACGCCTTAAGCGCGTCCCCGACAGTTATTGGAGTAGTCTCTTCTTCCCATCCATACGCACTGAGTAGTTCACGCATCTCCTGTTGGCAGATGTCTAAGAGTTCATCGCCTTTTGAAATACCACCGGTATTGAGAAAAGGGAGTATCGTCGGTATGTGCATCTGGTGTGCGAGATCGAGATGTGCCTGAGAGTCCAATGAGACCCCCTCAACGGCATTCACTACCCAAATCCCTCCCTGAATTGCAGGTGAGCCGCTGATTAACATTTTGACGACATCAAAGTGTGTTTCACAATCGATCTGTGTATAGAATTTGCCGCTGGTTTCATAAGCGATTGAGCGGTAGGTAATACCAACCCCTTCTTGGATTGGATGACTAATTGGATGTTGATCTTCAAAATCGCCGTCTCCATTTGTGTGAATCGCACCAATTCTCGCGACTACCTTTGCTATCGCTGCTGTCAATGTTGTCTTACCGTGGCCGTCCGCGCCGAGGGTACAGATGGGTAACCTGCGATGCGTATTTTCTTTTTTTGGCGATGCTTGCGAGCCAAAACTTGCTATTGAAAAGACTGTCATCTCTTTTCTCCTAATGGGTGTTATCTTTTTTACTGCAATTTCCGTTTCATTATAACACGAAGTCAGGAATTGAGCAACGAGGAAAAACTTGTCAAACAGTCCAATGCGTGATAGACTATTAACGCTTGGAACTAACACAATTTGCCTCTTTGTATTGTGATATTGCATCGGACTTATACGATAAAGCAGTTAGATTAACAACCAAATCCGATCTATCCACATAGACGAGGAGATATAGAGATGAAATTTGCGGAAAAAGTATTGGCATTCATAGGGTGTTTGGCAGTTGGGATTTTATTGTCTTGTAGCTCCAGCATCAAAAAGCAAAGCGAAAAGGTCTCTGATCGACCAGATCTTGATCAAATTGCGAAAATTGGTAAAGCAGCCACTGTACAAATAGGGAGTTTAAGCGTTGAAGGATCACCAACATTAGGTAGTGGATTCTTTGTTAAACATAATCTGATTGTCACCAACGTCCACAATATCAACCAGAAGTCTTTTGATGGTGCTGTCAGTGTTGCTAAGTTGGTGAACAAACCGACATGGTACACGATTGATGGAGTCATGACGAGTGATCCAAAACGGGATTTGGTTATCTTAAAGGTTACGAAAGTAATGGGCGAAGACGCGAGCGTTCTTTCATTTAGTGATAGTGGGACGGTGGAAAAGGGTGATAGGATTATAGTCATAGGGAACCCAGGCCAAGATGACAAAGTCTTGCAGGGAGATGTGTCAGTGGGTTCGATCAGTCGAGTCACTCCCAATTTCCTTGGCTTGAGAGCGAGGAATATTCGTAAAGGCTATAGTGGGGGACCCGTCTTAAACGTTCACGGAGACGTGATAGGCATTGTGTTCCAAGGCTATAGAGTTGGTGCCGGCTATGCGATTCCTTCAAATTATCTCCGGGAATTACTCAAGGACCTACCGACACAACCGAAACCTTTAGAAAAATGGCGTGAGGAACCCCTCATCCGCTACTATAGTGCAGTGGATGCGGAGGAACGTGGGGAATTTAAGAACGCTATCAAGATTTATGATGAGGTTATCCGCCTCACACCGGATTTTGCTGATGTCTACATCAACCGTGGAGATGTGAGGAGAAAGTTAGGTGATCTTGAGGATGCTATCAAGGACTATGATGCGGCGATTCGCCTTAGGGACGATTATGCTTATGTCTATGTCAGTCGTGGTATTGCAAAGTCTAATTTGGGAGATCAGAAAGGGGCTATCAAGGATTATGACAGAGCGATTCGCCTTGACCCCGCGTATGTTGATGCCTATGGCCATCGGGCAGGTGCAAAGTCTGATTTAGGAGATCGGAAGGGCGCGATTGAAGACTACGATACGATAATTCACCTAAAACCAGGGGACGATCTTCTGGTTTTAGCGTATGTCAATCGTGGTATTGCGAAGTCTGATTTAGGAGATCAGAAGGGAGCGATTGAAGACTATGATGCGGTGATTCATCTAAAACCAGAGGACGACCTTCTGGCTTTAGCGTATGTCAACCGTGGTATTGCGAAATCTGATTTAGGGAATAAGAAGGGAGCGATTGAAGACTATAATACGGTGATTCATCTAAAACCAGAGAAGAGTGTTCTGGCTTTAGCGTATGTCAACCGCGGAAGCGCGAAGTCTAATTTGGGTGATAATGCAGGGGCAATTGAAGATTGCAATACGGCGATTCGATTGCAGTCAGGAGATACTATTCTTGCTGTGGCTTATAACATGCAAGGCAGAGCAAAATCGGATCAGGGTAACAATATAGATAGTATTATAGACTATGATAAGGCTATCCAGTTAGAACCGAATCATGCTCGGTTTTACTACGATCGAGGTGTTGCAAATGTTGCCTTGGGGCGTACTTCGGAGGCAAAAACAGACTTCAAAACTGCCTTGAAACTCCTACAGCAGTCAAAAAGTACCTCAAGATCGACTCGCAAGGAAACAGGTTCCGAAAATTTGAAGGTCTATCTGAGTATAGATCCAAGTCTCAAAACTGACATTGAAAAAGCACTTCGCGATTTGGAGTAGCGTTGTCCAAAACTTTAAAAATAGAGATATGTTGAACCAAAAGATTTATCATCGCAGCGAACTCGCATCACGTCTTCAACAAGCGAAAGCAGATGGCAACATCGTTGTCACGACCAACGGCTGTTTTGATGTGCTACACTTGGGACATCTCCGGTATCTTCAGGCAGCACGCCAACTCGGAGACCTGCTTGTAGTCGCAGTCAATAGCGATAGTTCGGTACGGGAACTCAAAGGCGAGAACCGTCCACTTGTGCCTGAAGCGGAACGCGCAGAGATGCTCGCTGGCTTAGAATGCGTCGATTACGTCGTCATCTTTCCAGAATTAACACCGATTGACTTGCTTTCCGAACTCAAACCGAGTATCCATGTTAAAGGCGGCGACTATAAACTGGAGCAGCTTATTGAAAGAGAGGTCGTTGAGGCAAACGGTGGCAAGGTTGTCGTCGGTCTAAATGTTCCGGGTAAATCCACGACCAATCTCATCGAAGTGATATGTGAACGATATAGAGACACACAGTCCCCGTCGTAGGTTGGGTAGAGCGGTGAATAATCAAGGAACCTCAAATCTATCAAGAAAATACCGCTTTTCAATGATCTATTCATAGAAATAGACATAGTGAAACCCAACAATCTAACTGAGGAGGCAACTATAGTAACATGCAGATAAACGATTCATTACGTCCCACCGACCTGAAGCCTCAGCTTGAGCAGCTTTTTGAATACTCAGGTCAAAAGATTTTGGCGATTGAGGACACGTGGCCCCCTGAAAAAGGGACTCCCGTCTTTACCGTCGCTGGCACCTACACGACACGCGGCTGGACCGAATGGACACAAGGGTTCCAATTCGGTTCTGCGATCCTCCAATTTGATGCCACTGGCGATGAGCAGTTCCTCGAAATCGGCAGACGGAACACGATTGAAAAGATGGCACCGCATGTCACGCACGTTGGTGTGCATGACCACGGGTTTAACAACGTCTCGACCTACGGCAATCTCCGTCGCCTCATGCGCGAAGGCGTGATTCCGCAGGACGATAACGAGATGCACTTCTATGAAATCGCGCTGAAAGCCTCTGCCGCTGTGCAAGCGAGTCGCTGGACCCGAATTAAAGACGGAACGGGATATATAGCCTCTTTCAACGGACCGCATTCCCTCTTTTCAGACACCATTCGCTCTCTACGGGTTTTAGGACTTGGGCATACGCTCGGCGCAGTGCTGATGGGTGAAGGCGATGTCGCTATCAGTCTGTTGGAACGCTTGCTCCAGCATTCCCAGACGACAGCTGCCTACAACGTCTACTACGGCGAGGGACGCGATGCCTTTGATATACGCGGACGCGTAGTGCATGAATCTATTTTCAACACGAACGATGGGAATTACCGTTGTCCAAGCACCCAACAGGGGTATTCACCCTTTACGACGTGGACGCGTGGGTTGGCGTGGATTATTACGGGCTATGCCGAGCAGCTTGAGTTTTTTGATACGTTGTCTGAAGACGATCTGGAACCTTACGGTGGATATGATTTGGCAACAGCACACATGCGCAAAGCAGCAGAAGCCACCGCCGATTTCTATATTGAGAACACCGCACAAGACGGAATCCCGTATTGGGATACAGGTGCCCCGGGTTTAGCCGAACTCGGTGATTATCTATTAGTCCCCTCGGATCCCTTCAACGATCTTGAACCAGTAGACAGTTCCGCCGCAGCGATTACAGCACAAGGGTTAATCCGACTCGGTAACTACCTCAGAAAGCACGGCGAAACAGAGGCAGGCAACTCTTATTACCAAGCAGGCTTAACAGTCGCCAAGACGCTTTTCGCTGAACCGTATCTCTCGGAATCCGATTCCCATCAAGGATTGCTATTGCACTCGGTCTATCACCGTCCGAACGGGTGGGATCATGTGCCAGAGGGCAGGAAAATTCCGTGTGGAGAGGCATCCATGTGGGGCGATTACCACGCCCGCGAACTCGCAGTCCTCCTATGGCGGGAGATCCTTGGAAAGCCGTATCTGACGTTTTTCTAATGTATAAATGGTAGGCACATTTTCCAAGCGCGCCTGTGCAAACAGGTGGAATTAGGGGAAATAACGATGAGTGAAGTCAAAGACCCGCAGCAGCACCCAAAGGTTGAAATTGCTGTTGAGAATTTCGGCCCCATTACGGAAGCGAATGTTGATCTGCGTCCGCTAACGATGTTTGTGGGTCCAAGCAATACAGGGAAAACTTGTTTCGCTACGATCGTGTATACGCTACACGATATTTTTCACGAATTCGCCTACTTAGCGAAACAAAAACATTCCCCAGATTTCAACATTTCAGAGGCTGAGTTGGAAACGACTGAAGCTGCTTTCAAACGCACTTTTGATGTCGCATCGGTTTTGGATTTAATCCGTTTACCCAATAGCACCTACGGACACTTTGAAATCTCGATCAAGGTAAGTAAGGCACCTCAAAAAGACTTGCCTTTCAGTTTCCGAGGGGAGAGCAGCGAGCGCATCAGTCTCGGTAGAAATCCATTTGCGGAATTGACGCTTTACCCAAGACCGCAGCTTGATAGCGAGCGATGTTATTATTTGCCGGCTACTCGTAGTGGTATCCTACAAAGCCATCGGATTATCGCTAGCTCCCTTGTGAAACACGCCACCAGAGTGAGATCGGAACAGTTACCTGAAATTCCAACGCTATCTGGATTAATAGCTGATTTTATGCAAGAAATCATCCTTTACGATGAACAGAAAAATCCGAACGCTGAAATGAAACACCTCGCTGAAATGTTGGAAACCGAAGTGCTTGACGGACAGATACGCCTTAAACCTTCATCAAGTGGATATCCAGATTTCTCATACCTTCCACAAGGTATGAAAGAGGAGATACGCCTCAGCCAAACTTCGTCAATGATATCTGAACTTGCGCCCTTGGTTTTATATCTTCGAGGTCTTGTCCGTCCTGGTGATACGCTTATCATTGAGGAACCAGAAGCACACTTGCATCCGGGTGCCCAAGCGGATATGGCAGTTATCCTTGCACGTTTGGTTCGTGCGGGTGTAAAAGTGATCGTAACAACACACAGCGAATGGATGCTTCAGGAAATCGGGAACCTAATACGCGTCGGAGAACTTGAGGAAGTTGGGGAAGAGGTTAGCGACTTGCCGATTTCTCTGAAAAAAGAAGATGTTGGGGTCTGGCATTTTCAAAAGAATGGAAAGGTGGAGGAAATTCCTTACAATCGTATCGACGGCGTAGAACCTATGGAATACTTGGACGTGGCTGAGGATCTCTACAACCGTTCTGCACGTCTCCAAAATAGACTTGAAGAAACGAAAGGTGACAACGAGCGTGAATCAGAGTAGGGTTCTTAGTGAATTCCGAGCGCGTTTCAATGAAAGTAGTCTGATTGATTCGTGTAGTGGAGAGGGATGCAACGTTGACATGGCTGAGGTGCCATCTGAACGGGTAGTTGTAAATCTGGAGCATGAGTTTGATTTGCGCGAAAGGACAGAGAAACCTTGGGACCGACTGCTCTTCTTTATTCATCCCGCTGAAAACAATCTTATCGCAGCTTCAATCGAACTCAAGCGTGGGAGAGCAGTTGAATCAGATGTAATTGAAAAGACAGAAAACAGTTTGGGATTTATTGCTCAAATTGCGCCCGTTTCAATTCGCTCACAAATTATCTATAGACCTGTTCTATTTGAAGGTCGAGGTGTTAAGTGGACGAATCCTAAAGGAGCAAGGCAACTAAAAGTATCCGTCCACGGCAAACGGTTGCAAATTCTGACAGGTCGTTGTGGCAGACCACGAAATTTAGCAGGTGTGCTGTTTGGATAGGGTCAGCCTTAAGCACTAACCTGTTCAACCTGCCCTGTCTCCAGCGAACGGTTCGCAGCAAGCGTGACGGCAAGGCTCTTCGCAGCATCAGCATAAGAGGAGCACACCAACCCCTGATCGTTCGCATCAACCGCTCCGATGAACTGCTCGACCTGTCGGAAATAACCGGCTTCCGTGCCGGTATAGTCAACCCCTTCGCCACCAATCTGCCCACGCAATCCGAGATCGTGCGTGAGTTTAAGATAGAGATCGTCACCGACGAGTTCAGTAGCGAAATTTTCGTGTGCGCGAGCGACACAGGTGCTGGTAATACTACCTACAGCACCACTCTCAAACTGCATATTGCAGACAGTACACTCCTCAAAATCAGCAATCCCATCGGACACATTTTTAATACCGTAAGCCTGAACACTTGTCACATCGCCCAAAAAGTAGCGGATCAGGTCAAAGACGTGGGTCGTCTGCTCGACCATCTGTCCGCGGGATACGTCATATTTTCCCCACCACGGATGGTTTGCACCCATTCTCGTAAGAAACCGTCCAATCCCCATCGTAAGTTTCCGATCACCGACTAATTCCTTCGATTTGGCGGTAATATCGCTATAGCGCGCCATATAACCAACTTGATTAACAACACCTGCGGAAGCAATTGCATCGCGGGCATGGTTAGCAGTTTCCAAGTCTTGTGCGACAGGCTTCGCGACGAAGAGTGCTGCACCAGATGCTGCTGCATCGGCAACCTGTGTCGTGTGTGCACCGGGTGGGATACAGGTAAACACGACATCAGGCTTCTCTTTCTGTAGCATCTCCGTGTGATCGGTATATGCAGTCGCATTTTCTTCAGTAGCGATTGCTGCGGCGCGTTCAGCGTTTATATCACAGACCGCTGCAATGGGACGTTCAAGTTGATTGAGGCTTCGGCGGTAGTTGCCAGCAATGCCTCCAACACCGATAAAAGCAATTTTCAAGTTCTGTTGATTCACGCTGTTTCTTCTCCTTGGTTTCTAACGAGTTGACATGTCAACGGCTAATACTCAGATGAGTGATCGAATCTTATCTCGAAAATAACAGAAACTGGGTGACGCGTTTTTGTTTATATCCATCTCTGGCGCAATTTTCTGTGCCCAAATTGATTTTTCTCTTCCGATTACATACCAAGGCTTCTTTCCGAGTGCATTTGAACCTCCAGCGAATATTGCATCAGCCAGAAGTTCCCATGTCCCACAGATGGAGTCGTTTTGGTAACGATTCAGAATATTGTCTTTGGCGTTCGGATAAGCTGCCTTGATCGCCGCAATGTCTCCAAGAAACCACGCTTCACCCTCTTCTATCGCAATGCAAAACCGCGTTTCTGGTTTGGGATTACATGTGTTCAGGACAGTGAAAAGTTCTTGACGAAACTTTTTCAAACACCTTCTGTCCAAGTCGCAAATTACAATCACTGCTGCTGGAAAATTGGCAGGATAGTTAGCGAAAGTTTTTCCAAAACCTCTGAGCAATCTGGGAAGTTGGTTAAGTAAAACGCGTTTATTTACATCGGTTTCATTCTTCAGATTTTTTGGAATATGACCAATGCCACCATAAAAATGAAGTTCAAATGTATCCTGCTCGCCGATAATCTTTGGCATCAAAATCTCAAGCGTTTTCTTCCCGGACTGATCCTCAACGAGTACCTCAAAATGCATTCTATTACCTCGGATCAAGATAGTCGCTGTACCAAAGTCCACCCAAGGGTAACCCCTCTTCAACGAGGTTATTCACAAGCGAGTCTTCACTTGCCCGGCGAATCTGGGAAAACCCGTCTTCGCCCTTTTCCAGAATCCAGACCTCTTTCGGTTCTAAGGCATTAACAAAGTAGGGTTGGTGCGTCGTAATAAAAACCTGCGATCCACCTTTGTGTCCAGTAGCGTGTTCACGAAATTCGGTGGCAAGAGTATCCAAAAGTTTATGATACAAACCGTTTTCTGGTTCCTCGATGCAAAGAAATGGTGGCGGTGTTGGGTCTTCAAGGAGCAGTAGATAGGCGAACACTTTGAGGGTTCCGTCGGACATCTGCTGAGCATAAAATGGATCTTGAAAACCCTTATCGTTAAATCTGAGTAGTAATCTACCATCACTGGTTTTTTCCGTATCAATTTGGTCTATACCTGGGATCTTATCGGCGATCTTTTTCAAGATTATTTTGAAACGCTGCTTATGTTCACGTTCCATGAATTGCACGACGTTACTAAGATTATCACCATGAATATTGAGATGTTCTTGGGGGCCAGCAAGTGGTAAGCTACGCGCTGCATCAGGTGTGAAATAACTGAGATACCATCCTTCGATGAACCTACGAAAAGCGGAGATTCGGGAATGTTGTTTCAATGCTCCAATTGTGGCAATACCGAGTTTACGCGGATCACTTAATTCGATAGTTTCTGTTTCCCCAGATTCCTCTGCTTTTATGGATTTCATGAAAAACTCGAAAAGGTCTAAGTCCTCGGTTTCCTCATCAATTTGGTGTCCTCCTTGACTTCCTTTCCAGACCACACCACTGCCATTATTCAGTATTAGAAAAGAGAAGGGCCAACCACGCTTCTGCCCTTTTCGTCTTTGTCGGAGACGTTCCCGAAGGACATAAGGGCGTCCGAATTCGTCTATCTCAATAGCAACTTGATATGTAATAGGTCTGGCGTTTCCGTGTTCTCTATAGTATACGTCAAATTCAATTGGATCTGTTGCGCCTTGAGTCCGCATTTTCTCGAAACCACCCCGTCCGCGAGCATCGCAAGCTTCCTCGACATTATTGAATTTGAGAGCATCAGCAAGAAAACCGAAAGCATCGAATAATGCACTCTTGCCGACCCCATTTTTCCCAATTACTGCTGTCATTGGCGTGAGTGCTTCTTCTTTCCTTCTGTCCCATAGACGACCCAATGTTACATCCTTCAGAACTCCGAAATTTCGCACTCTGAAGCCTTCTAATGTTGCCATTTTGCGATCTCCATTTTCATTTCTGCGAGTATCAAAACAACTCACCCCTTATTATAGCACCCTTTGTGCTATTTTGAAAGTGGAAATTTTCAGTTGTGATGTGGGATCTAATCATCAACAGGGACTGCGGCACCTAATAGGTCTTCGTCTGAAACGGTCTGGAACCGCGCCTCTGGGTTTCTCAGGACTAAACCGCGTAGGTCTGTTGTGATCGCATACAGTGCAGGCATCACGAACAGCGTCATCAATGTTGCAACGGCGAGTCCAAAAATAATCGTATACGCCATCGGCATCCATATAGGCGACTTGCCACCTAACCCGATTGCCATTGGAATGAGTCCGAAAATCGTCGTCACCGTGGTGAGAACAATTGGACGCAATCGGAGACTACTGCCTTTCAGAATAGCGTACCACTTGTTAGACCCCTTTTCTCGGTATTTGTTAATGAAGTCAATGAGCACAATTGAATCGTTCACCACAATTCCCGCGAGTGCAACAATACCAAACATTGCGACGATACTAAGTGTCGCATGGGCAAGGAGGAGTCCAACCATCGCACCGATCATACCGAACGGAACAGCAAACATAATGATAATCGGTTGGATAAAGGATTTGAATTGCGCACCCAATACGACATAGATGAGCAACAACCCAACAATGAACAATTTCCACAACTCGGAAAAGGATTCTGTAATTTCATCAAAAACCCCTCTAAAATCGAGTTGGTATCCCGGATACAAAGATTCTATATCAGCAAATGCGCTGATGAGGGATTGATTCACTTTAAAGGCAGTCGTCTTTTCTCTATCTACCGAGGCATAAACCGTAATTGCGCGTTCTCCATCAAATCGATGGATATCTGCATATCCTTTTTCCACCACGATGTCCGCAACATCCTTGAGTGGAACAATCGCACCGGTGGGTGTTGCAATCAAGAGATTATTAAGTGCAGCAAGATTTGTAAGTGTGTCTTCCTCATATTTGACGATAACATTAATCGCCTCGTCTGTTTCACGATAAGTTGTCGCTTTAGCTCCGTCAATCGCTGTCCGAACGGTTTGTGCAACCTGAGACGTCGTTAATCCATATTGATATGCTTTCTCCTGATTCAAGTAGATGTGCAGTTCAGATTTTCCGATGCTAAAGTCATCTCGGATGTCGTAAACGCCGTCCATCTGAACGAGTTCTGTCTTAAGAACGCCAGCGAGTTCAATCAGATTCTCAAATCTCGGTCCTTTTACTTTCACCCTCACATCTGCTACTTGTGGTGCTCCCCCTTCTTGCGTGACAAAACCTATCCGCTCAATCCCACTAATTGTGGCGGTTTTCGTCCGTAATTCTGCGATGATCTCATCCACACCTCGGGTGCGTTCTTGCTTTGGTGTGAGTTCGACGATGACCTCTCCTAAATTTGAGCCGTAGGTAACACTTCTTCTTACCAAACCTGACATAAATGTGTGTAAACCGACATTGCTGACGACCGCATCAACTTCTGTTGATGGAAGTCTTTTCGCCATCTCTTCAATTTGGACAATTACTTCTGTTGTTTCCTGTACGCCGTAGGAAGGCGGCATCTCGGCTTGGACGTAAAATTGTGGGAACTCTTCACCAGGGAAGAGTTCCTTGTCAAGAACAAAGAATGCCCCGATGCATGCAACTAACCCGAAGAAGAGGACACTACCTACAAACGCATATCGGTGTCGAATGGTTATTTTCAGGATTCTAACATATCGGTTCCGAATTAATTCAAAAAACATGGCAAACCACACGAAAAAGCCGGCAATGCGGACACCGAGGATGAAACCCCTCGGAGACTCGGTTCGGAGATTTTCCAGCCTGCTGCGTCCTGTGCGAATTTTGGTTCTTCCCCATTCAGCGACGTGTGCTGGTAAGATGACGAAGACTTCAAAAAGAGATGCGATCAACACCAGAATCGCCATAACCGGCACGATCCGCATAAACTGCCCAGTAACACCAGACATAAACATCAACGGTCCAAAAGCACAGATTGTCGTCAAACTTGCTGCTACAACGGGCCATCCGACCTCTTCCGCACCACGAATAGCGGCAAGCTTTGGAGACTCGCCTCGCTCAGTATGTCGGTAGATATTTTCTATGACAACAATAGCATCGTCAACGACAATCCCTACGACTAAGATAAGCCCAAACAGGGCAACACCATTTAGCGTATAACCCACAATGGACATAAACCAAAATGTTGCCATGAACGCCACCGGTATGCCGAGTGCCGCAAATAGGGCATTCCGCCATCCAATAAAGAGAAGGAGCATTAGCACAACAAGCACCAAGCCGAAAAACGCATTTGTTTCAAGAATCCCCAATCGTTCTTTGAGAACAACGGAATAGTCATTAACAACCGTCAACTCAGCACCTTCAGGGAGATCCGTTCTCCGATTGTTGACTAATTCTCGAAGTTTAGTAACTAATGCAATTGTGTTTCCCTCAGTCTTCTTTTGCACACTCAGGCTAATTGAAGGTTGTCCATCAATTCGCGATAGCGTTCGCACCTCCTCGTAGGTGTCGGAAATCGTTGCAACATCTTTCAGACGGAGAAGCGTCCCCATTAGCTGAACAGTAATGAGAGTTTCGCCAATAGTGTCCAAATCGGTGAATTCTCCCATCGTTCGGATCATGAATTCTGTGCCTCCCAGTTCCATTGTGCCAGCGGGGAGATTCAAGTTGTTTGTTCCCAGCGCGGTAATGACCGCTGAAATTGGGAGTCGATATGCCTTCAATCGATCCGGGTTCACCTCAATCCATATTTCCCTCTCACGGAGACCTGCCATTCGGACAGAGGCGATGTTTTTGATGTCCGAGATTTCATCTTTGAGATTTTCAGCAATATCCCGCATCTGCGTTTCCGCAATATTTCCACCTACAACAATCGTCAAAATCGGAAAACCAAATGAGATGTCAAATTCGTCGACCCTCGGATCATCTAAAATCTCTTCTGGCAACTCATTTACCTGCTCAACAGTAGTGCGTAGGTGTTCAAGTTCCTTGTCAAAATCCCGATCGCTTATCTCCTCAAAATCGACAAAGATAACAGAACGCCCCTCTGAAGAGGTGGAGAACAGTAGATCGATTTTGTTGACATTCTCCGCAATTGCGTCTTCAATAGGGAAGGTGACAAGTTTTTCAACTTCTTCTGGAGAGGCTCCCGGATAGAGTGTTGTCACAACTGCGCTCTGGACTGAGACTTCTGGGGTGAGTTCCCTTGGTAGGTTTATCCATGCGTACAACCCAAAAACAATGATGATAATCATTAACATGTTCGCTAAAACAGGGTTGTTTACGGATA
>JAJEGI010000084.1 GCA_022819945.1 Candidatus Poribacteria bacterium
GCCACAAAACGACACAGGAGCGTTAATATGAACACAGAACATCGTGACAATGCGACACCTGAATTGTGGCTTTCGCTGCCGAATGCGCCCGGTGTTTATCTCATGAAAGCCTCTGATGGCAGTGTCATCTATGTCGGGAAAGCGATCCGTTTGCGGACTCGCGTGCGCTCCTATTTTCGCGAGAAATCTACATCGGTGTTGACATCGCAGATGATGCGGTATGTGACTGAGGTCGATTATATCGTTACAGAGACGGAAGTAGAGGCGTTAATTTTAGAAAATAATCTGATTAAGGCGCATCAACCTCGCTACAACGTTAAGTTAAAGGACGATAAACGCTACCCGTATCTACGCGTGACCACTCATGAGCCTTTTCCGCGTATCCATATTACCCGTAAAGCCGAGAACGATGGGACCCGGTATTTTGGTCCGTTTGTTCATGTGCGTTCAACGCGTCAGGTGCTTAAGGAGTTAACAAAATTTTTTCCGATCCGTACCTGTACCTTGCCGCTCACGGAGACAGGTAACACGTATCGGGTCTGTTTGGATTATCACATCGGGCGGTGTCCGGGACCTTGTGCGGATAAGATGGATGCGACAGATTACGACGAGATCGTTCAAAAGGTATGTCAATTCTTGAGTGGGAATACGGATGCTGTTGTTAAAGAATTGACAGAGCAGATGGAAGCCGCAGCGGAGGCACTCGATTTTGAGACAGCCGCGAAGTATCGGGACACGCTTAAAGACGTTCAACAGGCGATTACAACACAGAATATGGATAGCGTTTCCGCAGCAGATGAGGATGTCATCGGCATTGCTGCACGGACTGATATTGCGTGTGTGCAGCTGCTGCGAGTGCGAGATGGCAAGCTGCTTGAACGTGAACACTATTACCTTAATGATGCGGATCCAGGGTCGCTCTCGATGGCGTTAGGTGCTTTCATTTCGCAGTATTATCAAAATGCTGTTTTCGTGCCAAAAACTGTTGTCTTGCCGATGCCGATTGAATCCGTAGAGCTGATAGAAAACTGGCTTAGCGAGAAGCGCGGGAGCCGTGTCGGGTTGCATGTACCGAGAGCGGGTCGGTTAAGAAAATTGCAAACTTTGGCATCAAAAAACGCCGAGATTCTGCTGACGCAGCGTGAACAGAACGTGGTTTATAGTAGTGGTGTGGAGCCTGCGCTCGTTGAGTTACAGGAACTCCTTGAGCTGAAACACCCGCTCAGACGGATTGAGGCGTACGATATTTCTAATCTCGGTGAGCGGTTTGCGGTTGGATCGATGGTGGTCTTGGAAGACGGGAAGCCGGTTTCGAGTGAATACCGCCGGTTCAAGATTCGTTCGGTTGAAGGACAGAACGATTTTGCGATGATGCAAGAGGTTATTACGCGCCGCTTCCGGCGTGCCATCGCAGATGATGAAAAATTTAATAAACTGCCGGATCTGATGTTGATTGATGGCGGCAAAGGTCAGCTGAGCGCGGCACAGGCGGCTATGAACTTTTGCCGCAGCTTGCAAGGCAAAACTTGCGATTCAAAAGTCGCGGCATCGCATCTTCCCGATATTCCGATGATTGCGCTTGCGAAGCGGATTGAAGAGATTTTCGTGCCGGGGAAATCGGAACCGATTGTGTTGCGCGAGGATAATCCGACCCTCCACATGATCCAGCGGTTACGAGATGAGGCGCATCGGTTTGCGGTTACGTACCATCGGCGGCTCCGACAGAAGTCGCTGAGTGCGTCTGTGCTTGACGAGATTCCGAACATCGGTCCGAGACGGAAACAGGCACTGCTCCAGCATTTCGGGTCAATTGAGGCGATCCGAGAGGCGAGTCTGGATACATTGCTCTCTGTGAAAGGGATTCCACGGAGCGTGGCGGAGAATATACGGAAGCATCTCTGAAGAGGAGGATAAATGTCAAATCTTGCAGCACAAACATACCTATCTCCATCGGAATACATCAGCTTGGAGCGTAAATCTTCTACGAAAAGCGAGTATCTAAGCGGTCGGATTGTCGCGATGTCGGGCGCGAGTAACGCCCACAACATCATTACAATGAATACGGCTAATCAACTTTACAACCAGTTGTTTGACCGGAATTGTCTCGTCTACGCCAGTGATATGCGCGTTGGCGTGAACACTCCACTCTCTTACTTGTATCCGGATGTCGCTGTCGTTTGTGGAAAACCGCGTTTTGAAGATGATGTTTTTGATACGCTTCTTAACCCGACTGTTGTCATAGAAGTCCTGTCGCCTTCGACTGCAGCGTACGACTGGCATGAAAAATTTACACGTTATCAGCAAATTGCATCTTTGAAAGAATACCTGCTTATTTCCCAAAGTCGAATGCATGTGGAGCACTACATTCGTCAAGAGAACCGGTGGGTATCCACTGAATTCCAGGATATCGCGGGTGTGGTTCCCCTTTCTTCAATTAAATGTGAACTTCATTTGCGCAGTATTTATAGGCGTGTCACTTTGGCGTGATTTGTAAGCGAAAACTTGCACGAATTTGGGCAATGTCCCTGCGGGTACTGCACCTATTTGTGCAGTTTTAATGTCCGGAACGTTGGACTGTAGCGTAAATGTGGCATTTCTGAATTGGCATATTATTTGCAGTCTTGATATTTAGTGTTAGAGCGGTTGCAGCAGAAAGGTATTGATTATCGGTCATTGGTTGAAAGGTGACTTGGGGAAACCACAAATCTCTTACTGACAACTGGTCACTGATAACTCTCACTGTGAGGCAAACGAAATAAAAAATATGCGAGAAAGAAACATCAAAATTGTTGCAATCTTGCTCATCCTGTTGAGTGTTGCGGTGTTGCACGTCCGACTCTATCGGTTTGCGGAGGTAACGCACGATGGGGCGTTACAGGTGCTGGTTTGCTTGGGACGTGTTATTAAAATAGACACGAGTGACGAAGCGGATCAGGAGTTGTCCTTCCGTATCCTCTCAGGACAATTTCGTGGCGAGATAGTCCAAGTCAACAACGTCTGGACAGGCCGCGCCTTCGGGGACCGAGTAATCCACAAAGGCGATGTGCTGTTCCTCGATATTCCGCTCCGGGACCCGATGAACCCGAAAATTGAGCGGGTGGCAATGCGGGAGTATTTCCGTACGCCGTTCCTATTGTATCTGGCGGGTACGTTGGGTGTCCTGATGATCCTTGTCGCCGGGATGAAGGGTGTCCGAGCGATTCTGACGCTGTTTGTCACGGCTCTTTCGGTGCTATACCTGCTGGTTCCGCTGACGATTAGCGGTTACAACCCGATCGGTGTCGCGCTCTTAATTGCTGCCCTCCTCACGTTAGTGACCTTCCTCTTCATTACAGGGTTTAGTTTCAAGGTAATCTCTGGTGTGCTGGGGACCCTTGGCGGCTTGGCTGCTGTTGGTGTTTTGTCGGTCATCAGTCAACATGCGCTGGCACTGACAGGATTGGCGCAAGAGTTCGGGTTCCTTGAGCTCGGGATTGCGCTGTGGCGGACCCCCGTTTCACACGGTTGGAACTTTACAGGCATTCTATCCGCAGGTATTATCTTGGGGGCTGTCGGTGCGATGATGGATGTGAGTATGTCCATCTCCTCAAGTGTCCATGAAGTCAAGCAGGTGAACCCGAATATCACCGTGCGACAGGCGATCCGTGCTGGTCTGAATGTCGGACGCGATATTATGGGGACAATGGCTGACACGCTTATTTTTGCCTACCTCGGTGCGCACATGATGACGATGCTACTCCCGCGCATTGAATTTCCGGAGGTCGGTTATCTCTATCCATTTCTCCGCCTTGTTAACGATGAAGCGACGGCTGTTGCGATTATTCAGGCGGTGGTAGGCACCATCGGATTGGTGTTAACGGTTCCGATTGCGGCATCCGTTGCGGGATTTCTCACGCAATACGCGAAGGTAGACAGATCCGAAATTCATGAGGACCTGCCTTCAGAAGAAGAGTTGGAAGAATTGTTCCGTGCCGACCCGCCACACAGCAAGGCGCGCATCGCTGTGCCTATCGCGATGGGGATTGTTCTCATCGGCACAATCTTTGTGTACCACCGAACACACGGACTCTCTGCTGCAATCTCGGAGCAGTCGGAGTACGCGAAAGGTAGAGTTATCCAACTGCTTGAGTCTAACGGAAATTTCCTCTTTGATATTGACAGCAGTGCTATAGGTGATCTGGACAAGGAGGTTGTTCCTTCGGGTTTGCGTGAGGCGTTCAACAATGAGAACATTCCGTTATCTGACGAGGTCACCGTATCAGTGAAACCGTGGAAGGATAGTCGCTGGCTTCTCTCGGATATTAAGTATGAGCAGACTTATAGTATTCGTGAAACGGATCATGGAGAGAAAACCGTTCTCGGTGTCTATGAATCAAAAAGCGAGCATCATATCCTTGAGGTGGAGATGCTGAGCGGGATGTATAAAGGCAGACGCTTGGTGCTACGGAATATCGTGAACCATAACATGCCGTTGCTGAGTATTCCTGCGGAGCCGGGTGACGTTATTCTGTGCCGTGTCGCTGGGGATCCTGATCAGGTGAGTCTCGTTAACATCGTCCAAGATTACGGTAGAGATCGGTTTCTGATTTGGATGGTCGGTGGGATGCTGCTCCTGATTATCCTCGTGGGTCGGCTTGAAGGTATCCGTACGGCGTGTGCGATGTTGATTTCTGCTGCTGTCATCTATTTCTTCATGCTGCCGTTGATTTCAGGAGGCGCGAATGCGGTGTTCATCGTGACACTGACTTCAGGTGTGGTGGCGTTTGTGTCGCTGGTGTTTGTTATCGGTCCGAGTCGGAAGACGTTTTCAGCGGTGCTTGGAACGATGGGCGGTATCTTGGTCGCGGGGCTGATTGTCCTGTTTGCGCAGCAGCATCTCCATTTCTCTGGGTTAGAGAATGCGATTTCGGCGGATATTATAGAGGCGACACGCACGCCGCCCTTCGATTTCGTGCAGATCCTCTTGGCGGGGATGTTGATGGGGGTGTTAGGTGTCGCAGTTGACGGTGCGATTGAAGTAGCATCGAGTATGGAGGAGATTCGCAAAGCGAACCCGAACATGCCGACATGGCGACTTATTGCCTCTGGTCTCAACGTCGGTACGGACATCCTCGGGACGATGGTGAATACGCTGGTCTTTGCCTATCTCGGCGTGGAGTTGCTGCTCGTCGTTACAATTGCAGCACCGAACTTAGACTTCTTCAAATCGCCGCCTGCGCAGCTGTTGAGCATCGGCGTTGTTTCCGCGGAGATCGTGCGGTTGCTGGCTGGTACACTCGGTTTGGTGCTTGCGATCCCGATTACAGCGGTGATTTGTGCGTTCTGGAATCCGAAGCAGAAGGTGTAGTGGCTGTCAGCCTTTTCGTATTTTCCTCTCAAAGCACTATTGACTTTCATCTATATGTTATAATAAATCCCATAATTACCTGTACATCAACGCAATGGCGAGGATACAATCCTCGCCAGCGGCGGTGGGGTGCTTATTTCCTGATGAACTGTAAACATATTTTCGGATTTTACTAT
>JAJEGI010000169.1 GCA_022819945.1 Candidatus Poribacteria bacterium
CAGTAACAACCTTGCTGTCGCACCGCTTCTTGTGGATCCGATCGGCACAAAAGACTTCCATCTACAAGCCACAAGTCCTGCGATTGATGCGGGGACAAATGCCTACGCACCTGACGATGACTTTGATGGTGCCGTCCGACCAGCTGGGGATGTTGTAGATATCGGACCCTATGAATACGGCGGAAAAAAACGACCGGACCCAGTTCCTGACGTTCCTACTGACGTTACCGAGACGGAAACACCAACGACCAATGCTGACGTTACCGAAACGGACGAAACGGAAGTATCAACGACCGCTGCTACGGTTCACATCTCACCCACTTCAGTGCCATCAACTGCTGTTGGAGCACAAATGGAATTTTCGCTTAACATCACAAGCGGCGAAGCGGTCGCCGGTTATCAGGCAACCGTGCAGTTTGACACAACTGCCTTGCGGTATGTCTCAAGCACAAATGGCGATTATTTACCGGCGGGTGCGTTCTTTGTGGATCCCGTTGTCGAAGGAAACCTCATTAAACTCAACGCTGCATCTCTCGCTGGCGAAAGCAATGGGGACGGCACCCTCGCTAACTTTACATTTGAGGTGATTGTCGCGAAGGCATCCATGCTAACGTTATCTGACGTCCTGCTTACCGACAGCAAAGGAACAGGTTATGTCCCGAACTTGGAAAACGCACAAATAACTGAAACACAGTTACTCAAAGGTGATGTGAACGGTGATGGCATTGTAGACATTCGGGATTTGGTGTTAGTCGCCTCAAATCTCGGTAAGACAGGCCAGAATGCTGCAGATATCAATACGGATGGGATCATTGATATAAGAGATCTCGTCTTGGTTGCTGGCGCATTAGGCACAACTGCCGCCGCACCGTCTCTATATCCGCAAGCCTTAGAAATGCTCACGGCTACAGAGGTGAAACAGTGGCTTTCCGCTGCACAACACTTAGACCTCACCGATGCAAGGGCACAGCGCGGTCTCCTGTTCTTACAACAACTTCTCGCAGCGTTGACCCCTAAAGAGACGGCACTGCTGCCGAACTTCCCAAACCCATTCAATCCGGAGACGTGGATACCGTATCAATTAGCAAAACCTGCGGATGTGACAGTGCGCATCTACGCTGTGGATGGGAAGTTAGTGAGAACCCTTGCCTTAGGGCATCGAGGAGTCGGCAAGTATTATCAGCGTAGCCGAGCCGCGTATTGGGATGGTAAAAACGCAGCGGGTGAACCTGTGGCGAGTGGCGTGTATTTCTACACCCTCACCGCAGGTGATTTCACCGCAACCCGCAAGATGTTGATTCGGAAGTAGCACTTATAAACACACTATCCGCCTTGGACAGCACGAATAATCTCGACTTCACTATTCTCGCGAAGTTTCGTGGCTTGCCACTTGGTTTTCGGGATAACCTCGCGATCCACAGCGACAGCGATGCCAGCCTGCGTCGGATTCAATTCTAAGGCGGTGAGCAGGTCGTAAACATTCAAATTCGGACGAACCGTTTTCTCTTCACCGTTAACGTGTATCTTCATATTCTTCGAGTGTGCTTGTGGCACACGCCGTGTGCCTACTACTTTGTGTCCCTTGTAGCATAAACTTCCCAGTTTGTGCTATGTTACCTAAGTGTTTACGGAACACGCAGTGTGCCTACTACTTTAAAAATCGATCTAACTGAAACGGAGCAATTATCTCTGAAGTCTCACCGGTCAGAACGAGTTTAGCGATTTCATAAGCCGTAATTGGTGTGAGTAAAATGCCGTTGCGATAATGTCCTGTGGCATATATCAGACGCTCAACAGGCGTTTTACCGAGTATCGGGGCGTTATCTCTGCTGCCAGGACGTAAGCCGGTCCATGTTTCCAGAAGCGGCAGTTCGTAAGTGCCCGGCACCGCTTCCCACGCACCGCGGAGCAGCTCAAATACGCCACCAGACGTTAAACGCGTGTCAAACCCCATCTCCTCACTCGTCGCACCAACGATAAGTCTGCCATCCGATCTCGGCACCAAGTATACCGATGTCGGATACCGGGCACGGACAGTACGGATAACAGAATTTATCGCAATGCCTGCTTCCATCTGCAATGCCAACATCTGTCCTTTCACAGGACGCACCGGCGGAACGATAGTATCCGGTAGTCCGTCAATCTGTGCAGACCAGCATCCTGCCGCGAGAATAAGCCTGTCTGCCGCTTGAAAACCGTCTTGCGTTTGAACACCGGTTGCAGTGCCATTTTCTATGACAATTTTTTCAACCGCACTCTTTTCATACAGCACACCGCCACAAGTCTGATACGCACGCTGGAGTGCCGTAACCATCTGTCTGTTATCAACTTGATAGTCGGTCGCGCAGTGGATCGCTGCAGTTACACGCGGCGAAAGGGCCGGCTCAATTTCGCGCGCCTCTCGTCCACTTAACCACGCAACATCCAACCCTAAATCTTGCTGGGCAGTGTAGAGATGTCGAAGTTGATGTGTATCATCGGGTTCTAATCCGATGATTAGCGTCCCTTCCGCCCGATAGCCGATGGACATCTCAGCATCTGATTCTAATGCGTCAACCCATTGCGGATAGCGTGCTAAACTTTCACATCCTAACTTCAGCAGTGCCGATTCTTCGGTGTGAGCCTCGGCGAGTGGTGCGAGCATTCCAGCGGCTGCCCAAGAGGCGGCGCGCCCGGCTTCCGCACGCTCATAGATAGTGACGGAAGCACCTACTTTCGCAAGCTGCCATCCGATGCCAAGCCCAATCACGCCCCCCCCGATGATGATTATCTTCTTATATGCCATTAATTCAATAGGGAGACCGTTAGCAGCCCCCTCGCAGGCGGGGTTTGAAACCCCGCCTGCAGTGCGTTGGACATTCTTATGTGCCATTAATTCAACACGAAGACCGTTAGTCTTCTAAAACATTGACGAAACAGTCTTTTGCTTCAACTGTTTTGGAGATCAACCCTTTCTCAAGTGCAAATTTCGCAAAGGCATCCCACTTTTCTTCAGATTGCACCTGCGTTGTCGCGAAAACATCCAACGTATCCCGAAATGCTAATTTTTCTAATTCTTTATTCGCATCAGGATTTGCGATAAAAAAGAGTTGAAGGGCATCATCAGGTTTTTCCTTCGTAAATTTAATCGCTTCCTGAATCGCCATCATCAGTTTTTGGGTCGTTTCTGGCTGGTTTTCCAAATAAGCGTCATTCGTAATAATTACTAATTCATAATAGTCGGGGATCCCGTGTTTCTCAAGTGCGAAATAACCGGCTTCTGCGCCTTCAAGTTTTAACAAGTTAATCTCATAATTCCGAAAGGGGCCGATCACTGCATCAATTTGCCCACTTAACATAGGTGCAACAATATTTGTGCCTACGTTTATCAGTTCGTAGTCATCTTCGGCTAATCCGGCATTCGCTGCGATGGCGTTAAATAGGAGCACATCCAACGGTGCGACCGTATATCCGATTTTTTTTCCTTTGAAATCCGCAGGCGTTTTAATACCCGTCTTTTTCAGGAAACTAATTGTGTTGAGTGGATGCTCCACGAGTAGACCGATGGATTTGACCGGCAAAACTTCTTCACTGGCTCGCGCAATTGTCACACTCTGTTGGTAGCTAACGGCAAACGGGTATTCGCCTGCTGCCACGAGTTTCAGGGGTGCGTCTGGATCGCCGCCCCAGAGCAATTCGACTTCTAATCCGTGTTTCGCGAAAATCTTGTTTTCTTGCGCGACATAAAGCGGCGCGTGATCTACGTTCGGAAACCAATCGAGAAGCAGTGTCACCTTCTCCATTTCTGCTTTCTGATGGCTGTCCGCATTGCTGTCAACGTGTCCAGTTAAGAGTATACCACAACCGATGAGAAACATTAAGCAAATTGTTGTTTTCATGAGAATTTTCCTTTCTGACTGTCCAATACATCTATCGAACATCTGATGTGTTATGCTGGTGTCGCCACGGCATGGCGTGCCGTTCTAATAGCGTCATCAACCCAAAGAGGCTTAAGCCTAAAAGCGTTAAACAAAAAATAGCGGCAAATACCAGTGAGACTTGGAGCTTCCCATTCGCATACAACATAAGGAAGCCGAGTCCTGCCTTCGCCCCCACCCATTCACCAATGACAGCACCAATTGTGGAGATTGATATCCCAATCTTCGCACCTGAAAAAATAAAGGGAAGTGCTGATGGGATACGCACTTTCCAGAGGATCTGCCACCGAGTCGCCTGCAAAATCCGAAACAGGTTTACCGTGTCTGGATCGGTGGATTTCAAGCCATCCAAGGTATTCAGCACGATCGCGAAAAACACGATCAGTGCTGCCATGACGACTTTTGAAGCAATCCCAAAGCCGAACCACAGTACTAACAACGGCGCAATCGCAAAAACCGGTACCGTTTGCGAACCGATAACGTACGGATAGAACGCTTTCTCCAACGTCGGGAACTCGAACATTAGCACGGCTAACGGAATGCCGATGCTAACTGCGAGCGCAAATCCGAGGAGCATCTCTTCGAGTGTTACGAGCGTATGCTTCAGTAATTGCGCGTGTTCCACAAATAGCGTCACCATAATTTTCGAGGGGGCTGGCAGAATGTAGCGTGGTATATCGAAAAGATGCACGGCACCTTCCCATACGCCTAATATTGCCAATAGAATCGCTACAGGGACACCGAATTTGCTGAACATGCGTATCTTACTCCTTAACACAAAAAAGCCGTCTTCCGTTTTGGGTATAG
Source organism: Candidatus Poribacteria bacterium (assembly GCA_022819945.1). Classification (GTDB taxonomy): domain Bacteria; phylum Poribacteria; class WGA-4E; order WGA-4E; family WGA-3G; genus WGA-3G. Next base: position 4,725 of record JAJEGI010000169.1, read on the forward strand.
CCAAAAGGAAGCGGCTTTAATAGTTATTAGTTTCCAGTTACCAGTTATTAGTTAAGAGATCTCTTGTGGTGTTAACTGTCTCCTCCACAACAACCCTCTTTAACTCTCACTGCAAGGCAAACTGATGACTGACAACTGATAACTATTCTTGCTATTTCCCTACGCTGGCATGACCCAGATCAGGTTCAATGGGTGTTTTCTCAGCTCTTAATCAGGTAAGAGCACCCCATAATGTCGTTCAAATATTATTATACCCACTTTCCACTTTTAATGCAAATGTTCATTTTACATATTTTTCACACCCAATATTCAGGCTTCCTTGCATACTGACTTTTTTTGTGCTATACTATAGACAGTCCGATATGAAATCCGACATACAGGAACTCAATAATGCGAATTATCCTTTACACGGGTAAAGGTGGGGTCGGCAAAACAACCATCGCCGCTGCCACAGGCATCAAACTCTCTGAACTCGGTTATAAGACGATCGTAATCTCGCTGGATGTCGCACATTCACTCCGGGACGCTTTCGATAACCATGAAAAACTCGTCCACCAACGAAAAGAAAAACAGATCCAAATCAATGATAACCTCTGGATACAGGAAATTAACGTTCAAGAAGCGATTATCGAATACTGGGACGACGTTTACAACTACATCCGATCTTTACTGAATCGCTCCGGGCTTGACAGCCTCGTTGCAGAGGAGATCGCCGTATTTCCAGGGATGGAGGAGATTTGCGCACTGCTCTATATCAACGAGTATGTTCGCGAGAAAAGTTACGATGTCATTATCCTCGACTGTGCACCGACTGGGGAGTCACTCCGATTCGTCAGTATCCCGACGACGTTGGAGTGGTACATGAACCATATTTTCAAATTAGAACGTAGCCTCGCAAGGGTCGCCGGTCCCGTGATTGAAAAGGTAAGTTCGGTGCCGATGCCTCGAGATAACTATTTCCGAAATATCCAAGACCTTTTCGATAAATTGGAAGGAATTGATACCGTCCTGACAGATCCCGAAATCACGACGGTACGCTTGGTGACGAATCCAGAGAAAATTGTTATCAAAGAGACACAACGGGCGTTTATGTACTTTTGCCTTTACGGACTCTGCATTGACGCAGTGATTATCAATCGCATTTTTCCTGATGGCGTTGATGCGGCATATTTTGACACATGGAAACAGGCACAACAGCACTATATTAAAGAAGCGATGGACTATTTCTCAGATGTACCCATCTGGAAAGTGGACCTCTTCGCGGAAGAAATTGTCGGAGAGACGGGTCTGCATCGATTGGCAGAGGCACTGTATGCCGAGATTAACCCGGCAGATCAGTTTTCTAAAGAACGACCGTATCAATTCCAAAAAACAGCAGATGGCTATCAACTTTCTATGCGTCTCCCGTTCCTGAGCAAAGAAGAGGTAGGGTTAACAAAACACGGCGATGAATTGATTATCACAGTTGGAAGCTTCAAGCAACATGTTGCATTACCGCGGACCCTCAGCAATCAAAAGACGACAAGTGCGAAATTAACCGGCGACCAACTCGTGGTTAAGTTTGACGGAGAAATCAAAGATAAGTGGGGAAACTGAGAAGTGTATGGGAATCAAAACGGACAAAGTGATTTTCGCTGTAACAGGTACGACACTTCTAACGTTCTTAATAGTAAGTCGCATTGGGACTATTTGGATTCTTTATCCAAATGTGCTGATTGCGATATTTTTATTCTTCTATTGTATTCGGCAGGTTGACGAAGATGCGTCCCTGCTCTTACACAGTTCTATTTTTGGATGCGTAACGATACTCACATACGCGCCTATAGAGTGGTTGTTCTCGTGGAAAGCGGACCTCATTGCCTATCGGCGACCAGATTTTTTCGCAAATGTAGCCACACCCATCGCAATAATCTTGAACTGGGGGGTATTCGCGACTTTGGCAGCCTACTGTTATCAAAGGCTCGTGGCAGTTTTCCGAGCCCGTTTCGCGACTGAATCGGACCCGCCGAAGATCGGTCCCATAGGGACTGCAATGTTGGCGACAGTCATTACTGGCATCGGTGCTGCGGTTGGAAGTATCGTGATTTATGCGCTGGGAGGCGTGCATCTGTGGCTATGGAATGCGCTACGGATTGATCACATACCACAGATTGCATCCGTCCCGATTTTTGTGCCGCTCGCTTTTCTCTTCACCTTTCTGCTGTGTCCGTCCTTTTTCGGGGTAGCAGGCAGTTTTTTGAGGGAACAACACGCAGGTGTGGCGGGGATACGGTGTGGTATCTTTATGGGAGCATTCCAGTTTCTCGGTTTCCTACTGTTTTATGTCTGGAAATGAACCCATTGATTGTGAGGAAGGAAAATTAGAAGCATGCGAATTCGTTCAACAACGATTTTAGCCGTTCGGCGTAATGGTCAAGTCGCTATTGGTGGCGATGGTCAAGTCACACTCGGAGACACAGCGATTAAACACGGCGCGCGCAAAATTCGCAAGATCCATAGCGACAAAGTGCTGATCGGTTTCGCAGGTTCCGCATCGGATGCTATCACACTCTATGAAAATTTGGAGAAGAAACTCGAACAGTACCGGGGTAACCTTCAAAAATCGGCAGTAGAACTCGCACGGGAGTGGCGCAGCGATAGGGTGCTGAGACAGGTAGACGCGCTGATGATCGCCACGGATGCCGACGACGGCTACCTCATTTCGGGAAACGGCGATGTGATTGCCCCTGACGACGATGTGATCGCCATCGGCTCCGGTGCATCTATTGCCCTCGCAGCCGCAAAAGCCATGCTCAAATACTCAGAGCTGACTGCAAAAGAGATCGTTTCAGAAGCACTCCAACTCACAAGTGAAATTTGTATCTATACGAATGCTCGAATCGAAATTGACACAATATAAGGAGGAGTTAACAGCTAACAGTTAACAGCTAACAGTTACAAGTCGGTTCGGGTCCCCAAACACCTTGCGGTAACCCCAACGCCTCTTAACTGAAAACTGACGACTGACGACTGATAACTAATGAAACCTTGGAGAAATCGAATGCAACATGTGAAAAAATTACTTTAGCGGACGCACTCACGCCGCGGCAGATTGTTGAGGAATTAGATAAATATATCGTCGGGCAGTTCGAGGCGAAACGTTCTGTCGCTATCGCCCTCCGCAATCGGACGCGACGACAGATGTTGGGTGAAGATATGCAAGACGAGGTTTCACCTAAGAACATCATCATGATAGGTTCGACAGGTGTCGGCAAAACCGAGATCGCACGCAGACTCGCACGGCTCGTTGACGCGCCTTTCATCAAAGTGGAAGCCTCGAAATATACTGAAATTGGCTACGTCGGGCGCGACGTTGAATCCATGATTCGCGATCTTGTTGAAACAGCAATTGGCCGCGTCAAAGCCGAACAGGCAGAAGCAGTTCAGGAAAAGGCGCGCGAGGCGACTGAAGAAAGGCTTCTTGATTGCATCTTTCCGCTGCCACGCTCCCTGCAGCAACGTCCCCACTTAGAAAAGGAAGCACTCGACGAACTCGACGAGGCAGACGATAGTGGTGTCCTTCAATTGCCTTTCGACCTCGGACCCGACGCGGAAACCGAAGCCGAAGAAGAGCGAGAGAGAGAACGAGAACGTCATCTTAAAACCCGAGAAAAATTTAGAGAGTGGCTCCGTGAAGGAAGACTTGAGGATAAACCCGTTGAAATCAATGTCAAGCATCAGAGCATGCCTTTTGTTGAAATCTTCTCGCCCGGCGGTATTGAGGAGATGGATATCAACTTCAAGGATATGTTTAGTAACATCCTCCCGAATCAGACGAAGAAACGACGGGTCCCGGTCTCTGAGGCACGCACGATCTTGATGCAAGAGGAATCTGAAAAACTTATTGATATGGATACTGTTATCAGCGAAGCCATTCAACGCGTTGAAAACTCAGGGATCGTCTTTTTAGACGAAATTGACAAGATCGCAGGTAGAGAATCGCGGCATGGCCCCGATATCTCACGTGAGGGCGTACAACGTGATATTCTGCCGATCATTGAAGGTAGCACCGTGACATCAAAATACGGTGCAGTGCGAACGCACCACATTTTGTTTATCGCCGCGGGCGCCTTTCATGTTTCAAGTCCGTCTGACCTGATCCCCGAATTACAAGGCAGATTTCCGATTCGAGTGGAACTGAAAAGTCTTAATAAGGATGACTTTAAATCTATCCTCACGGAACCGAAGAACGCCTTGGTGAAACAGTATACCGCACTCCTGAAAACTGAAGGGATAGAGGCGACTATCACCGATGATGCAATTGATGAAATTGCGGTCCTCGCTTTCCAAGTTAATGAATCTGTCGAAGACATCGGCGCACGCCGCTTGCACACTATCATGGAAAAACTCTTTGAAAACCTCTTTTTCGAGGCACCTGACCTCGATAAGAGTGAGATTACCATTGATGCCAATTACGTCAAATCAGAATTGTCTGAAATCGTCAAAGACCAGGATTTAAGCAGGTATATCCTCTAAGCGGATTGTCGGCGGTGGCGTTCCCTCTTGCGCATCAGGTATAATTCGCGTGAAAACAGCATAACCTTATCAGGCGACCCGCTTGCCCAATAATAGGTAAACGGGAGGGGAACTCACCTTGCGACAGTTCCTAATCTCCACCTTTCTATTCGTTTATATTTTGACCCTATCAACGGGTTTCGCTGAGGATCTAACACAATGGCACGTGCCAGAACACGGTGCCTCTTCTTTGGGTACAACTGAGACCAACGCCATAGTCTTTTCCACTGATGGGGCACGACTCGCTGTTGCAACCGCAAACGGTATTGCCGTTTATGATACCTACACCGGAAAAGCGTTGGCACTGTTTTCAGCCCCCCTGGATAACGTGCTTGCACTGGCGTTCTCACCCGATAACCAGATAGTTGCAAGTGCTAACGCAGATGCTACCATTGATCTCTGGGATGCACACACCGGTGAACAGATAAAAAATTTCATAGGACATACCTTCCCTATTGTAGCGTTAGCATTCTCAGCCGATGGCAACACCCTCGCCAGTGGCAGTTTCAAAGAGATTCGTCTGTGGGACTTAACGGCAGAACAGTCCACCCGTGTCTCAGTCCTTCAAGGGCACCGAGATATGGTTACCACATTGGCATTCTCACCCGATGGTAAAACACTTGCCAGTACAAGTTTTTATGGTACAATTCTGTTATGGGATGTAGAAACGGGTCAACGCCGTCACAACCTCTCCGCGCATACAGAATCAATCGTGGCACTTACATTCTCGCCTGATAATCAGACGCTGGCAAGCGGTGGGTACTGGAGTCTGGACGCGGAGAGTACAATCCGTATATGGGATACATCCACCGGTCAACTCCTGACCCCCCTTAAAGGACATACCGATCCGATTTTTGCCTTGGCATTCTCACCCGATGGTGGGACACTCGGAAGCACGGGTTGGGATAACACAATCCGTCTGTGGCATCCTCATACAGGGCAGTTACAAGCAATTCTTGAGGATAACCGCACCCCGGTCCTTGCTTTAGTGTTTCTATCGAATACCGACGGCACCTATGGTAAAACGCTTGCGAGTGCTAATCTTGATGGCGTAATTCAACTGAAATCCTTGACCGCATCCGGTATGCAAGTTCCGTGGGATGTCAACGCCGATGGGGTTGTAAATATTTTGGATTTGACCTTTATTGCCTCACAATTTGGGGAGAGTTCACCGGACCTCAATGGAGACGGAATCGTTAACATTTTGGATTTGATTCTCGTTGCAAATCATATCGCGGAATAAAAGAGACACATTGTGCTCGCCGAGGAGTAACAAACAGTGAGACACCTTATCTTTATGCTGCTATTAATGCCGATCCTATTTTTGTCAAACGGTTTCGCCCAAGATTCCACAATTTGGGGTTTACCCCAAGGCGCGAAACGCCTCATTGGAAAAGGCGAAATAACTGGCAATATTGCTTTTTCTGCCGATGGCACCCGGTTCGCTGTCGCCAGTTCAATTGGCACTTGGATATACGATGCACACACCGGAAAAGAACTCACATTGCTCACTGGACATAGTAAACGCATTCGTGCTGTAGCATTCTCTCCAGATGGCAGAATATTTGCCAGTGGAAGTGCCGACAATACTATTCAGTTGTGGGACGCGTCTACTAAACAACACCGCGCAACACTCACGAGGCATAGTGACTCGGTTGAGACTTTAGCGTTCTCGCCGGATGGGGCAACCCTTGCAAGCGGGAGTGCAGACAAGCGAATCCTTTTGTGGGACGCAGAAACTGCGGAACATCAGAACACCCTCACGGGGCACACTGGTGGCATCAGAGTCGCGGCGTTTTCACCAGATGGGACAACCCTTGTGAGTGCAGCGCAAGACGACAGAATCCGAGTGTGGGATCCGCACATAGGCGAAACCATCACGACGCTTACCGGAAATACAGGACCTGTTTCTGTTCTGGCGTTTTCACCGGATGGAAAAACCCTTGCCAGCAATGGTGCAGGACGCATGATTCAACTCTGGAATACTGACACTTGGCAGCGACAATTAGCGATCAGAACGCATTACGATTCAATCTATACCCTTGCATTTTCACTTGATGGCAAAACGATCGCGAGTGGCGGGGGTTGGCATGACAACGTACTGAGAATGTGGGATGTCTATACTGGCGAACATAAAAATGCGTTCCATGGACATACGGGCAGCGTTACTGCTATAACGTTTTCACCAGATGGCGCAACTGTCGCAACTGTGAGTCAGGACGACACAATCCGAGTATGGGATTTAAACATAGAACAACCTCGCTTCATTCTCAACGGACATGTAAACGTCGGGACGGAGGTGGTGTTCTCACCAGATGGTACAACGCTTGCCAGTGGCGGCGATTGGCCCGAGAATACAATCCAATTGTGGAATCCAGACACCGGCGCCTTGAAGGATACCCTTGAAGGGCATACCGATCGTATCAGCGCGTTGGCATTTTCCTCGGATGGCACAACGCTTGCCAGCGGCAGCTGGGATAAGACGATCCGTTTGTGGAACACACACACTGCTGAACTCAAAAATACGTTTGAAGGGCAGAGGCGTGAGGTTCAGTCGTTGGCGTTCGCACCGGACGGAAAAACCCTCGCCAGTGGAAGCGGTTGGGAAGATACAATCATACGGCTATGGGATACCGATATTGCACAGCAAATCGGGAGGCTTGAAACCTACACGCGTTGGGTTTATGCTTTGGCATTTTCACCCGCTATCCAAGACACATCTGAAATGTTCCTCGCGAGCGGAAGCGGTGACGGCACAATTCAAGTGTGGCATCTCGACTCGGGGAGGGCACCTACAGATAGACCCCACATAACACTAACAGCGCATAAAGATGGTGTTCTCGCTTTGGCATTCTCACCGAACAGCACACCTCAATATAACTGGGTTCTTGCGAGCGGCGGTCGGGATGGCACGCTCCGATTGTGGAAATTAACTGTAGGAGTACCCATGCCACATTCTTTAGCCCTTCATGGGCATGAGGCTTATGTCCATGCAGTGGCATTCTCGCCGGATGGCACCACGCTCGCCAGCGCAAGTAGCGACGAAACGATCCGCTTGTGGAACGTCCATTCCGGTGAACACTACAAAACCCTTTATGGTCATAGGAATGATGTTACTTCACTGGCATTCTCGCCGGATGGCACCACACTCGCCAGCGCAAGTTCGGACAATACAATCCTCCTGTGGGAATTTGAACCTCCACAAAACCGATGGGATCTTAACGGTGATGGGCTTGTAAACATCCAGGACTTAACATTAATTGCATCTCGGTTCGGGCATGACACACCCGATCTCAATGGCGATGGCATCGTTAATATTCTGGATCTGGTGCTTATAGCAAATCACCTCAAAAAATAGGTGAAATCGCGATCAGTTTCGTAGGGGTTGGGTTGCCCAACCCGTGCGGGCGAGAGTACCTCGTTCCTGAAAACTCCTTTTAGGAGGTGTCTTATGATAAAGAAAAAACTATCCAGTCTGCTACACCCGATTTCTGTTACATGCCTCCTGTTGGTGCTATTCGCGTTGCCGCCAAACGTTCATGCCCAAGAGTCCCGCTACAGAAATTTGCCTGAAGGCGCTAAAGTCCGATTGGGCAAAGGTTTTATTACCGACATAAAATTCTCGCCGGATGGCACACAATTTGCTGTCGTCAGTTCAATAGGAATTTGGCTCTATGATGCACACACGTCCGAAGAAATCGCCCTGCTCAGGGGACATACAGGTTGGGTCCGGGCAGTGGCATTTTCACCCGACAGCATGACGCTTGTCAGTGCCGGCTTGGACCGAACAGTTCAGGTCTGGGATGCTAAAACCGGACAACACCGTACTACCCTCTATGGACATGAGAATTTTGTCTATAGCGTTGCGTTCTCCCCAGACGGAAAAACCATCGCAAGTGCAAGCTCAAATGAGATTCGGTTGTGGGATGCAAACACCGGTAGACAGGAAAACGTCCTTGCAAGACGTGCAAGTTGGACCTACACCTTAGCATTTTCACCCGATGGAAAGATCCTCGCCAGTGGAGACTGGGAGGGCGATATCCAACTCTGGGATCCATCCGCGGGTAGGTTGATGAAGACCCTCAAAACTAATTGGGGTTTCCTCTATGGACTCGTTTTCTCACCGGACAGTGCAACCTTGGCAGCGAGTGGTTCAGGCACCACCATCCTCTTGTGGGATGTTGGAACAGGTCGGCAATTATCAACCCTCATGTTCGGAGACAGCACGCGCGGCATCCCCGCACTCGCGCTCTCGTCCGATGGCACGATATTAGCGAGTGGGCATCGGGATAACAAGGTGCGTTTATGGGATGTCCACACTGGAGGGCTTAAAGCAACGCTTGAAGGACATACTTCTGACATCCAAGCACTCGCGTTTTCACCCGATGGGGAAGGCACTTCTGGAACAACGCTTGTCAGTGCGAGTGAAGACAATGTCCTTCATTTTTGGGATACAGAAACTGAAGAATTTCAGACTCCCCTCACAGGGTGGACAGAAAGTTTTACGAGGCTGGCACTCTCACCTGATGGGACGACTATTGCCAGTGGCGGGGGTTCACAGGGCAACTTCGTTCGTTTGTGGAATTCGCATACGGGGGAACTCCAAGCGGTGCTTGACGGACACACCGATGTAATTACAGCTGTGGCATTCTCACCAGATGGGACAGCCCTCGTCAGTGCAGACTGGGATGGCACGATGTACCTATGGGATATGTCCACCCAAGAACGCCATGCTACACTCTCTGGTCATACCGGACGGGTTTTTGCCGCGGTCTTTTCTTATGACGGGAGCAGGGTTGCCAGCATTAGTCATGATGATACCATTCGAGTATGGGATACGCACACTGGTGAACTGCAAGTTACCTTTGACAGACAGGGTGCTGACGGATTAACATTTTTGCCCGATGGCAGCCTGCGTGCTTGTGGCGGATGGAAGGGACCGGAAACACTTCGGGTGTGGGATGTCTATACAGAAAAGTCCGTAACCCGTGAAATCGGTAGAGGACTTGATCCGGGACTCAACACCGTCGTCGCATTCTCGCCGGATAAGAAAACGGTTGCTATCGGAACCCACCGCGGCGGCATTAGTTTGTGGCGGGCAGACACAGGTGAACATCTCCGCTACTTTACCAGAGCACATGCACACGATGTTACGACCTTGGCATTCTCACAGGATGGCAGCCTACTCGCCAGTGGCAGTTACGACAACACCATTCGCCTCTGGGAAGCAGCTACTGGTGAGCAACTCACACTCTTGACAGGGCATACGAACGTGCTTTCAATTACAAGAGCTGCTGCTATCAGCACCGTTTCATTTTCGCCGAACCAAACATCCGCTGATTTCGATACAGCTGCGGGCTGGCACCTTGCCAGTGCAAGTCATGATGGCACAATTCTCTTATGGGACCTCGCGCCGTTCCTTACGCAAATGCCTTGGGATGTCAACAACGACGGAGTTGTGAACATTTTGGATCTAACATTTATTGCCTCACGTTTTGGAGAGAATTCGCCGGATCTAAACGGCGACGGTATCGTGAATATTTTGGATCTAACACTCACCGCACAGCACCTTGGGGAATAGAAAGCGGTGCTATTAATCATCAGCGAAATCGCGCTACGCAGAAGAATTTGCAACTTGACACGTTCCCCATTTTGTGGTAGAATAGCAATGTTAAATTGGATACTCAAAAAGAAGGAGAAACGGATGAAATTGTCAAAATTCTGCTTACAGACATGCGCGTTTCTACTCGTGCTGCTCATCGGCACTTTACCAGTGTTTGCTGATGAACATGCAGCGGAGGAAACGCCGCCTCCCACTAAAAAATATGTTGAGTTCACGCTGAGTGGCACCTACACCGATACCAAGACGGTCAGCACCTTTGGTACTTCCTCAACGAAAACACTGCGAGGACTGTTTAAAAAATTAGATATACTCAAAACAGATGATGAGATCGCTGGTGTTATTTTTAAAATAGAAGGGATCAGCATAGGGTGGGCGACGCTCCAAGAAATCCGCACCCACTTAAGCGAATTCCAAGATGCGGGAAAAGAGACAATCGGCTATTTGGAGAGCGGCGGCAATGCCGAATATCTACTTGCTGCTACGATGGATCGCATCGTTCTAATGCCTACGGGAAGCCTCAATCTAACAGGTTTACGCGCCGAAGTCCTTTTCTATAAGGGACTCCTTGACAAATTAGACATCAAAGCCGATATGCTGGCAATGGGTAAATACAAATCCGGTGTCGAACCTTACATGCGGGACGGTATGTCAGATGCGTTTCGCGAATCAATGACGGCACTGCTTGACGATTTGTATGCGCAATTGTTGAACCATCTCGCCGAGAGTCGAGACGGTATCACCACGGAAACAGCATCGGACTTGATAAACCGCGGTCCGTTCACAGCAAAAGAGGCACAGCAAGAGAAGTTAGTTGACGCGTTGCAATACTATGATGAATTAATAGCGGAGTTGAAAGCAGCGTCCGAAGACGAAGAAGTTCAGGTCGTCAAACCTGGGTTCGAGCGTAAACGAAAAGTCCCGGATATGAATAGTTTCGCGGGACTTATGCAGCTGTTCAGTATTTTGAATCCGCCTCAGCGTGCGCAAGCTGCCGCGGAGCATCAGATCGCGCTTATCTATGCCAGCGGCCCCATTTTACCCGATATCGATTCGCCTTTCATCTCAATGTCGGCGATTACACCGAAAGCACTCAAAAAGGCGTTTGAGAAAGCACGCACGGATGATACCGTTCAGGCGGTTGTGCTACGTATAGACAGTCCCGGTGGTTCTGCACTCGCTTCAGACCTCATCTGGCGAGCGGTGATGCTCACCCAACGCGAAAAACCGGTCGTCGTTTCCATGGGGGATGTCGCTGCATCTGGCGGCTACTATATTGCGATGGCAGCAGGGACAATCGTCGCACAGCCGAGTACCCTGACAGGTTCAATCGGTGTATTCGGCGGTAAACTGAATCTGAAGGGGCTGTATAATAAAGCCGGTCTGACAAAAGAGATTATCACACACGGTCAGAACGCTACCCTCTATTCAGATTACGGCGGTTTTACACCCACCGAGCGGGAACGCGTCGAAAAGATGATGAAAACCGTCTATGAAGATTTTGTCAGCAAAGCAGCAACAGGAAGAAATAAATCGTTTGACGAAATTGACGAGATTGCACAAGGACGCGTCTGGACAGGTAAACAAGCGAAGGAACTCGGACTCGTTGATGAAATCGGGGGACTTGATACTGCGCTGTCGATTGCCAAGAAACAGGCGGGGTTCGCCGAGGAAGACAAAGTTAACCTTATCGTTTTACCAAAGCAGCGACCCTTTTTTGAACAACTCTTAGAGCAGATGATTGAAGATACGGAGGGTTCAATCCAACTGGAAGGTTGGAAGGAGAGAAGATTGGAAGGATGGGGATTCCAACCTTCTCTCCTTCCTACCTTCCATTCCGTGTTAGGCGCGCACTGGCAGCATGTTGTCACATGGCTGACCCTGTTTGGTTTTGAAGATGACACACAAACCGTAACAATCTTACCTTACCATATTTCAATTCGGTGATTTTATGAACACTAAGAACGAACTTTCGGTGCAGCTTGCAAGCCGAAACTTGCTTGACAAAAGTCACGTAGACCTCACTGACGAACAGGTCGCCTTTTTTCAAGAAAACGGATACCTGAGCATCCCACGCATCACGACGGATGAAGAGATCGAATGGCTCAAGGGTATTTACGATGAACTCTTCACAGGTCGAACTGGAGAAGCACAAGGACGTTATTTCGATCTTGCGGGGCCGCGGGCGCACAACGGACAGGAGACGTTGCCGCAAGTATTGGGACCAGAAGCACAATTCCCTGAACTCCGAGAGACGGTCTATTTCCAAAACGCGCATCGTCTCGCCGCAAAGTTGCTCAGTGTAGACACTGAAAAGGTTAGCGGTGGCGGACACATGATTCTGAAACCCGCACACTACGGCAATGAAACCCCATGGCATCAAGACGAAGCATATTGGAATCCCGAAGTTCTGCCGCACAGTCTAAGTGTCTGGCTTCCGCTTGATAAAGCGACACTTGAGAGCGGATGTCTCCAATTCATTCCAAAATCGCACAAGGGAGAGGTCCGTTGGCATCGGCACATTGACAATGATCCACTCGTACACGGGTTAGTGACAGATGACGTTGACGTATCACAGGCGGTTGCCTGTCCGATACCTGCAGGCGGTGCAACATTCCACCACTGTCGGACTTTGCACTATTCCGCGCCGAATAGCACGGCAGCAGCGCGTAGGGCCTATATTCTCGTCTTCGGTGGTCCACCGAAAAAATTGGATAAGCCAGCACACCGTCCATGGCAGCAGGAAGAGCAAGAAGCACTCGCGAAACTCGAATCGTTAGCCGCCCCGAACCGCAAGGATTTTTAAATATTAGGGTTCTGTTCCGATTTTTTTCGATAAAAAAAGTGAACAACCGTAGCCTGTAATGTAATGGAAGGCGGATATACGGAATGGAACATCAAACTTCCAACTCTCCTAACCGAACCGCAAGGAAATATAAAAAAATGAAAATTGTTTGTACCGGTATCAGTTGTTCGGGTCGCAAAGAGTTGATGGCAAATTTTAAGATACTCTGCATGAAAAGGAAACTGAACATCGGCTTCTTCAACGTCGGCGATGTGATGCACCGCGCCGCAGCCGAATCCCGTGTCCATTTTACAGACAAAGTTCTCGATTCGGATCCAGCGGTTCTATCATTGGCACGCCGCACCGCTTTCTATGAAATCGCTCGCCGTGCCGAAGCTTATGAGCACGTTGTCATCGGACTACACGCCTGTTTTCGATGGCGTGGCAGCCTGATCGAAGGGTTCTCTTTCAAAGATATTGAGATCCTCCTGCCCGATCTCCTGATTAACGTCGTCGATAATATCACCGATATATCCGGACGAATGAAAGAGAGTGCGCAATGGTCAGGTATGGATAATGCAACACTCAATGTCTGGTTAGACGAGGAGGAGTTCCTGACGAAGCAAATCGCACATTTCACCGAAAAACCGCACTACACCGTCGCACGGCAACACGATCTTGAAAATTTCTATGAACTCCTCTTTTCGCCGAAACCGAAATTTTACCTGAGTTATCCGATTACACTGCTCAGAGACACCCCGAAAGAAATTGAAAAAATCCGTGAGATTGGCGAAAAATTAAGCCGTTCGTTTATCGTCTTTGATCCGCTCACGATTAAAGATATGGCGCTGGTAACCGCTGGTGGCGATGGGACTGTCCCCGCTGCGACTATGGGTGAAATGGATGATGGTGTAATTGAGCAGATAAAAACGCGGACGATCTCACGCGATTACCAATTTGTCCACCAGAGTGATTTTGTGGTTGTCATCTATCCGACAGACAAATTGTCCCCAGGTGTTCTCAGCGAAATGAACTACGCGACGCGTCATAACAAGCCGGTATATGCAGTTTACACCGGAACGCGGAGCATCTTCTTTGAGAACTTATGTGATCGGATATTTGACACCTTTGAGGAGTTAGCAAATTTTCTGCAAGAAAGATATAAAACGGATGAGGAATAAGAGTTTTAAGACATCCCTATGAAAATCGGTATCCTTTCCAGGGGACCCCAAAACCACTCCACGCGTAGCCTTAGCGAAGCCGCCCTCAATGCAGGACACACCGCAGAGATTTTAGACC
>JAJEGI010000046.1 GCA_022819945.1 Candidatus Poribacteria bacterium
TAGCCCTATGGGCAATAGGTATCTCAGGGTTTTGCGCGTTGGCGTATGAGGTGTTGTGGACCCGTATCATGGTGTTCTTCCTCGGTAGCACGACATACGCGTTCGCAACGATGCTCGCGGCGTTCCTGTTCGGCATCGCCTTGGGGAGCATGGTGTTCGCGCGTTGGGTTGACCGGATCAAACAACCCGTGGCAATTTTTGGTATCGCCCAACTCGGTATCGGACTCTTCGCGCTGATCCTAATGCCAGCGTTTGAGGAGTTGTATGGGATGAGCCGAGCGTTCCAATCCACCTTCGGTGCGAGCAGGTTCTGGACGTTCTTTTCCTGCTTCCTCGTGATGTGTCTGCCGACCTTTTTGATGGGTGCAAGTTTTCCGCTGGTAACGAAAATCTATACCGGCAGTGCCCGGCAACTCGGTAAAAGTATCGGAAACGTCTATGCAGTCAACACAGTCGGCAGCATTTTAGGGGCGTTTTGTGCAGGGTTCATTCTGATTCCACTCTTAGGTATCCGACCGAGTATTGTGCTAACGGTCGCCTTAAACTCAGGTATCGGATGTCTGCTCGTTTTACGAAGCAGCGGACAGACCGAAACCGGAAAATCACTCCTACAAGGAATCGGTGTCGGGATGCCGATACTCAACGTCGGGTTAGCGGTGATCCTGCTGCTCACGGTGAATCAACCACTTTTCCTGAAGAGCGCGATTTTCAAAACCCAGCGTCCCGGTGATACACTCGTCGATTACAACGAAGAGGTGGATGCAACAGTAACAACACTGAGAGATGATGAAGGGGTCTATCGGCTCTATGTAGATACAAATCAGGCAGCTGATGCCTCGCGGTGGGATTCGCCGTCACATCGTGTTATCGCACATCTGCCGTTGTTATTGCACCCGCGTCCAAAACGCGCACTTGTCGTCGGATTCGGTATGGGACTCACCTCGTATTCAATCACACAACACGGCGTACAGGTTGACGCGATTGAGCTGTCCAGCGGTGTGCTCGCTGCAGCACGAAAGCATTTCGCACATGTCAACGAAAATATATTTGAAAACCGGCTATTTAACTACAAACTCAACGATGGACGCAACCACATCCTGATGACAAAGACGAAATACGATATGATTTCAACGGGTATTATCCATCCGCTTGTGAGTGCGGGGAGTTCTAATATCTATACTGCCGACTTCTATCGTTTGTGCCGCCGGATCCTGAGTGAAGACGGTATCATGTGCCAATGGGTGCCGCTGCATCGTCTACCAGAAGCGCACTATAAGATGATTGTACGCACTTTCATTGAGGTGTTCCCGGAGACAACACTCTGGTATAAATACACACCTGATTTCGTGATTCTCATCGGTACGCGTCAGCCGCTCCGAATCGACTATAAAAACTTCATAGCCCGCGCACAGATAGCGAATATCCGTGAAGGTCTTGCCGCTGATGACTTAGACGGGCCGTCGCTGCTCGATTCATTTATGATGGGACCAGAGACAGTCCACAAATACGTCGGTGCTGGACCTATCCATACAGACAATCGCCCCCGATTAGAATTCTTCCGTGGCGCGGATCTGGTGGGGACAACGACACAAAACGTAAAAGGCATGGCAGAATATCGGGAACGGGTATTGCCGTATCTCACAAACTATGGCGCGACACTCGCAGAGACAAGAGCTGTTCGAGAGCAACTCGACACCTACTTTAGAGCCACGCAGAAATTAATCAGTGGACAGATTGCTTACGCGAGCCGAAAATATCAAAACGCCGCAGCCCTCATGAATGAAGCGGTGGAACTCAATCCTGTGGACGAAACAATCCGCTATAACTTCGGTGTCGTTTCGGGCTTAATTCACGAAGGGACGCAGGAAGAACTCCGACAGATTGAACAACAGGTGCAGCAGACGATGGCACAGAATCCTGAGGACATTCAGGGACACCTGTATCTGGCGACGGTGTATGAACAATCGGCAGCGGAATATGAGAGAAAAGGTGAATTTGATAAGGCGACAAAGGAGCTTGGAAAGGCGGCAAGCGAACTGGAGGAATTCCTCAGACGTGAGCCGAGTCGATCCGATGTCTACCTAATTTTAGGACCGCTTTATGAACGCCAAGAACGCTACAAAGAAGCACTCCGCACATATCAACGGCTTGAACGGCAAGAGGAGACTTTGCAGTTACCTGCCCCAATTCTCGCTGCGATGGCACGGCTCCACCTGATATTAAAAAATGTTGATGAAGCCGAAAAATACGGGCAAAAAGGTATCGCTGCAAACCCGAATTCGTGGCGGTCGTATTATATCTTGGGGAATGTCTACGCTACCAAGAATCAACCGCAAAAACAGATAGAATATTATAACAACGCTTTGAAAGCACTCGATGAAATCATCCGAGTCGCTTCAGATCCGAACGACTTACTCGCCAGAGAACAGATTCAAAATGAACTTGAAGCACTGAAAAAATAGCCATCAGCCATCGGAGACTGTCGGCGAGTCAAGTAACTGACGGCTGATAATCGATTTTGATGTGAATTTCAGAAACGATTCGGTATTTAACAATACAAAATGTCCCGCCGTAAGCGGTGGGAATTCTTACATAGGAGGAACCCTTGCACCCAGTAAACAAGCAAGGGAATATCTAATCAATGTCTCAAGAAACCCAAGAAGCCACACCTGCTCGTTTAAAACGTACCCATTATTGTGGCGACCTGCGTTTAACTGACGCAGGGACAACCGCGCAACTCAACGGCTGGGTCAAACGTCGCCGCGACCACGGCGGTGTCATCTTCGTCGATTTACGCGATAGAACCGGCATCACACAGGTCGTCTTTGATCCACAGATCGACGAAAAAGCACACGCCATTGCGGACGCTGTCAGAAGCGAATTCGTACTCAACGTCAGTGGTGCTGTCCGCGAACGCGAACCCGGCGATCCGCTTTTCCACGCCGACGCTGCTTATCAAACAGACCTCGCCGAAGGCACGCTGTCTCCAGCATTCCGATCCTTATTCTCAGATACGGACCCGAAATACACGCTCTCCGAAGAAATTGAAGTAGCAACTCGAATCCAAGGCGAGCGGTGGTTGGTCACTGATGTCGAAAACAATCGGACATATCACATTGAGAACCAAGAAGCCGGTCTTATCGTTTATCAAGGCACCGTCAACCCCGAACTTGATACAGGCGAAATTGAGGTCGCTGTAGATTCTCTGCACATTTTGAATACTGCCAAAACCCCGCCGTTTCCGGTTGAAGACGATATTGATGTCGCAGAGGATATTCGGATGCGCTATCGGTTCATTGACCTGCGCAGACCTGAGATGCAGAAGACCCTGGCGATGCGCCATAAAGCTGCCCTCGCGGCACGCAACTACATGAACGAACAAGGCTTCCTTGAGATTGAGACACCTATCTTGGCGAATAGCACACCTGAAGGCGCGCGCGACGTACTTGTGCCAAGCCGCTATAATCCGGGGCGGTTCTACGCGCTCCCGCAATCACCACAGCAGTTCAAGCAGATCCTCATGATGAGCGGTGTTGACCGCTATTTCCAAATCGCGCGATGTTTTCGTGATGAAGATACACGTGCCGATAGACAACTGGAATTCACGCAGCTGGATATTGAGATGTCCTTCGCAGACACGGACGATGTGCTTGAAGTAACCGAAGGATTGATGAAACGGATATTTGAAGAAGCAGGCAACATCCCTGTCCAAACCCCGTTTCTAAGGCTCACCTACCACGAATCGATGGCACGGTTCGGAAACGACAAACCTGATACACGGTTCGGTATGGAACTCACAGACATCTCCGATGTCATGGCTGATTGCGACTTCCAAGTATTCGCACGGACATTAGCCAGCGGTGGACAGGTCAAAGCCATCGCCGTACCGGGCGGTGAAGACTTTTCACGCAAAGACATTGACGACCTGACTGCATTCGTCGCGACCTATCGCGCGAAAGGATTGGCATGGGTTAAAGTTACGTCAGAAGGTTTTTCGTCTGGAATTGTCAAGTTCTTCACAACAGAACAACTCGAAACGGCGCAAGAGCGAACAGGCGCGCAACCGGGAGACATCATGTTCTTCGTCGCTGACAAGCCGAAAGTTGTCGCCGATGCGCTCGGCTATCTTCGTCTTCACCTCGGAAAGAAACTCAATCTTATCGATAAAAGTCTATACAACTTTTTGTGGATCGTTGATTATCCACTGTTTGACTGGAACGAGGAAGAGAACCGATACGAACCACATCATCACCTCTTCACAAGCTGCACAGAGGAGACACTCCCGCTCTTAGATACGGATCCAGGGAAAGTTCAGAGCCAACATTACGATCTCGTCTGCAACGGGTATGAGGTCTGTAGTGGGAGTGTGAGGATCCACCAATGGGATATTCAACAGAAGATCTTCGGCATCCTCAATATCACACCGGAGGAGGCTGAGAGCCGGTTCGGTTATTTCATAGACGCGTTGGCGTATGGCACACCCCCACATGCTGGCATCGCACCCGGACTTGACCGGATGGTAATGCTGATGCGGAACGAGGAGAACATTCGAGAAGTCATCGCGTTCCCGAAATCACAACAAGGCCTCTGCCCACTAACGCATGCCCCTTCTGTTGTATCGGACGAACAATTAGAAGAGTTGTCGATTCGCGTTGATGTAGATGGCTAAGAATGGTTAACTGACAACTTTTTCAAAGGAGATAGCACGATGCAAAAAAGAATAGGCTCTGCCCCAACACTCGTCTATCCCGAATCAGACGGAGAACCGATGGCAGAAAGTGGAAGACACGTCAGACTCCTCTTGGATATGATAGAAATGATAGATTGGCATTTCCGGGACGTACCGGATGTGCATGTCTGCGGCAACATGTTCCTCTATTATGAAGAGGGCAACCCACGGAAGGTTATCTCACCGGACGTGTTCATGGTCCGTGGTGTTTCAAAGAAAGACCTGCGAACCTATAAGACGTGGGAACAGCAACCGTATCTCGATTTCGTCCTCGAACTTGCCAGCCCAAGCACGTATACGAAAGACTTCAACGAAAAGAAGACGATTTATGAGCAGATTCTACGGGTCAAAGAGTATTGCATCTACGATCCATACCATGAGATTGATCCGTCCTTCGTCGGTTTTCGGCTTGTAGGGGATACGTATCAAGAAATAGCGTTTGTAGAGGGTAGGCTTCCGTGTGAGACGTTAGGTTTAGAACTCGGTGAACGCGATGGCGTGTTGCGACTCTATGATCCTGTCAAGAGGATGTGGTTCGGTCCAGGTCGGGAGCGTACAGTTGAAGCGGAGACCCGCGCATCTGAAGAAGCCCACGCACGGCAGGAGGCAGAAACCCGCGCATCTGAAGCGGAGAATCGCGCCTCTGAAGAAGCCCGCGCACGGCGAGATGCCGAAGCTGAACTCGAAAAACTGCGCGCAGCCCTTGAACGTTTAGAAGTAACCAAATAGGAGATTGATTGTGAAGAGTGGTAAATACTGCCTCCTTATAATCTTGGCGTGCATAGGATTTGCAACAGCAGACGCGCAAGAAAACCTCGCACAAGAGGTTTATACTATCTTTGAGCAGAGCTGTTTGAATTGTCATGGAGAATCCGGGGCCTATAAAGATGAACTCCTGATTGAACGCACCGCGCTCGTTGATACAGGAGTCATTATTCCAGGGGATCCAGAAAACTCAGAATTCTATAAACGCCTCCTCGGTCCTACCGAAAACGGGGCACAAATGCCACTCAATCTACCGCCACTCTCACAGGAAGCCGTTGAAACAATTGCCCTTTGGATTACCACAAGCGCGCCAGATTGGAACGTCCAGTACGACATCAATTTCATTACGACAGATGCAATGCTTGATACGATCCAAACCCATCTAAATTCACTGGATCCCTTTGACCGTCCCTCCGCACGCTATTTTACAATGACGCATCTCCATAATGCAGGTGAAAGTCCTGAAACCCTCAACGACTATCGGATCGCGCTCTCTAAACTCATAAATAGTCTCTCGTGGAGACGCGAGATCACAAACCCCAGACCCATTGATGAAGCACAAACGATCTTCCATATAGACTTACGGCGTTACGAATGGAATACCAGAATCGATGTCTGGCCATACATTGAGCAGGCATATCCCTACAACATTGTATTTGATCCAGAAACACAAGCCGGCCTCCTTGAAAAACTGACACAACTACAGACCGAAACGGGCAGCACAGTACCGTATGTCCATGTCGATTGGTTTCTCGCAACTACTTCGTTACCACCACTCTACCACGACATTTTAGGATTGCCACAAACAGACAGTGCATTAGAAACGCAATTAGAGGTAGACGTCGAAAATAATATCAGGCACGCCCCAGGGATAAATGTTTGGCGCGCGGGTTTCAACGATTCGGGTGTTTCCTTAAACAACCGCGTTGTTGAACGCCACACATCTCGCTACGGCGCGTATTGGAAAAGTTATGACTTTGCTGGAAACTTAGAGTCGCAGCACATCTTTACACACCCTCTTGATTTCACGCACGATGGTGGCGAAATTATCTTCAATCTACCCAACGGGTTGCAGGCGTATTTTCTCGTTGATGCGAACGGTAGTCGATTGAACGACGCGCCAATTGACATCGTTTCTAACCCCGCTGCCAGTGATCCAACGGTGCGGAACGGTCTCTCCTGTATCGGGTGCCATACCCAAGGCATGAAGAAGTTTAAAGACAGCGTGCGTGCGGCAATTGAACAGGTTGAAAACCCGCCCTATAACAAAGAACAAGCATTACGCCTCTATCCAGAACAGTCCGTGCTCGATGAACTCCTACAAAAAGATACGCTTATGTTCCAGCAAGCGTTAGAAAAAATTGGCGGTCCGTTTGCGGATGAAGCATCCAGACAACAATTCTTCAAGCGGCATGAAAATGAACCGGTTCAACGGTTTCATGAGGCGTTTCAAGCACCGTTGGATGCATCACACGCTGCCGCCGCAGTCGGATTAGAAACAGCCGAATTCCTCACACAGATACGCGAAAAACAGAGCCTAAAAAACTTAGGATTACAAACACTCACAGTTGTGAACGGCACCGTAAAACGGGATGCATGGACATCTAACTTTGACGATGTGATTTCCGCACTGAATACCCCTGATAGCACCCTGCCTCCAATTGTGCAGCGTCCAGAGATTATCCCGGGTGCTGGTGTTCATATTCCTGATCCGAATCTGCGTGCAGTAATTGAAGCGGAACTCGGTAAAACAGCAGAGGATGTGATTACGGTAGAGGATATGGAAAGATTTACTCATCTTGATGCAAGGAATTATGATGAACCGCGGAAGGAAAACATCAGCAATTTAATAGGACTTGAGTTTGCAAAAAACTTAAGTTTCCTACATATCGGTGGTAATTCAGTATCAGACTTATCGCCACTTGCAGGATTAACAAAACTTGATTTCTTAGATGCCGAAGGTAACTTAATATCAGACTTATCGCCGCTTAAAGGATTAACTCGTCTAAGCGGTTTAATTCTTACTGATAACTTAATATCAAATATATTGCCTCTTAAAGGATTAACAAACCTTGAAGCATTACGAGTTAACAGGAACTCAATTTCAGATTTTTCTCCGATCACTAATCTAACAAGATTGAAGGAGATTTGGATTTCCGATAGTACGCTATCCGATCTGACGCTACTTGTGGGATTAGTTAACTTGGAAGGTATTCATGCTTGGGATGTTCCCATAGAAGATCTATCTCCCCTCACAGGACTAACAAAGTTGAGATGGTTAGACTTTGGCCGCACTCCAATATCAGATCTTGCACCATTAGCGAACCTAACAAATCTGAGAAAACTGACATTTTACGACTGTGACATAGAAAACCTCTCGGATCTTGAGGGTTTGACAGAGTTGATACATATTAAAATGCCCCACAACACGATATCAGATCTCTCGCCGTTGGAAAGTGCAATTCGCCTAACGTACTTAGAGTTAGGCAACAATGAGATATCAGATATATCCGCGTTGGAAAAGTTAACTAATTTAGCAATTTTATGGATCGACAATAACAACATATCGGACATATCGCCCTTGGCAGAGTTAACCAACCTAGAGGAACTAAACCTTCGCAACAATCCGATAACGGATTTCTCACCTTTAGAAGCACTCTTCAAAAATACAGATATACTTTTTGATGTTATTATTCCAGATGCAAGTCTCCGTGCGGCGATTGCAGAGACACTTGGAAAAGAGAATGCTGATACTGTTCCCATTACCCTTGAAGAAATGACAACATTAACAACCCTGAGAGTGAGTAATAGGGACATTAAGAATTTAAAAGGCATTGAGCACGCTATAAATTTAGAAGAGTTGTGGATTTCAAAAAACCCTATATCTGATCTGTCACCACTCATTGGATTAAAAAACCTTATTGGCTTAGGTGCTTGGGAAACCTCTATAGAAGACCTATCACCACTTGCAGGGCTAACGAAATTGAGATGGTTAGACTTTGGTCGTACTCCTATATCTAATCTGTCTGCTTTAGCAGACTTAACAACTCTGAAAAAACTGGAATTTTACGCATGCGGCATAAAAGACATATCACCACTATCGAAATTAACAGGGTTAACAGAGCTGCGCCTTGGAGGCAACAGACTATCGGATGCATCGCCTGTTATCGGGTTAATCAACTTGGAAGTTTTAGACATTCACCATGGTGCTCTATCTGACTTATCTCCACTGGCAGGGTTAACGAACTTGAAAGAACTAAATTTATACGACAATAGGTCTATATCCGATTTATCCCCACTTAGAGACTTAACAAAGTTGACATTTCTTCATCTTCATCGAAACATAATTTCAGACGTATCTCCCTTAAAAGGTTTAAGCTACTTGGAAGAATTAGTCCTTCGCGATAACTTAATATCAGACATCTCTCCTTTGAAAGAATTATCAGTATTCTCGGATATTAATTGGGTCAACAACCCAGGATCCGCTACAGAGGGACCGAAAATAGAGGGTCCCTGGACTTGGATGATAGTTCCAGCAGTAAATCTTGACAAAGATTGGTTAGATGTAGCAAGTGGTGGTCAAGTGACGGAACAGAAAATTGCTACCTATGGCGCAAGACCTGGTAGTCTTGTTGGCAACAGAATGTGGACAGCCAGCAAAATTGGTCATCGTTCTCGGAACATTAGTGATATGCTTGAATCTATCGGAGAGGAAAATACCAGCAACCACGCCATCTACGGTTCCATTATCCTAGAATCACCATCAAAACAGAAAACAACTATGCTTCAAGGGAGCAATGGCTTGGTAAAAATCTGGCTCAACGGCGACTTGGTTCATAAGGACATATCAACAAAGGGATGGCCGTACAATTACGAAAAGTTTTTCCCTGTCACCTTGAAACAGGGAGCAAATGTGTTGTTAGTTGCTATTCAAACCAAGTATACCGATCTCAGTGGCTTTTTCGGTTTTGAAGAAGGCACCGAATATAGCGTCGTCAACCCCCGTGTTGGCTACACCTTCTCTGATTCTAAAATCCATACTGGTGATACTTTCACCCTCAACTTCAAAGCAGAAAATGTAATTCATTTAGCAGGCTGGCAATTTGATATTTCTTTCGATCCTGCTGCACTCGAAGCCGTTGAAGTCAACGAAGGCGATTTTCTCAAAACAGATGGCGGAACTACCTTCTTTCAGGAAGGGACGATTGATAACACGACTGGCAAAATTACAGGTCTTAATGCAACACGTTTCAACGAGGACGGTGTCACGGGGTCAGGCACGTTGCTGTCAGTAATGTTCTTAGCCAAAGCGGAAGGTGAAACCCAATTGACACTAAACAACTTCCAATTGGGATCAACAGCAGGTGAACCCATTGCTGCAGCCCCTCCCGAGATTGTCATCACTATTGAAGGACAACTCGTTACTGGAGATGTGAACAGGGACGGACATGTCAACGTTCTGGATATGATCCTCGTTTCCCGACACTTCGGAGAAGATGCGTCCGTCAACCCACAAGCAGACGTAAATCGAGATGGCGTTATCAACATCCAAGACCTCATCCTCGTCTCACAACACCTCGGCGAATCAACCGACGCTGCAGCACCTTCCGTTATTGCTGCAATAAGCAACGGAGAACTAACGCCTGCGATGATACGAGCATGGATAGCACAGGCACAAGTAACAGACGACGGATCGCTTGCTTTCCAACAAGGCATCGCCAATCTTGAACGGCTCTTGGCACTGTTCATCCCAGAAGAGACGGCTTTACTTCACAACTACCCAAATCCGTTCAACCCAGAGACGTGGATCCCGTATCAGTTAGCAAAGCCAGCAGAGGTGACGTTAACGATCTATGCTGCAAACGGGGCAATCGTCCGAACTTTAGAATTAGGACATCAACCCGCTGGCATCTATCAGTACCGAAGCCGTGCAGCGCATTGGGATGGAAGAAACGATCTCGGTGAATCTGTGGCGAGTGGTATCTATTTCTATACACTCACTGCAGGCGACTTTAACGCTACCCGAAAAATGTTAATAAGGAAATAACACGAACGAATTAGTAGCCGGCTGTCAGTTTTCAGTTAAAGAGATGGACTGTAGCAGTAACAGATACTTTCACTACTACAAAATGTAACTGATAACTGGTAACTACTAAAGGAGATAGCACGATGAAAAAAAGAATAGGCTCTGCCCCGACACTCGTCTATCCCGAATCAGATGGAGAACCGATGGCAGAAACGCCGAAACACCAGCAAGTGATGATAGATTGCATGGATATCCTGCGAAGCCATTTCCGCGGGGTTGTAGATGTGTATATCGCTGGCAACATGCTCCTGTATTACGAAGAAGGGAATCCTCGGAAGAGCATCTCCCCGGATGTGTTCATGGTTCGCGGGCTGTCAAAAAAAGAGCTCCGAACCTATAAAACGTGGGAACAGCCATCCACGCTTGATTTTGTGTTAGAAGTTGCGAGTCCGAGTACGTATGCGAAAGAGTTCAACGAGAAAATGGAGATTTACGCCAAGATTCTGCGAGTCAAAGAGTATTGCATCTACGATCCATACCATGAAATTCAGCCGTCCTTCGTCGGATTTCGGCTTGTAGGAGATATGTATAAAGAAATAGCGTTTGTAGAGGGTAGGCTTCCATCTGAGACGTTAGGTTTGGAGTTAGGTGAGCGTGATGGCGTGCTGCGGTTGTATGATCCAGTCACCGAGATGTGGTTGGGTACCTCTCCGGAGCGCGTAGATGAAGCGAATGCACGCGCCTCTGAAGCGGAGAATCGCGCATCTGAAGAAGCACGCGCACGGCAGGAAGCAGAAGCCGAGCTCGAAAAACTACGCGCAGCCCTTCAACGTCTACAAAGTTCCGAATAACCCATGCCAACAGATGCACTCGCTGCTACCACGAAGTGCTATCTATTCTATCAGAAAAAGATTTTCCTTCTGACAACCGATAACTAACAACTAAAACAGGAGTCAACCCTATGAACGAAAACCAAGAAGAAAAGAAACCAAAAGTAAGTCTCGGCCTACTCTACGGAATTATCATCGCCATTGTTGCTGGGGCGATCATCGGCGGTTACGCGCCAGACTTCGCAGTCCACACAACGATACTCGGTGAGGTCTTCTTAAACCTACTGAAAATGATAGTCGTCCCGCTCGTTGTCTTGTCGATGATCGTCGGCATAACGAATTTAGGCGACATCCGCAACATCGGCTCCATCGGCGGACGAACCGTCCTATATTATATGGCGACAACCGCTATCTCCGTTATCATCGGGATGATTCTTGTGAACATCATCTCGCCGGGAAAAGGGTTATCACAAGGTGAAGAACGACCCGATCTGAGTTACACATTGTCCGGCACCGAGTTGCTCACTGTTGAGTTAAGCGGAGAATTCAATCGTACCTACAACAATAAATACGTTATAACGCTCACCGATCAGAACGTACAGGGTGAAATCGAAACAATTTCCGGGACAACTGCTACGGTAGATGCCTGGCACCCGCTATCCAAGGATGCACGTTACGTTACAACAGAGGGCGGAGAACGCTTGTTGTTCATTGACGGTCAACTTGTGGCGATAGAACCTCGAAACACTGGCACTGGCGTTAACATCAATCTACCTATTGCTACAAGCGTGTCCGGTAAAATGGAAAAGACGATGGGCAGCACCATCAAAGAGGTGTTCCTCGGCAACGAAGAGACCGGCAAAGAAGGGATGATCCCGTCAAACGTCTTCAAAGCCATGGTGCATACCGACATTCTGCCTTTAATCTTTTTCTCACTCCTCATCGGTGCCGCCTTGTCTATGCTCGGGGACATTGGCAAACCTGTTGTCGCTGTGATTTCGGGACTCAATGAGGCGGTGATGAAACTCGTTCACTGGATCATGTACGTCGCGCCCCTCGGTATCTTCGGTTTAATCGCAGGTAGGATTGGCGAGGCGAAGGGATTCGCAGGGTTCTGGCCCGAACTCGTCGCCGTGGGTAAGTATAGCGCGACTGTCGTCTTAGGACTCGGTGTACACGGTGCTATCGCTTTACCGATACTGCTGCTGTTGCTTGCACGCAGAAATCCGTTGAACTACTTCAAAGGCATGGCAACCGCTTTACTCAACGCCTTCTCGACAGCAAGCTCAAGCGCAACGCTGCCGCTAACGATGGAAGGTGTCGAGAATCAGAACGGTGTCTCCAGTCGTACCTCCAGTTTCGTGCTTCCTTTAGGCGCAACCATTAACATGGATGGCACGGCACTCTATGAGGCAGTCGCTGTCATGTTCATTGCACAGGTTTATGCGATAAACATGGATCCAGCGCAACAGGTGGTTGTTGTGCTTACCGCAACATTGGCGGCTATCGGCGCGGCAGGGATTCCAGAAGCAGGACTTGTTACGATGGTTATCGTGCTGAGAGCCGTGGATCTCCCAGTTGAGGGGATTACGCTTATTCTCTCTATCGACTGGTTGCTTGACAGATTCCGTACCACAGTTAACGTCTGGGGTGACAGCATCGGCGCAGGCGTAATTGAAGCGTATGAATCCAGAGATTCAGCCGAAGCTCCAGCAACATCGTAATTAGTTTTCAGACGAATGATTGTAAGTTATTGGTTAAGAGGGACACGTAACGCAATCAAAAACCTCTTAACTTATAACTTATAACTTATAACTTATAACTTACAACCACAACACAATGAACACCCAAAACGAAACGACCCCGCAGCAACCCACACTCAGTGGTGCAACAATTCTCGCAATCATCAGCGTCGTACTCGCTGCTGGATGGATCGCTTTTGCTTACTATACAGGCAACGGTCCCGAAAGCAATCGGATGCTACTACATCCGATCATCCCCATACTGCTGATTGTGTTGCTCACACGTATCTACCGCTGGATTGACATCAGAAGTATTGTCATCTTGGAAATAGTGATGATAAGTCTCTGGATTTTTACGCGCTTGTTAGATGTATTGATGCCTTTCATTTTGGGGTTCTGTTTCGCCTACATCTTCAGATTTCTTTGGAATGCGCTCCCCTTCAAAAAGCAATATCAACGCGGCATCGCAACCACTCTGATTGTGTTTGTCTGTGGCGGTGTGCTTTTCTATACCGGCAAACAAGTTAGCAGACAAGCCAGCCAGATGGGGGCTGGCTTGCTGAAGTTTTACCACGAAATTGTTTTGCCGTATGCTGTCGGTGAGACTTTTAACGCAGTCGCCATCAGCATTAACTCGACCTCTGATGAAGCCGAGAGAAACAATGAAGATTCGACGACAGAAACATTCTATCTCGGCACGAATCATGGGATTTATGAAATGCGAGCAGACACTGAAGGGAAACTCTCGTCTATCGCGCCTATCGGTATTACCAACGGTGCGCTTCTCGGCAAATCGATACAAACACTCACTGCAAGTGAAAACATTATCTACGCTGGCACGCAAAGTGGTTTATATCGCTACTATAAGACACCCCCCGCTGACGAAAACGACGCAAAGCTAACACAAGTGTGGCACAAAGTGGAAGACACCCCCTTCGATACACTTTCCGTCCAAGCCGTCAACGTTCCACGCTGGGATGACACACAGGTTTACGTCGGGACACAGACAGGACTTTACGCGAGTAACAACGCAGGCGAAACATGGAATTCGGTCGCACCTAACATTTACAACGACAGGTCCGTTGTTAGTATCATCTCTACTACAGATACCAATGGTGATCGCGTAACTTACGTCGCCAGTATAGGACAAATTGACGCGGAGATTCCTTTGGAACAAAAGGAAACCGAAACTACAGCAGCGGAAATTGATACGGCTCCTTCAGAACAGTCAGAACAGTCAGACACCACGTCTACGGTGCGGAAAACCGAAACGGAAACCGCTTTACAACAGACGAACATCGCACCTATAACCACAACAGTGCATTGGTATCTGGAAGGCTCTTCTCTCGGATGGGAGGAACTCCCTTCAATAGAACAGGTGGTTTATGCGCTCGCAGGCGGCGATGAAACAACAGGAGAGACAAATAGAACTTCACAAACCTCCAATATCGAATTATATGCTAATACCCGCAACGGACTCCATGGATGGAATAGTCTTCATGGCTGGCAAAAAATGGAGAGAACACCTGTAATTTCGGGAACACCAGCAACCCCACTCTTAGCCTCCGCACCGTCTGGGGTATACGTTGGCAACAACACTGCTATCTGGCATCGCGCCACTACTGCCACTAAATGGCGACGGTTTACCACATATAAGGAAGGCCTTAGCCATGCTTATAAGGATCAGCCGATTGTTGAACAGGTAAAATCCTATTTGACTGAAAGGATACCGACAATTGCCCAAACCGGTAGTGAGGCAGTGAAAGAAGGATTCCAGTTCGCAGGTTCGATCGCTTTTGGGTTCGGCGGATTTATAGCCACGGTATCCCTCGCTTTAATCGTGTTTGTCTATGCAAACCAATCATTTGACAACTATTTCAGAAGCTTCCTTACGCTTGTACCTGATCCACACCGTGAAATCGCCAAGACCTATTTGCGCGAAGTTGATAAGAATCTACAAGAATTTCTAAAAGGACTCGTCACAGTTATCACAATTGTCTCAATAATTTCCTCCATTGCTTACAGTATCATAGGGGTGCCGTTCGCCTTAGTTATCGGTATACTTGCAGGGATTTGCAACGCTATACCAACATTTGGTCCCTTTATTGGCGGTGCTTTCGCGTTTATAGCGATGCTGATGGGACTGGCAGCTGGGGACTTCGGGATAATTGATTTTCTCGTCCGCTGTGCATTTGTGTTAGGGGCTATCCTCGGTATTCAGGCAATTGACAATTCGCTCATTTCTCCGAAAATCATGAGCGATGCTATTGATGTAGACCCATTGCTGATTATGTTCGCTGTCATTGTCGGTGCAGCCGTACTCGGTTTTTGGGGTGTATTGCTTGCAATTCCTACCATTGTTGTGATAAAATCAGTTGTTGCCGTTTCTAACGACAGAGCGACGCTTGGAAAGCAACCCTAATTGCTACTTCACTTTTTTAGATATTGGGTTTCTGCTCCGATTTGTCCGAAGTTATTAGTTTAGGACTTACGCAATTTGCTGATGCGTATCTACGGTCCGCACGCCGCAGGGTTTACGCAGATAGGCGATGAATCGCCTGACTACAAACAGATATCCCTTGGAAATACACGTGTTTTCTGAAAGCAGTCCCGTTCGGAGTAGCACAATTTTGCGGCGTACTCGCCCAAATGCGACGTGCATTATTGCGCTTTGCGTAAGTTCTAAAAAACAAAAACGTAGTCCGTAATGTAATCGAGGTGTTTTTGCTTGGGTGTTTCTTCTAGGTCTACGAAATGAAACTCCAAGGCACCGACTCGCCTCACCGAACCGCAAGGAAATATAAAAAAACGAACCGCAAGGAAATATATAAACATGGAAACCGGACTTCCCGTTGTTGCGATTGTCGGCAGACCGAATGTCGGAAAATCATCACTCTTCAATAGAATCGCTGGAAATAGCCATCAGCCATCGGTTTCCGTCAGCGATCAGCAAGAAAATCCCCTTGCTGAAAGCCGAAAGCCGAAAACTGAAAGCCGTTCCTCGCGTAGATTCGCCGTTGTTCACGATACACCGGGTGTGACTCGCGACAGACATTACGCAGATGTAGAATGGGCAGACCGCACTTTTACCATCGTTGATACCGGCGGTTTGGACATCGACCCCGACGACAGGCTTATCGATAACGTCCAAGCGCAGGTAGATACCGCTTTAGAGGAAGCAAGCCTTGTGTTGTTTGTCGTTGATGCACGAACCGGTATCATGCCACACGACAGAACCGTCGCTGATAAACTCAGAGCAACCGATAAACCTATCTTCCTCGTTGTCAACAAGGTCGATAGTGGACGGCTCCATAGTGAAGCCGCTGAATTTTACGCCCTCGGATTCCCCGAACCGATCTGGACATCCTGTGTTCAAAACGACGGCATTCGAGAACTTCTCGACCATGTTGTGGATAACCTTCCAGAGACTAACAAAACACTATACGATGGATCTGGCACCATAAAAATCGCCATTGTCGGCAGACCGAACGTCGGAAAATCATCGCTTATTAACAACTTATTAGGTGAAGAACGGATGATCGTTGATGATCGACCCGGAACGACGCGCGATGCTGTGAATATCCGAATCGTCTACGACAATATCCCTTTCGAGATCGTTGACACAGCCGGGATGCGACGTAAATCCGCCATCAAAGATGAACTCGAATCCGCAACCGTACAACGTGCCATACACAGCATCCGCCAGAGCGATATTGCTGTCCTTGTGTTGGATGTAACCCAAGAAGCTGCACAACAAGATAAAGCAATCGCCAAGTTCATCGAACGACAAGGAAAAGCCTCTGTTTTAGTCTTAAATAAATGGGATCTGATTGAGAAGGATAACACAACGCATCCGGCATTTATGGATAAACTTGACGCGCAGCTTCCACAACTCGATTATGTGCCACGCGTCTTCGTCTCTGCTGTTACAGGGCAACGTGTTACCCAAATACTAACAACAGCCTTAGAGGTGCATCGAGAGTATTGCACCCATATCCCGACACCAGCACTTAACGAATTGCTGTTGGAACTGCGTAATGCACACCCGCCACCACGTGTTAAAGGCGTGCGTCCTGCACTCAAATATATCACGCAAGTCGAGACGCAACCCCCGACTTTCCTAATCTTCGGACGGAACGTAAACCGCGTCAATCAACCGTATGAGGCGTACCTGGTCAACAACATTCGGGAAGAATTCGGATTTCACGGCACACCGATACGTATTTTTTACCGTAGATCATAGCCCACAAAAGGAGGAAGCACTTTGTCACGATTTAAAGTTTTTATCACACGTCCGATCCCAGAAGAAATTCGTGCTAAAATAGCAGAGGAATGCGATGTTGATATGTGGCATACGAGTGCCATCTTACCACCCATCGCCGAAAAAATTCCGCCTCTCGATGGGTTAATGACGTATGGACACGAACCTGTCTCTCCAGAGATGATCGCGACTGCACCGGATCTCAAAGCGATCTCCGTGGTAGGCGTCGGCTATGACCATGTCCATGTTGAGGCTTGCAGAGAACGCGGTATCGCAGTCGGGCATACGCCGGGTGTCCTTAGCGATACCACCGCTGATATGACAATGGCACTCCTGCTCGCTGCTGCACGAAACATTGTCCCAGCTTATGAACACGTCCAAGTGTCCAAGCAGTGGAAATACTACGACCCCAATATCCTCTGGGGTACCGACGTGCATCACGCAACATTAGGGATCGTAGGTATGGGCAGAATCGGTCAGGCGGTTGCCAAGCGTGCGAAAGCGTTCGACATGAACGTTCTCTATTACAAACGCGAACGTCGTCCCGACTGGGAACAGGAACTCGGCGTCCAATATGTTACACTTGAAGAGCTTCTCCAAGCCTCTGATTTCGTATCACTCCACGTTCCGTTGACCGAAGAGACGACACACCTCATCGGCAAAGCGGAACTCGCATTAATGAAAAACACTGCTATTTTAGTTAACATTGCAAGGGGACCCGTTGTCGATCACTACGCTTTGTATGACGCACTTAAGGAAGGGCAGATTGCGGGTGCCGCCGTTGATGTAACCGAGCCAGAACCGATTAATACTGATCATCCGCTCCTTAACTTAGACAATGTGATTATCGCACCGCATCTCGGCAGTGCGACTGTCCAGACACGAATGAAAATGGCGACAATGGCGATGGAGAATTTGCTCGCAGGATTGAAGGGCGAACAGTTGCCTTACGGCGTGCTACAGCCAAACTTTTCTGGGTAGAAGCGATCTCCGAATCGTAATACTTTTGTCTATATGTAATTAACCAAGACAAGGAGGAAAGATGTTAGAAAAACTATTTGGGTTGAAAGCGCACAACACCTCTGTGAGACGCGAATTGGTCGCAGGTTTCACGAATTTTATGACCATTTCATATATCATCTTTGTGCAACCCTCTATTCTTTCACAATCCGGTATGGATGTCGGTGCCGTTATGTTTGCGACGTGTGTATCGAGTGCAATCGCAACATTCTTTATGGCGTTTCTAACGAACTATCCAGTCGTATTAGCACCGGGTATGGGACTTAACGCCTATTTTGCATTCGAGGTCTGCCTGGGTTCAGGTTTACCGTGGCAAGAAGCATTAGGCATCGTTTTCATAGCAGGCCTGCTATTCTCCATACTCTCATTTGTCGGCATACGGGAAGCCATTATGAACGCGCTGCCTACATCACTCCAAAACGCGATTGCTATCGGGATCGGATTGTTCATTGCCTTCATCGGGTTACAGATGAGCGGGATCATTACAAAACATCCGGCGACATACATCACCCGCGGCGATATTCTATCTACCCCCGTCCTGCTTTCGCTCTTCGGTATTGCTGTAACACTGGCACTCATAGCACGCAGAGTGAAAGGCGCGATTCTGATCGGTATCTTTATCGCTGCCATCGCTAACCTCATCTTCGGAGTCGCCAGTTTCAACGGCATCGTTGGTATGCCACCAGACCCAACGCCGACACTCTTTAAATTACGAATCCCCAATATTTTCACTAAACTCGAACTCATCCCTGTTATCTTTGTGTTCTTTGCCATCGACATGTTTGATAGCATTGGGACGCTTACAGCGATCGGCTATAGAGCGCAACTCATGGAAGCGGGAAAACTTGCTAAAGCCCGGAACGCGCTTTTGACGGACGCAGGAAGTACGGTCGGTGGTGCCTTACTCGGCACTTCGACTGTGACCTGTTACATCGAAAGTGCGGCAGGTATTACCGAAGGCGGACGAACCGGACTCACCGCCGTCTGCACAGGGATCTTCATGTTGCTGGCACTCTTTTTCGAGCCACTCGTCAAAATCATTGGCGGCGGTTATCCGATCAACCCCATTATCGCACCAGCACTCATCGTCGTCGGTGGATTGATGCTCAGGAACATCACCCAGATTGATTGGGAAGATGTCACTGAATCGATCCCCGCCTTCCTTACAATGCTGATGATGCCGCTCTCTTTCAGTATCACAGACGGCATCGGGTTCGGCTTCATCTCGTTAGCGTTCCTCAAGTTGGTGACGGGCCGTAGAAAAGAGATCCATCCCATTATTTATTATTTCGCGCTCTTCTTCATCGCCTGCTACATCGGCGATCTGTAGAATACAACTTAGGTCCGGTAGGCGCGGTTTGATGAAGTTTAAATAAATATTTCGGTAATTCTATATCTGCCCCCAGGCCCGGTAGGTTCGGTTTTGCGGCGTACTCGCCCAAATGCGATGTGCATTCCAACCGAACTGGGCTTCATCCAAAAATTACCGAATTAAATTGTTAATCTTCATCAACCGCACCGGGCTTGAAAAAGAAGATTCAAAAATTTAGAAAATCTGATAATTTATCTAAAACTAAATAGTCCTGTCGCCTTCTTGAACGCTATTGATACATCGTGTATAATTTACCTAAACCGGATACCCGCACACAGGGAGACTTCAGATGCAAAAGCCTGAATTTGTCATTGGATACCTTATGAATGGTGGAGCCTTCATCCAATCTATTAAGGTTCCGCAGTTACTGGATTGGATCAAACATTTAGAGCCCGAGGATCTTATTGCGTTTTTTCAGGATTTACTCGAATTGGTAATACAAATTTCGAGGGGAAAGGAAAAAGTTGAGACACTTGAGGAATTTTTCGGCTATTGGCGCGAGATCGCATTAGAAGCAGAAGGTACATTTGAGGAAACTCACATCGATCCCGAAGACGCAGAAATAGCAGCGAAAGCCGTTGATATACTTTGGAAATCTCTCGCCGATTCCATCGGCGCAGCCATGAGCACAGGCGAATTGGGAATCCTCGGAAATTATGATGAAGCAGAACGCGAATTGACATCACCTTGGATAGATATTGTTGATGAGCAACCCGGACGAGCACTAACGACTCGTGGTACTCAGATGGAACCAGAGCCTGTAGTTGATATAACGGAAGAACAACGGGACGAGTACTTGGCTCTATCTATTTTTGAAATCCCATTCTCTAACCGGATCCACAACTGTTTTGAAAGGGTAAATATTGAAACTGTCCGTGATCTCGTCAAAAAAACGGATATAGACTTGTTGATGTACAAGGGTTTCGGACCAGGATCGCTCTACGAAGTCAAAGAAAAACTCGCTGGCATGGGGCTTTGGCTGGGAATGGACATAGATGACGAATATGACCCGGACAGCGATGATATAATGTAAGTCTCTTTCATCATCCGCTAACAGATGAAGTAATTGCCGAAGTTGCTGATACACTTCTCTCTAAACATGATGAAAAGGAAAACCTTAATGCTTAACCTCTTGAAAATTTTTGGGAAGAGTAGGCATTGAACTTTATCAAAAACATGGAAACCCTTGATCTTAAACAACGCATTACACAAAGCGAAAATACCACGACCGAATTCAAAGAGAACTTCGATCAAGAAGCCATTGAAACCGTCGCTGCCTTTGCCAATACCGAAGGCGGGACCATTCTCATAGGTGTGTCCGATAGACGAGAAATCAGGGGAATTACCATCGGCAAAGAGACACTAAGAGACATCTCAAACCGGATTTCCCAAGTGACTGAGCCGCGAGTGACACCCGAAATTCAGCAGGTTGACATAGAAGAAAAATCGGTGCTGTTGATACATATCGCGGAATCTTCTATAAAACCTATTTCAGTTAAAGGCAGATGCTATAAGAGAGTTGGGAATAGCAACCGCGTCATGTCTCCGCAAGAGATTGCCCAGATGCACCTCAACACCACCGGACAAACTTGGGATCAACTCTTAGTCACAAGTGCTGGAATTGATGATATAGATGAGAAAAAAGTTGAATGGTATCTGACCCGTCGAGAAACAATCCGGAATGTGTCTAAACCGCAAGATATGAGCATGGCAGCGTTTTTGAAGAACATTAAGGGTATCAGCGATGATGGAACACCAACCCACGCGGGTCTTCTTTTTTTCAGTAAGCATTCCCAAAGAAGATTTTTTCATAATGCCCAATTACGAGTTGCCAGATTCAAAGGAACATCTGTCACCCATCCGGTCATTGATCGGCTGGATTGCGACGAGACGCTCTGGGAAAACGTCGATGCCGCCGAGGAATTTATCAGAAGAAACATCCGCCTGCTCAGTTTTCGGACCTCAAAGAGTTTCCAACGAGACGATAAGTTTGAATACCCGCTTAATGCACTACGGGAGGCGATTATCAACGCCTTGATTCACCGCAATTATCAAGAAACTGCGGATGTCCGGGTCTTTATATTTGACAACCGCGTTGAGGTTATCAGTCCCGGCACTTTTCCAGAAGGCGTTAGTCCAAATGAACCTACTCACAAACCGGTAAACCCTACTTTGAGTCAATTCATGTTTGATGTTGGTTTCATTGAACGGTACGGTGCTGGTATCAGAATGATGCAAAGGTTATGCAGGGAGTGGGGAAACAAGGAACCGCGTTATAAATTTCACCCGCTTGAGACGAAAATCATCTTTGATTCCCCAATTCAAGAGAGCACTTTTATAGAAATCGATGATATTTCAGAACAATTAAACGAACGCCAAAGGAATGCTTTTTTCTATGTCCAAAGAAACGGGCAAATTGCAACAAAGGAATACGTAGAGATCAACAATGTCTCGCGCCAAACTGCCTATGCCGAATTAGCAGATTTGGTCAACAAAGGTTTATTCACTGTGATAGGAAAGGGAAGAGGAACTAAGTATATCCGAAAAGTAACCGATTAATTAGGCGATTAATTAGGCGATTAAGTGAACGATTAGGTAACTGATTAAGTAGCTGATTATTATAAGGAGCAGGGCTATATGTTGGAAGAAAAGAACTATGGCATTACCAAGATAGCTGTAAAAGGCTTCAAGTCAATAGCGGAGGAGTGTGAGATCGACATCCGTCCGCTGACGATCCTTGCCGGTGCGAACAGTTCTGGAAAATCCAGCATTATGCAACCGCTCTTGATGCTGAAGCAGACGCTGGAGGCACCTTATGATCCGGGCCCGCTATTAATTGATGGGCCGAACGTTCAATTTACCGAAGCAGCACAATTTCTATCCCAATTAACCGGCGGAAAAAGAGCAGATTATTTTCAGATACGAATTGAGACTTGTGACTCTGATTTTGCTTACTCAGTGGAAACAACTTTCAAAAAAGGGAAGACCGGGCTTGAAATTGCCGAAATGACGATTCAAGTAAGGCAAGCTGTCAAACCATCGCCTTTCAAACATTATACCATATATCCTGAAATGTCGGCTGAAGAAATCAACGCATTGGGTAGCCAAGGTCCAATGCGTAGTGATTTTAAGGCGGTGAAACGTTTACGTTGTTTTTTGGGTTTTGAATCTCGAAATGACGATCGTCTTTTCAACGTTACCTACAATCTTGTTGAATCTTACATTTTAGACAGCATTCACCTCCCCGGATTACCCGGCAACCCGGAACGCACCTACAAACTCACCAACACCGGTCTTTTATATCCGGGCACATTTGAACACTACACTGCAAGTATCATTCACGAGTGGCAGGAGACAACGGATGACCGCCTGAAAACGTTAGTTGATACCCTTCATACCCTTGGATTGACAGGAAAAGTCGGCACTCAAAAAGTTGGTGATGTTGGTACTGAAATTAAAGTCGGTCTCCTCCCACACGTTAGTAATGACGAAACAGATATGGTCAGTATTGCTGACGTAGGTATAGGAATATCCCAAGTTCTACCTGTTTTAGTTGCCGTGATTGCAGCGGAGCCAGGGCAATTGGTATATATCGAACAACCAGAGTTACATCTTCACCCCCGCGCACAAGTTGCACTGGCGCGAGTGCTGGCGGATGCAGCAAAGCGTGGTGTGTGCGTCATCGCCGAAACGCATAGCTCGCTACTACTTTTGGGGATTCAAACGCTTGTCGCCGAAGGAGACCTCTCACCAGAGTTAGTCAAGCTCCACTGGTTTTCACGGAACAAAGATGGCGTAACTGAGGTTAGCAGTGTGGACTTAGACGAAGCGGGGGCTTACGGGGATTGGCCCATGGATTTTGATGATGTCAGTCTTCATATTCAAAGCCGTTACCTTGATGCTGTAGACAACATTAGATTTGGCAATAAGGAGACTTCGTGAGCGTAAGAGATTCTAAGAGATTGGTGATTGATGCTGATGTTGCCCAAGCTTCCGGTGATGAAGATGCAACTGAGCAACGCGCCATCAATTGTCGTGATTTCCTAAAGGGAGTAAGGGCACAAAAGCATGGGGTTGTAATGACGAGAAAAATCAGTGATGAGTGGAAAAGACATCGATCCGGATTTGCCTTTGAATGGAGAGTGTCAATGAATGCGCGCAGAAGAATAGTTGATATTGAACCACTGGAGTATGCGGAACTCCAAGACAAAGTCACAAACACAGCAAGCGATGAGGATGAGATTGAAGTGATGGAAAAAGATTTTCATCTCCTTCAAGCAGCACTCGCAACCGATCAAACCGTCATTTCGCTGGATGAAACTGTCAGAGGACTTTTCAAACGAGCCTCCCAAAGCGTTGGTGAAATCCGAGACATTATCTGGGTCAATCCAGATAGGACAGCAGAAGAACAACCCATCGCTTGGCTCCAAAACGGCGCACCACCCGAACCCCATCGTCAACTTTCTGCTTGATCCTACATTTTATTAACTTCTACACAAATGTTGTCCTTACCAGACCAAGGAACGTTAACTGAGCACTCTTAAAATCCGCGTCATCCGCGATAATCCGCGATTTGCGGCGTACTCGCCCAAATGCGATCTGCATTCAGACAATTACCCTCGCCAACCCACATCAATGCTGGTGTAACCGTGTGTGTATTGCTGAAAATGTGGCGGTAAATCCGCCAAGAACTGTCTACCATCTTCCGGTATCTCCCACGGAATATCAATGTGATGATCCCGACTCCGAAAACCAATTGCACACGACAACCGGACCTCATCAAGCTGGTTCGGGAACGCACCGTGATACGTCCGATGCGCAAACACAATCATATCCCCCGGATTCGTGAACAGCGGCACTAACCCCGGAATATCAAAACCCACATACGCCTTTTCTTCTTCACCCTCCTTATAGAAGGAACGCTTGTCCGTTGTCAGATTGAAACCTTCCGGTCCTTCCCAACCCTCCACGTGAGAATCCTCAATCACGCATAACCCACCGTGTTCCGGACGCGAACCCGTCAAGTAGAACCATTTGCCTGAGGGCCACAACCCACGGTTCAACACATCCCCCGAATTCTTCGGCGCATCCGTTGAGAACCCGCACCAATCGGTATGCCACGCAACAGGTTGGGACCCCGGCATCCGAATAATAGCGGCAGAACGGTGGACAGTCATCTCGTCTGTGCCAATCAGATGGCGATGGATTTTCATAAAAGGTTCGTATCCGAGCAGCTGCCAAGCCCCCGGTCCAGATTCCACCCAAGCGTGTCGGGTACGGCTCTGTCCATGTGCCAACGCCCTGTTCGGATCTGTGCCATCAAAGACAGCTTGCTTTAGACTCTCAACTAACTCGGGCGGCAGGACATCTTTGACAATCGCGAAACCGTGTGCCTCCACGCATTCGGACATCTCAGAGAGTTGATCGACCTCAAACTCGTAAGTATAACCCAGTTCCGGTTTTTGAATTTCCAAATATTGTTCCATAAGTAACTTCCTAAGATTTTCAATATTGGGATTTGAGGTGTCCCCATACGGTTGACAATTTACCTTCAGGTTCAACGCTCGCGGCGTGTCCCCGAGCGACCTTTGCCTCAATTTCATTTTGATCTAACACTCGATTGTAGACAGCAACTTCGTCTATAGCACCGACGAAGTGAAAATCGGGTGATGAACCGAAGTTGTTATCTCCGATAACTATAGGTCCCTCTCCGGCAAATATATCCCCTTCGTGGTCCTCCGATCCCTTTTCTTCGCCATCAACATAGATCTTAACTTTTGAGCCATCAAAGATGCCCATAATGTTAACCCATTTATCAAGTGCTATAGGTGCTGCGGCAGTAACTACGGAGCTACCGCCATCTGTTCCATCGGATGAAACAACCAGTGCCGGTTTGTGGCTTCGGAGGTACATTTCGTAACATCTATGATTGCCCTGAGCCCAATTCCATCGGCAAACCAAGAAGTCGAGGGTATTTCCTTGCCAAGCTTCCGGGGCAAAAGCAGTAGGTTTTATCCAGCAAGCCAATGTGAGTTCATCTGTGATCTTAAAATCATCGGAATCAGGTACAAGGACAAAAGAACCAACGTCGATTTCCAGTCCACTGCCAATTTTCCCATTACCCCACACGGCATCACCTTCTATGGTTCCATCATTGCCATAGTCTGAACGGTCTTTTACTGTATCGCCGCCGCCGTTTTCAAAATCGAAGTATAAAACTAAAGACGGATCTTCCGCTGCCTGCGACATCACACATAAACACAACGCTAAACAAATGCTTTTAATACAAAATCTTAGAACTGTCAAACCTGCCATCAAGTTTTTCATTTCTCTTCCTCCGTATAAAACAAGCTCAGTTGTCTGTGTTGTAAACGCTGAGTGCATTATATCAGACATTTGCCGTTGCGTCAATCACAATCTTTTCGCTGTAGGTTATATTCTTGCACTAATTGCCAAGTTTTGTTAAAATACAGGACTAACGCCAGTTTGATAATAAATGATGTGCGTTCAATAATAGGTATTTTCTCTGAAGGCCGACCTTACGACTCTTGTAGCACAAACTTTCCAATTTGTGTGCTTGTAGCACAAACTCAAAAGTTTTGCGGCGTACCCGCCCAGGTACGAGGCGCATCGCGCTACGATATGCTTTTATCAAACTCACGCAGTACTATGTTCAATGCGTCAAGACTAACATCTTAAAGTCCCCCTGATAAGACGAATTTAGAGGTTAATAATCAAAATATTGGCTTTTTCAGTATTCAAGCAAAGAGAAAAAGGACTATCGCTAAATGCCCCGTATCTTCGATAACATCGACCAACCCCTCCTCCCCGCACTCCAACAAACACTTGAAACCGCTACACATGCCGACTTTTGCGTCGGCTATTTCAACCTCCGAGGATGGAGAGGACTCGGATCTTACATAGAGAATTGGAACGGAGGTGAAGGAGCGTGCTGCCGTTTGCTCGTCGGCATGCAACGCTTACCCGAAGAAGAACTCCGAGAAGCCAAGCGAATTGCTAAAGACGGTGGCATTGACAACCAAACAGCACTCCGTCTCAAACGGAGATTGGCAGAGGAATTCCGCGAGCAGCTGACCATAGGCGTGCCAACGCACCAAGACGAAATAGGATTGCGTCAATTAGCGCGCCAACTTCGAGAAGAGAAGGTCCAAGTAAAACTCTTTCTCCGACACACGCTCCACGCGAAACTCTATCTGATTTATCGATCAGACTTGGTTGCACCAACCGTGGGTTACCTCGGCAGTAGTAATCTGACCCTCTCCGGACTCTCACATCAAGGCGAACTCAACGTTGATGTCCTCGATTCAGATGCGTGTGAAAAGTTAGAAGACTGGTTTGAAGATCGGTGGAACGACAAATGGTGCATCGATATTTCCAAAGAATTGGCAGAAATTATTGAGCAGAGTTGGGCACGTGAGGAACCCATTCCGCCGTACCATATCTACATCAAAATGGCGTATCACCTCTCACAGGAAGCACGTGCTGGACTGACTGAATTTCAGATTCCACGTGAATTTGAGGACAAACTGTTTGAATTCCAAACCGCCGCCGTGAAAATCGCAGCGCATCACCTCAACAGACGTGGTGGTGTGCTAATAGGCGATGTCGTCGGACTCGGTAAAACGCTCATGGGAACGGCACTTGCACGTATACAAGAAGACGATTACGACCTCGAAACGCTGATTATCTGCCCGAAAAATCTTGTCAATATGTGGGAAGATTATCGGGAGGAATATCGCCTGCGCGGGAGAGTCCTCTCAATCAGCCAAGTGATCAATACGTTACCCGACCTTCGTCGCTATCGGCTTGTTATGATTGACGAGAGCCATAACCTCAGAAACCGTGAAGGCAAACGCTACCAAGCCATTCAGGAATATATCCACGAAAACGAGAGCAAGGTTATCCTCCTCTCCGCAACCCCATACAACAAAACCTATCTCGACCTCTCTAATCAACTCCGATTGTTCGTAGATGAAACCGAGGATCTCGGCATCCGCCCAGAGCAATACATCAAAGCGTTAGGCAGTGAAACCGAATTTATCCGCAAACATCAAAGTGGTGTTCGCTCCCTTGCTGCCTTTGAACACAGTGAGTACATCGACGATTGGCGTGAACTGATGCGCCGCTACCTCGTGCGCCGAACGCGCAGTTTCATCATGGACAACTATGCTGAAACAGATCCCGAGACTAAAAGGAAATTCCTTACGTTTGCGGATGGCACGCCCTCCTACTTCCCGACACGCGTTCCCAAAACCATAAAGTTCACAATTGACGAGCAGAATCCCGACGACACTTATGCGCAGTTGTATTCTCGTTCTGTTGTAAATATCATCAACGGCCTTAAACTCGCCCGGTACGGACTCGCAAATTACATTGTTGACATACCATCGGAACCACCTACAGAAGTAGAGCAGAGGCAATTACAAGACCTCTCCCGTGGTGGAAAACGGTTGATGGGGTTTTGCCGTACAAATCTTTTCAAACGCCTCGAAAGCAGCGGGCAGGCGTTCATCCAATCCGTTGATCGCCACATCCTACGCAACTATATCTTCCTTCACGCTATTGAAAACGACGCACCGCTACCCATCGGGTCGCAAAACGCTGAGATGCTCGATTCTCGGTTTGAAGATAGGGATACCGAGGATGCTACCCTCATCTTAGACGCTTCCGGTGATGACGATGACACGCAGCTTGATGACACAAATTCACAAACCAGTTCATACACAGTTGATGCGTATAAACAACGGGCTGCCGAAATCTACGGACTGTACACAACGAAATATAAAAGCCGGTTTAAATGGCTACGTCCAAATCTCTTCCACCCCTTGCTTCGGAAAGAACTCACCGAGGACGCTCTCGCACTCACTGATATATTGAAACAATACGGCACCTGGGACCCCGAAAAAGACGCGAAACTCAACGCACTCGAAGCACTCTTAAACGAGACACACCCAAACGATAAGGTCTTAGTCTTCACGCAATTCGCAGATACGGTACAATATCTAACAAATGCGCTATCAGAACGTAGGATGACACACATCGCCGCTGCAACTGGTAACTCAGCAGATCCAACTGCTTTAGCACACCGTTTTAGTCCAGTCAGCAACGATAAACGCGACAAAATCAATCGGGAGGACGAGCTGCGGGTGCTCATCAGTACGGATGTCCTCAGCGAGGGTCAAAATTTACAAGACTGCGCAATCGTCGTCAACTATGATCTGCCATGGGCAATCATCAGGTTAGTCCAACGTGCAGGCAGAGTTGACCGGATTGGACAAACAGCGGAAGACATCTTGTGTTATTCATTCCTACCTGCTGAAGGTGTGGAGCGTATTATCAACTTGCGCGGGCGCGTTCGTGCGCGCCTCCAGCAGAATGCCGAGGTTGTCGGCACGGATGAAGCCTTTTTTGAAGATGACGGTGAAGAAGGTAATGAGAGAATTGTTGATCTCTATAATGAAAAGGCAGGGCTGCTTGACGACGCGCGTGACAACGACGTAGACCTCGCCTCCCACGCCTACCAGATTTGGAAAAACGCCACTACGCAAGATCCAACCTTAGAAAAGATTGTTTCCACCCT
This sequence comes from Candidatus Poribacteria bacterium, assembly GCA_022819945.1. GTDB lineage: Bacteria > Poribacteria > WGA-4E > WGA-4E > WGA-3G > WGA-3G. The sequence goes on from JAJEGI010000046.1 coordinate 29,347, forward strand.
CCCTTCCGTCGTCTATTCAACACAGCCGCATACACCAACCGATAACGAACCCGAAGGCGCGCTCGTCTATATCCGAACAGGACAAGAAAATGACGCTTTAGCATGGATAGACCGAAACGGTGAAAGCGTAACCGAATCCCAATTTGCAATCCTCCAAACGGCGGCGTGTGAGCCTGACACCGAACCACTCCCACCACTTGAAGAACATCATCACCTTGTGGAAGCCGCCGCAAAGTTGATCCTCTCTGAAGAGCGATCGGTCGGCGGACAACTCGGACGACCCTCCGGTGCACGGTTCCGCACCTACGAACGCCTGAAGGATTACGCCTCAGAGGTTGATGGAACACTACTCAACACGCCACAACTTAAACAGGTCATTGAAGCCATCTATCGGCACCCGCTGCGTCAAACGGCAACCGATACCCTCAACCGTCAACTCCGCAGTGGCATTTCTAATGAGAACCTCGCCGCGTTAGTCATTGATTTATGGGAAACAGAGCGACTCTGCATCATTGAGCAAGAGAGGCAGACACAAGAGCCACAGATCGTCTGCTCATTGGGCCTTCGTGGAAAGGGTTTCTAACCCCGATGTCCGAAAAATCTTGAACCTCATTGACACATCGTGTATAATTTGCAGAAACCTAATATCCCGCTACGGAGACTTAAGATGGAAAAACATGAACTCGTCATTGGACACCGCGTAAATGACCGATTGATCGTCAAATCCATTCCGACTTCAAAAAACTTGGACTGGCTTGAGTGGTTAGACACCCAAGAAGTTGTTGCGTTTTTCGAGGAGTTACTCAAATTAATGACACAAATCTCAGCAGGAAAAAAAGACGCTGCATCGCTTTCAGTTTTTCTCTCTGAATGGCGTGAAACCGCTCTGATTAATTCAGAACCCGATGTTTTAGCAGATATTGCCGAGGCAGAGGGGGAATTGGACGCTGGCGGTGGAAAACCATGGCCGCAAATCAAGAAGGAGATTGGGCTGTGAGTGTAGCATAGCCTGTTAGGGCTGTGCATCTTAAAAGGAATACGCCGTACACGTCTGTGAAATCCGCGTCAATCCGCGATTCAGAATTAAATTCATAAACTTCACCAACACACACGAACCCACAGGAAAATGCCAATGCAAATTAACCTCCGAGAAACACGCCAATACCTCAAAGAAGCCGAATTTGAAAACCTCTTTATTGAAGAACTCGGTTGGGACCACCACTCCCAAACACTACCCGTTACAGTAGACGAAACCGAATATCAACTCACCGCCATTGCCCAAAAACGCGGGATGGTCGTCTTTGAATGCCCCGCAACCGGAGCAGACGGGCACATCCCCGATTATGCAACCCGCCGCAAAATCCAAAAACAGGTCGCAAAATCCGTTCACGAACACTTTATCATCTACACCGATGCTGAGAAAACTATAGACATCTATCAGTGGGTCAAACGCGAACAAGGCAAACCCGACGCATGCCGTGAACACCGCTATAACCGTGATGAACAATCCGGTGATTCTCTCATTCAAAAACTGCAAGCCATCGCTTTTACTTTTGAGGAAGAAGAAAACCTTTCACTCATTGACGTAACCGGACGCGTCGGGACAGCCTTTTACGCTGAACGCGTCACCAAAAAGTTTTATGACCGTTTCAAGAAAGAACACGACGCATTCCTCAAATTCCTCAACGGCATCCCCGATGAAGAGATGCAAAAATGGTATGTCTCCGTGATGCTCAACCGTCTGATGTTCATCTACTTCATTCAAAAGAAAAGTTTCCTTGATGACGATCCAAACTATCTGTGCACCAAACTAACAGAGAGTCAAACAGACGGCACCAACCGATATTACAAAGAATTCCTCTGTCCACTCTTCTTTGAAGGATTCGCCAAACCGGAAAACGAGCGGAGCAGAGAGATGAAACGCCTGCTCGGTAAAATCCCGTACCTCAACGGCGGCATCTTTCAACAACACCAACTTGAGACGCTTCACGGCGAAAACATTGAAATCCCTGACAAGGCGTTTGAACAGATTTTCAACTTCTTCGAGCAGTACGACTGGCACCTCGACGACCGTCCACTCAAAAATGACAACGAGATTAACCCCGATGTCCTCGGCTACATCTTCGAGAAATACATCAACCAGAAGCAGATGGGGGCATACTACACCAAAGAGGACATCACCGAGTACATCAGCAAAAATACCATCATCCCGTTCCTCTTTGACAAAGCGCGAAAGGCATGCAAAATCGCATTTGAAGGTGACGCTTCCGTTTGGAATCTCCTACAAGAAGACCCAGACCGCTACATCTACGATGCTGTGAAAAAGGGTTTCTACGATGCTGAGAAAAAAGGCGTGAAAAAAGATCTCCCACCAGAGATTGCTGTTGGGATTGATGATGTCTCCAAACGCACCGACTGGAACACACTCGCCCCTGATGAATACGCTCTACCAACAGAAATCTGGAGAGAAGTCGTCGCACGCCGACAACGTTATGAAACCGTCCGATCCAAACTCGCAAACGGAGAAATAACGGACATCAACGATCTGATAACCTATAACCTTGACATCCGCCAATTCGCACAAGATGTCATCGAAAATTGCGAGGGACCCGAACTCCTCCGCGCCTTCTGGAAAGCCATCACTGAAGTAACAATCCTCGACCCAACCTGCGGCTCCGGCGCGTTCCTATTCGCTGCCCTCAATATCCTCGAACCCCTCTACGAAGCATGCCTCGACCGGATGCAAGTCTTCCTTGACGAGGTAGGAGCGATCTCCGAATCGCGACCTTCTTCCGCTGTAGGAGCGAGCTCCAGCTCGCGACCCTCCCGTAGATACAACGACTTCCGCGAACTCCTTGACCGTATTGACGAGCATCCCAACCGCAAATATTTTATCCTCAAATCCATTATCATCAACAACCTCTACGGCGTAGACATCATGGACGAAGCAGTCGAAATCTGCAAACTCCGTCTCTTCCTAAAAATGGTAGCACAGATTGAGGATGCAAAACGGATTGAACCGCTACCCGATATCGACTTTAACGTGCAAGCAGGCAATACTCTCGTCGGCTTTGCCACATATCAACAAGTAGAGAATGCAGTCACCGGTAGGTTTGACTTTAATAACACAATGAAGCGCATAAAAGAGAAGGCTGAGGACGTTGAACACCTATTTGAACAATTCCGAAAGCAACAGACCAAATTGGGCGGCACCGTGACACCCGCCGACAAACAGGCTTTGCAGCATAAACTCCAAGTGTTAGAGAACGAACTCAATACATACCTTGCCGGGGAATACAACATAGACCCGAACAAGAAAACCGATTACCAGCGTTGGTTAGATTCACACAAACCTTTCCACTGGTTCATCGCGTTTTACGGTATCCTCGAGGATGGCGGATTTGATGTGATTATTGGTAACCCGCCTTACGTGGAATATAGCAAAGTGAAGAAACAATACATAGTAAATGAATATAAGACTGAAAAGTGTGGAAACTTATATGCAATGTCCATTGAAAGATCTTTTGATTTAAGCAAAGGGACAGTCGGAATGATTGTTCAACTGCCTCTCGTATGTACTGACCGCATGATACCAGCACAATCACTATTCAAGATTCGGAATAGAAAAAGTTGGTTTGCCAACTTTGATGACAGGCCTGGGAAACTCTTTGACGATTTACAACATATACGCGCCACTATTTTCCTCTCTACCACAGCAAACGATCAGGACATGGCTATGTTATATGCCACGAAGTATAATAGATGGTTCACAGAAGTCCGCTCAATCTTGTTTGAAGGTATAGTTTATGAAGACATTACAGATATTTGCGCTAAAGGTGCGTTTCCTAAGATAGCGGATTCTATAGGTAGACGCGTTGTGAACAAACTTAAGAATGCCAAAAAATCTGTTTTGAGCTTTAAAACTGGGAACTACCTTTGCTATTTTCACAATTCGCCTCAATATTGGATTCGGGCAACAGATTTCGTGCCATATTTCTGGAATGAACAGGATGGGGAGAAAATCTCGACTCACGTTAAACCTTTATGTCTTACAACTGAATTGGATGCATCCATAGTCGCGGCAACTTTGAACAGTTCACTTTTTTATTGGTGGTTTCTTGTTCTTTCTAATTGCCGCGACTTAACTTTGCGTGAAGTTAGAAGTTTCCCAATCGGTGTCAATCAAATGGATGAGGCAACAAAGCAAAGTCTTTCTGAGCTTTCTGTTGACTTAATGCAGGATTTAAAACACCATGCTCAACGTAAGGAGACCAATTATAAAACGACCGGGCGTGTCGTCTATGACGAATTTTTCCCACGTCACTCCAAACCCATCATAGACAAAATTGACCGTGTGCTTGCCGAACACTACGGCTTCACAAACGAGGAATTAGACTTCATCATCAACTACGACATCAAATATCGGATGGGGTTAGGGAACTAATGCAGCCAATAGCGATTTAGTCCACTTTCTGTATCTTCTTGTAGGAGCGAGTTTTACTCGCGACCGTCCTCCAGAAACTGCCCCGCTGTGCCTCATACCGTGCCGGACAAAGATGTTAAAATCCGCGTTATCCGCGTAATCTGTGTAATCCGCGATTCAGACAAAAAAATCCTGTAAATCCTCTAATCCGGCAAATCCTGATTCAGACAGTGTAAATCTAAACCCGCTTCCCATCCATAAAATTTCATAGCAAATTTCATAGCAACCTTCACAGCAACCATCAACAAAAACCGCTCTAAACCCAGTCCCTGTATGGGTTTACAAATAATTTCACAACTTATCACTTTTTCGATTTTGCTATGAAAACTGTGAAACGCGCCCCACTTCATTTCTCAAATTTTTGTGCAATACGGTTGCACACATCCCACACTTCTGATAAAATAGTAAGTAAAAGGAGTTTTAAACAGTCTATGAAAACCGCACACTCAAAAAACACAACCAACGAAAAACAAAAGCAACGCCTCGCCTTTCCCACTTACGACGCAGAGGACATCCTTGATTGGGACGCTGCCATCGTTACGCCACCGCCGCGTCCATCGGGCACAATACGGGTTAGGTTAATATACAAAGGGGGTAAATTAGCATGGCAAGAAAAAGAATTGTCAAGGATCCGCCCAAACGAGGAAATCTTACAAAAAGCCAGATTCAACATGCGGTAGAGGCTGTCGTTTACGGTTTGGGGAAGGATACTCATTATGTCATTCGTGGCGATAACGGCGGCTGGGATGTGAAACGCCGCGGGGCTACAAAATCGTTAAGACATTTTGATACGAAAAAGGACGCGGTGTCTTATGGACAGCAGGTTAGCCGAAATCAGAACACGGAATTCGTCATCTGTCATAAAAATGGCAAAGTTCAACGGACAAATAACCACGGTTCTGATTAGATAACCGAGAAAAAAATATGGAAACGGCTGCTATCAAACAACGCATCACACAAACAGACCCGAATTACCCGAAAAGGTTAAAGGACTATCTAAAAACAGAAGTCCCAGAAATTATCTGGGCGATCGGAAATACAGACTTGTTACCGGGACCAAACACCGTCTTAAACGGAGATCTCTGGGCACTTTTCTGCTCCAGCAAATGTCCCGGCGAGATTATCCTGAAGGCACACGACTTGGCACAGAAATTCAAGGAAAGAGGTATCCCCACGATCGGCGGTTATCACTCGCCAGTTGAGAAGGAATGTTTGCGCGTCTTACTACGCGGCGCACAACCGATTCTCTTGTGCCCGGCACGGAACATCGAAAACATGCGGATGGAATCAGCATGGAAGGATGCGTTAGCCGAAGAACGTCTATTAATCTTATCTATCTTTGAGAGTAAACGGTCAACAGCAGCTTTAGCGAGTCAACGCAACGCTTTCGTTGCAGCACTTGCGGACAAAATCTGTATTGCGCACGCCGCAGAAGATAGCAAAACCTTGGAATTCGCACAGATGATAACAACATGGGGAAAACCCGTTTTCACCTTTGAAACACAAACAAACGACGCACTTTTTCAACTTGGGGCGCAACCCTTATTCGGAGGAAAATAATGGCACAAACCGTTTTTGTAGGAGACCATGAACTGAAGTTCCCAGGTCCGCACCTCGGTGTGCTTCGGGACTGTAACGCTGTGCTTGACTCAGCGGAAGGCTTACACCGACAGATAGCAGAAGACGGGTATCTACTCGCTCGCGGTCTTATTGACAAGGACAAACTTATCGCAGGGCGGCGCGCGATCCTTGAATACGCCGAGGGAAACGGCAAAGACGATGTTTTTAAGTCCGGTACCGATATTATGGAGGCAGTCGCAGGTGGCGGAAGTCCCGGACGGACGATGGGCGCGCCCGCGGTTACACACCATCCAGATGTCCAAGCCGTTTTAGAAGGCGACGAACTCTTCAAGTTTTTCCGAAACTTCTTTGGTGGCGACACCCGCACGTTTGATTACAAATGGCTCCGGTTCGTCCGTCCTGACGGCTGGTCGGGACCGCATTTCGATTTCGTCTATATGGGCAGAGGTTCAAAGCAGCTGCACACGTGTTGGGTTCCCTTCGGCGACGTGCCTGCAACGATGGGAACATTGACAGTGCTGGTCGGTTCGCACAACCTACCGAGTTTCGCACCGATTCGCGACACCTACGGCAAAACAGATGTCGATAGAGACGGGACTCCCGGCCACTTCGGACGCGACCCAATGGAAATCAGCGATAAATACGGGGGTGAGTGGCAGACAGCCGATTTTGAGATGGGCGATGTCATCATCTTCACGATGCACACGATGCATACTTCCACCAAGAATCTTTCGGATCGGTGGCGTATCAGTTGTGACATCCGTTTCCAACCGGCAGAGCATCCCATTGATGAGCGATGGGTCGGCAAAAACCCAATTTCTCACACAGGCAGCCAGCAGATTTCGTTCGAGGAAGCAAAGAAGCAGTGGGGATTGGAATAATCCACACACTTAAGCGGATATGTATACTTTTTGGCAATTTCTATACATATCGGCGTTGATATGTATAATTTGTATACATATACATCCGGACATGTATACTTTTTGGCAATTTCTATACATATCGGCGTTGATATGTATAATTTGTATACATATTGATTGATCATTAACCGAACAACGCACGCCGAATCTGACGCACTGCTTGACGGATGCGATCCTCGTTCTCTACAAGCGCGATGCGGATATAGCCTTCACCGTTGTGTCCAAACCCCGCACCCGGAGAGACACAAACCTCCGCTTCGTTCAGGAGTTTCATCGAGAAGTCCAGAGAGTTCAGATGCCGCCACGTTTCAGGGATAGGTGCCCAGACGAACATTGAAGCCTGCGGTTTCGGGACTTTCCATCCGATCCGATTTAACCCCTCCACAAGCACATCGCGGCGTTTCTGATAGATAGCAGCGTTTTCCATGACTGTATCCGCTGGCGTGCGCAAAGCCATGATTGCAGCAACCTGAATCGGCGCGAAAATACCGTAGTCGTAATAGCCTTTAATCCGAGCGAGTGCCTCAATAATGTCGTGATTTCCAGCGGCAAACCCGCACCGCCAACCCGCCATGTTATAGGACTTGGACAGCGAAATAAATTCAATACCCACATCCTTCGCACCCTTCGCTTGTAGGAAACTCGGTGCCTTGTAGCCATCAAAAACGATGTCTGCATAAGCCAAATCGTGAACGACAACAATCTCTTGTTGCTTCGCGAACGCGACAATCTCCTCAAAAAACCCAAGATCGACGACAGCACCCGTCGGGTTATGTGGAAAACTCAAAATCAACATCTTCGGTCTCGGCCAAATATCGCGTGTAATTTCAGTCAGCGAAGGGATGAAATCGTTCTCTTCGGAGAGCGGTATGCTCACAACACTTCCGCCTGCAAGCACAACGCTGTACGTATGAATGGGGAACGTCGGATTCGGCACCATCGCCAAGTCGCCTTCGTCAATCAAGGCTAAAGCGAGGTGTCCGAGTCCCTCTTTGGTCCCGATGACAGCAATCGCTTCCGCATTCGGATCGATGTCAACCCCGAACCGGCGTTCATAGTGCCAACTGACTTCCCTGCGGAGGTTGTAGATGCCGCGCGAAGCGGAGTAGCGGTGATTTCGGAGTTCCTGCGCCGCTTCTGTCAGCTTATCAATGATAGGTTGTGGTGTCGGTTGGTTCGGGTTACCCATCCCCAGATCAATAATATCTATGCCTTGCTGCCGACGTTCATGTGTTATCTGTTTCAGCTTACCGAACATGTAAGGTGGGAGCCGATTTAAGCGTTTTGAAAATATATCCATTTTTTTAAATATTTGGGTTTTCGCTCATTTTTTTCCTGCGTCAAAAAATGGTTTCCGATGCGTTTCAACTGATTCTTTTCCATAATGTTGTGAACATATAAAAGGCACGATCGCACTTCTCGTTTTTTATCAAATTGAAGACCGTCTTCTGACAAAGGTAAGGAAGCGAACAGAGATTATTTATGTTAACAAATTGATTTACTATATCTTATTCATTGTGCTCCAATATCCCCGTAACCGCTCACCCCAATTCGAGATGACGCGTTTCGGACTTGGATGTACAATTTCCTGACGATGGAGTCTGGATTCTTGGGCAAGCAGTTTATCTTGACAGGCTTTGACAACTTCACCGTAACGGGCATCTTCTACCAAGTTTTTCGCCTCGCCTGGGTCGTCCAGCCGATCAAACAGCTGCGCAAATCCAAACTGTTCAGCATCTGGTCCGGGCGGCAAGAAATCCTCTATCGTTTTCGGTTTATATTCCGTAACGTATTTATACCCTTCAGTAACGATCGCGCGCCCCCAATAGTTACTCTCTATGTAAGCATAATCGCGCCACGGGACATCTCTACCTTCAGCAAGCGGACGTAGACTGGATCCCTGCAGTCTGTCAGGTACGTCAATACCAGCGTAATCACAGACGGTAGGGAATACATCCACACCAGAGACGAAATGCGTTTCGTCAAACCGATCCTGCTCTAACGGAATCCCTTCTCCCAAACACGCCACGATGAACGGCACCCGCACGCTCTCTTCGTAGAGCGTGAACTTCTGGAACATCTGATGGCTGCCACACGCCTCACCGTGGTCAGCACTGAAGATGATGAGCGTGTTATGGTGCAAAGATGTCTCCCGCAGCAGCGCGAGTACTCGACCAATTTCAGCGTCAACCTTTTCGATGAATCTGTAGTAGTTCCATCTCAAGTAACGCCACTGGAGTTCATCCCAATCCCGTACCCCTTTAAGGATAGCTGCATGGATCAGCGCGTCATCAACTCTTCGACAGACCCGGTGTAACACCGTCTCCCGCGCATCATAGTCAAAGTTTTCCGGGAGTGGTGGCAAGACATCTTCCGAAACAATGCCCTGTTCCACCGGATTCGGGATGCGTTTCTCCTCATGGTTGTGCAAATATTCGCACACGTCATGCGGATCAACATAGCCGATCTGGAGGTAAAACGGCTCATCGCTATCGTAGTTCGTCAAGAAATCGGCAACCGCATGCGTAGACGCCGAATCGTAATACGCGGCACCCCCAGCACCGATATTGCGTCGCCCGTAATAGAGGGTCTGAAAACTTTCACGGACGTTTCTACCCGGAACATGCCATTTGCCACAGTGGAACGCCCTATAGCCACCTTCACTGAGCACCTGTCCAATATCGGGAATCTCTGGATGTAGATGTCCGCCGTTGAACGGGACACCTGTTTCGGAGGTGTATAACCCCGTCGCCCAACTTGAACGCGCAGCCGCACACACCGGATCTGTACAGTATGATCGGCGAAAGGAGGTGCCATTCCTGTGAAGCGTATCAATGTTAGGTGTCCGAAGATACGGGTTTCCATAAGCAGAGATCGCATCC
>JAJEGI010000098.1 GCA_022819945.1 Candidatus Poribacteria bacterium
ATATCTCGAACGGACGCAACTCGAAAAGGCACTCCCGTTCAGTGAGAAGGCAGTTAAGCACGATCCGAGAAATAGTACAGGGCTACTCCCCGAATTGCACAACCAACTCGGACTCGCTTACGCGACTCAGGTTGAGCATGCTATAGTTAAAGACCCTGAAAAAGCCGCCATGTACTATGAAAAATCGGTTTCCCACTTCACAACCGTGATTGACAAGTACCCGAAAAGCGAGGTCAATGAACCCGCCCAATATTATCTCGGCGTGACGCACGCCATCAAAGGGAACTTTGATGAGGCTATCTCGGTGCTTGAGAAGTTAATCCATCATACCAGCGATGCAAATATCAAACAGAACACTGAAGCGATGCTGGAACGGGTGAAAGATCTGGCGAGTGCTCACTAAGAGCTGCAAACTACACCTACAACTCCATTAACGCCGTAATCTCCCGCGGGGTCAGCCGTCGATACTGCCCCTGTGGGAGATTGCCTAACCGCAAATTACCAATTCCGACTCGCCTCAAACGAATCACCGAATGTCCTACCGCTTTGAACATGAGGCGCACTTGCCGTTTTTTCCCCTCATGGATTACCATCTCAAACTGTGTTGACGCGCCATCTCTGCTTACCTTTAACCGTTTGACTTTCGCCGGTGCCGTTTTCCCGCTCGGAATCGTGACACCTTGACACAATTGTTGAACTGCGTTGTCATCCGGTACACCCGCCACCCACACGAGATAGGTTTTCTCTATCTCATGACTCGGATGCAGCAACCGATAGGCAAAATCTCCATCATTTGTGAACAGGAGAAGCCCTTCTGTCTCTAAATCCAAGCGTCCAACCGGATAGATGCTCTCAGGCAGGCCCGCGACAAGGTTCATAACAATCGGACGCCCGCGTTCATCGCTGCGTGTCGTTAAGTAGCCCGCAGGTTTATTCAGCATTAAATAGATGCGTTCTGTTAGCGGTTCAACCCGTTTCCCTTCAAATTCAATCGTATCGGTCTCTACGTTAATCGGGTGTCCGGGAACGAAAACAGGTTCGCCGTTAACAGTGACCAATCCGGCGAGGATATTCCTTTTCGCTGCCCGCCGAGAAGCAATACCTGAGGTAGCAATAAACTTTTCAAGTCTCATTGTTCTATCTGCCAACCCTTTTCCGCCGCGATTTGCCGCAACTTCCGGTCCGGGTTAACGGCAACTGGATGTCCGAACAGTGCTAACTTGTGCGCGTCTGTATGGTGATTCCCATACGCGTAAGAGTTACTAAGGTCGAACCCGTGTTCAGTCGCAAGCTGCTGAGCAAGTTTCGCTTTGTTTTCCGCAAAAGGATGCAATCCGACACGCTGTCCCGTGAACTTTCCGTCAACGACCTCCAATTCATGGGCAACCATCAAATCGGTTTGAAAATATTCATGAAACGGCTGGACGAGGAACGACAACGAGCCTGACATCAAAATAACTGTCTGTCCTTCGGCACGGTGCGCGTGTATCAATTCAGCAATATGGGGCGCGATACTCGGACGGAGTGTGTCAATGAAACAGCGTCGCGCAATCTCATGGATGTGTTGCTGTGCCAAGCCGCGAAGGTAGACTTTGTTAGGTTTCGCCAGCAGCAGCGACTTAACTTTCAGAAAATTGGATGTCCACGCGAGCAGATTCGGTATCGGAATCTCGCCGTGGCTCAGCATATATGACAGAAAGACCTGTTCTGAAGAGACGCGAATAATCGTACCATCTAAATCGAAGACAGCGCATGTTTTGGATGTTCTCATATTACCTGCTGTCCCAGTGCGCGTCGATATGCTTTGACGGCAGCTGCCATCCCGATATAGAGCGCGTCTGCCATGAGGTGGTGACCGATCGAGACTTCGAGGAGTCCCGGTAACTTCTGCATCAAGGGCAGGTTGTCCAAGTTCAGATCGTGTCCGGCGTTGACACCAAGCCCCAAATCCACCGCCTGCACCGCTGCGTTTTCCAACGACGCGAATTCGCGTTCAATCTCTGTTTCCGTCTCTGCCATTGCGTAGGGAGCGGTGTAGAGTTCAATCCTATCCGCTCCGATGTCGCGTGTCCTCGCGATCTGTTCAACATCCGTCCCGCTAAACAGACTGACACGGATACCCGCATCTTTCAACGCTGCGATGATCGGTTTTAACGTGTCGCCATCTTTACGAATATCCCAGACGGTATGGCTCGTTATCTCACCTGCCACAACGGGGACGAGAGTGCATTGGGTCGGTTGCGTGCGGAGCACCATATCGATGAGGTCCGGCCTCGGATCGCCTTCAATATTATATTCTATGGTGGGTGTTTTTTGCGTATTGATTTCTATTAATCGTTCGGCGATATCCTTTACATCTGTGGGTCTGATATGGCGTTCATCTTCACGCGGATGCACGGTGATACCTTGCGCACCAGCAGCGACACAGGTATCGACAGCCGTGAGCATCTCCGGAATATCACCACCCCGTGAATTTCGCAATGTTGCGACTTTGTTGACATTGACACTTAAAGCGATCATCTCTCCTCCTTTATATAGTTTTCGTTATCAGGACTATTAACTGCTAACGGAGTACTGACAACTCTCTACGGAAAAATACCGAGCTGCATATAGGATTGTGCGATTCTATGGATGGCATTAATGAATGCTGCTGTTCGGCAATCTACGTCATCATTTTTGCTTCTGTGCTGCATGCGGGTTTCGCGTAGTTCCTGATAGGCGCTTATCATCGTATCCTGAAGTCCAGAGTTCACCAAATCTTCCTCGTCGGCACCGTGTATTAACTGACGCTCATCGTTCGAGAACTGGTAACCGGTCGCTTTCTCAACGGCGTGGAGCATCGCGTGCTGCGTACTATCTTCAAACCGTTTACCGAGCCGTCCGAGTTGTACGTGTGATAAATTCCGAAGCCACTCGAAATAGGAGACGGTGACACCACCGGCGTTGAGATAGGTATCTGGGATAATCATAATCCCGCGTTCTTGAAGAATCTCATCCGCTGCTGGGGTCGTGGGGCCATTCGCGGCTTCAGCGACAATAGCGGCTTTAATCCGGGGCGCGTTTTCTGCCGTGAGTTGATTCTCAAGCGCAGCCGGCACGAGGATATCGCACGCCAACTCTAAACCGTCATTCGGATTCTTAATAAATTCGGCATCAGGATACCCGCAGATGGATCCGGTTTCGGCGCGATACATAGCAACTTTTTCGACATCAAGCCCCTGCGGATTATAGATACCACCATTTCGCTCGGTAAGCCCGATAACGCGTGCATCCGCCTCCACCAGAAACTTCGCCGCATGATACCCGACATTCCCAAACCCTTGGACAACGACGCGTTTTCCGTGTAGACCCGGAGCCAATCCGAGCAACTTCATGTCCTCTTCAATACTGCACGCCTCTTCCAAACCGTAGACAACCCCTCGTCCGGTAGCACCTCTCCGCCCATGAATCCCGTTCTGTTCAATCGGTTTGCCCGTAACGCACGCGATTGCATTCAGTTTATCGGGTGCCATTGTGAGGTAGGTATCGACAATCCACGCCATCTCGATTTCACTGGTTCCAAAATCCGGGGCTGGCACATCTACCCCGGGACCGATATAATTTTTTTGGATCAGTTCGTAGGTATATCGTCGGGTGATGCGTTCCAGTTCACTATCGGAATACTGGCTCCTATCCAGCTGGATACCGCCTTTCGCACCACCGAACGGCACATCGACAAGCGCGCATTTGTACGTCATCAACGCCGCGAGTGCCATAATCTCATCTTCATTGACAAGGGTACTGTAACGGATACCACCTTTCGTCGGGAGTTTATGGTGGCTATGCTCCGCACGCCATCCGTGAATCGTTTGGATAGTCCCATCGTCCCGTTTTATCGGGAACGTGAAATGACAGGAACTGTTACAGATTTTTATCTGCTCCAATAACCCAGGCGGATAATCGGTGAACCGCGCCGCTTTGTCAAAGTCCGTATTCACTTTCTGAAAAAACGAGAGACTTTCTGCCATAATGCTTCGACCTTGATGTAGCAACAGGCGAGGCACAGAGACCTCGCCCTACAATATAGTACTATGGATCGTGAGGTCTAAGAATTTCGTCTCATAAAGCCTATTCTATCGTTGCCGGATGAATTTTTGGAGCCGGGCATCCGCTTGAACCTCACCGACGTATATATCCCCATGCGAATCCAACCAGATACCGTGTGGACACGCGAGGAACTCACCGGGAACAGTACTCCCGCGTTCGCTACCCCATTGCGAAATAACCTCACCGTCTAAGGTCATGATGCTGATACGCTGGCCCAATTCAGCGATATAGACGAGATCATCGTCGTCGATATAGATCGTGTCGGGTTGCAACAGATCGCCCCACTCTTCAATATATTCGCCATCAAGCGTAAAGAACTGGATACGATTGTTCTCCCGATCTGCAACCATGAGCCTATTGCGCGGATCGACTCGGACGCAATGCGGGAGGTCAAACTCACCCGGACCTGTGCCGGGTTGTCCCCACGATTTAATCAATTCGCCATCAGGTGAATATTTATGAACGCGAGCGTTGCCGTATCCGTCGCTGATATACATTTCGCCATCGGGGCCGAGTGCGAAATCTGTCGGTTTGTTGAAAGGCTCGCCTTCTGCCCCGGGTTCGTCCGGTGTGCCGAGCGTCATCAGCAGTTCGCCATCCGTAGTGAATTTGCGCATAACGTGTGTATCACGTTCCGTACAATAGATGTTATCGTCGGCATCAATGAAAATCCCGTGGGCATCCTTGAGGATGTCATCTCCCCAAGCGTCAATAAAATTGCCATCCCGATCGAAGACGACCATCGGATGTTCGCTTCGGCTGTAGACATAGACGCGATCCTGCGAGTCAACAGCGACAGCCGGAATCCATCCGAATTCCCAACCTTCCGGGAGCGTCCACCAATCTTCTTGTACAGTGTATTGATGTGTTCCTTGTCCAAAAACCATAGATTTTCTCCCTACGCCAAAAAGAATTGGCATCTATTTTAACAGGTTTATCGCGATTTCTCAAGCGAAATTTCGCACTTTTCTTGACATCTTTTCGGGCTTATGTTACACTCTGTGATACTTGGGTAAGTATGGAACATGAGCGTTAGGTGGTCCCTCTGTCCCATCATTATTTCCACGAAAACTTTCCAATAGCGGAACGTATGAATATGGAAAACGAACACGCCAAAGAGAAGAAACAGGTGTTGAGAAATTTTATGTGGGCAGCGGTGTTTCTATGCAGCTTGCTCTTTGCGGCTATCGGAATCCTGTCTTATATGCGGATCCCCAATCTGCAAATTTTACCTATTTCACTGGGGACAGAAAAACTCCTTTTGTTAGTTGTATCAATACTCCTGATCGCAGCACTTTTCACTTGGGTATTTTGGTATAAACTGGCTTTAAAGAAATATAGGAAAGAATATAAGGAAGAACTGGAAAAGTTGGAAAAGTCAAAGATGGGGATATTCGTTAGTAGTCGAGCATTTTATGTGTTTCTATTTCTCATGCTTCTCTTAAGTGCTGTAATCGGTTGGTATTTCGGGGACAGGATTTTCGGTTAAATAATGATCGGTATGTCTATAGCGTTAATCAACCAAAATCTCGTTAAAGAGCGAACGGGTCATCTCCGTCCACTTCCCGTAATCCTGCAAAAATGCGTCCACAATAGATGTCCCTTCAGTTTCCGCGTATCCGAGTCGGCGTGCTAACTGTGCCAACTCTGCACGGTTTTTAGGCAATGCATCCAACGCGCGGTCATGGACAATCCGCAGAGCGTTCTCGACGCGCCGTAAGAATAGATACGCCTCCGAGAGTCCATCACGCTGTGCTTCTGTCAATACACCTATATCATGCAATCTCTCAGCTGCGAGCAGCGTGTTTTGCACACGGACAGAAGGTACCTCGCGGCCATGCACCAGTTGAAGGATTTGCACAGCGAATTCAATATCGACAAGTCCGCCATATCCTGATTTGACATTGGCAATCGGGGTCTGTGTTCTACTGCGTCCTCTGCGTCGTGTAGATGTTCTACGGGTGGCTTGTGCCTCCTTCCGTTTGCGGGTCTGCACAATCTCCGCGATTTCCTCAGCCGTTAGTGGATCCGCGTAACAAAATGCGTGCGCGATTTCTAAGAACCGGTTGCCGAGAACTTCCGTATCTCCAGCGACAACGCGGGCGCGCGTGAGTGCCTGACGCTCCCACACCAGCGCAGTGGTAGCGTAATAATGTTGATACCCCGCCAACGGGAGCGCAATCGCACCCCCTGTGCCGTGCGGACGGAGTCGCAAGTCGATTTCATAGATACCCATCCCTTGATTTCCAGCAAGCCGATTTACTAATTCCAAACCGACAGCCTCGAAGAACTCTACATTTGGCATGCCTTTGGTTGTTTCACCGTCTGCCGAGTAGACATACATCACATCTAAATCTGAACTGAAGTTTAATTCACGTCCACCGAACTTCCCCATCGCAACGATTGCAAACGTTACAGGGTTGCCATCGGAATCGAGCGGTATGCCGTGTGCCTCATGCATTTCCGCTTCAATTTCTGGATAAATCGCTTGCAAAACAGCCTCCGCCAAATCGGAGAGTTCTTCGGTCGTCGTTGGTAGGGTTGCATTACCGAGGATATTCCGTAGCGCGATCCGCCAAATTTCGTCGTTCTTGTACCGCCGTAACATAGACAACATCCGCCCTTCTGGTGCCTCTGCTACAATCTTCAGGGCTTCCGCTTGTTTCTCCGCGAGCGTCTTAGAACGCTCCACCAACGTAGGCACTGTTAGTAAGTCAAAGAGTTCCGGACTTGTGATGAGCATATCTGCAAGATACAGACTTGTACCACAGACACGGGTTAGGGCTTCAAGCGTTGACGGCTTTTCCGCGAACATTGTGTAGTAGCTGCTCCGGGCACCGACTTTGTCTGTGAATGCTGATAGGTAACGGAGCGCCATGTCCGGGTTCGGGGAATCACGTAAGACCTTTAGGAGTGTCGGAGCGAGTTTGAAGAAGGTCCGCCGCACACTCGGCGAGAATTGAACGCCGTCCCCACCGTTCGCAAGTTGCCGCAGTAGACGCTGCGCGTCTCTCACATTTTCAAAGCGGTAGGTACTTAAGAAATCTTCGAGTTGGTGTGGATCCTCTTCAGCAAGCAGAACAGCGATGTCAATCCCGTCTTCAGATTCAATGGCGGTCGTCGTAATCTTCTGAAAAACAGCGCGCACCCGTTCCGTATGCGTACGGTAGTCTTTACGGAATGCGTCCAACGCATCGCTTTCTGGTGTATGTGGGTAACCGACACGTCGAGCGAGTTCCCGTTCTTCACCCTCTTTCTCAGGGATAGAATACCGCTGCTGATCTGCCTCAACTTGAATGCTGTTCTCAACAGTACGTAAAAACCGGTAGGCAGCCGTGAGCGCATCTGCATCCTCTGGATTCAGCAGCGCGCTCTCCTTCAATGCGGAGAGCGCTTCCAATGTATTGTGTGTACACAACGATTTCCGCTTGGCACCGTGAATCATCTGCAGACACTGCACGGTGAACTCAATATCACGGATAGCACCGGGACCGAGTTTCACGTGCTTTTCAAGATTCGCACCTTCACCGACAAGGCGTTCCTCTATCCGCGCTTTGGTGCGCCGGATATCCGCCTTAATTTCCCCGAGTGTAACGCCGTCTAAATAACGCTGATACACAAACGGTTGAATCATTCGGATGAACTCGTCGCCAAACGCCATATCGCCAGCGACAGAACGGGCTTTGATTAAAGCCTGACGTTCCCACAGATCTCCCCAACCTTCATAATAACTCTCGTAACTTTCCATAGAACGGATAATTACACCCGCGCTACTCTCAGGACGCAAGCGGATGTCGACCCGAAAGACGTAACCATCAGGCGTTATCTCACTCATCGCCTTAATGATGAATTCACAGAGACGTGAGAAATACTCGCTATTGTCGGTTCCGGTGTCCGTGCGTGCGTCATCTGAATATACAAAGATGAGGTCGATGTCCGAACTAAAATTGAGTTCATAACCGCCTAACTTTCCCATCCCGATAATAGCGAAACGGCACGGTGCGGTGCCTTCTTCATTAAGAGGCGTACCGAACTTCGGTTGCATGATCTGATCGCGCCCGATCTCATAGCAATGTTGTAACGCCGCCTCTGCCAAGTTACTCAACGCCAACGTTGTCGTCTTGACATCGACCGTCTTGAGCAGGTCGCTCAGTCCGATGCGGAGCGTCTCACGGCGTTTATACCGCCGAAGGATACAGAGTTTCTGCTCTACCGAATCGAATTGCGACAGCGATTTTGCGAGTTCTTGATACATCGCCTCGGAGGTTTTCATTGTATCCATCACATTTGCGTCAATGATGTCGTAAAAATATTCCGGTTGGCGGATTAGGATTTCGGAGAGATATGTGGAGGCACCGAAACCGAAGATGGCAGTGCGTATGAGAGATGGCGCATCTCGTAGCAGCTGATAGAGCGTTCTACGATTAAACGCCACTTGCGCGAACCGTGAAAAACGGTTTAAAGCAGCTTCAGGGTTGGGTGAATTGAGGGCGGCTTCTAACAGCCGGATCACGATGTCCGAAAAGCAGTTTTGGAGGTCCGCATCCTCGGTAGAGAGTTCTTGTAGACTTCGCAGTATGGATTCGCTATCTATGTCACCCGCACGTTTGGTGGCATCTGATAAAATCCGATGAATTTCTTCTCGCTGATGTTCTGGGAATGGCAATTCTGTATAATTCATCATTTTCTCCTCCATAAGCAACGCTACAATTAATGTTATTTTATCACATTTTTTGTCTCCATTGCAAACCAATTTGCTGTCCCTCGTCCATTTTACGCTTGATTTATACCCGCAAACCTGCTACGATGTCCGCATGCCGCAACTGAATCTCAAACCCAGTCACAAAACGATCCGCGACTACTACGCCACACTGCAACAATACGCACAGCACGACATTACACACGAAGGCGCGGTCAGCAATCCTTTTGCTTTCTTACTCGATGCCTGCGCGAAACAGGTGGATGCCACGCTCGTCCCGCAATACCCGATGCGTACCCCGGCGGGTAACCGCATTGTCCTTGACGGCGTGATCCTTGACGCATACCGAATCCCCTTCGCGTATTGGGAAGCCAAGGATATGGACGATAACCTTCACAAGGCAGTGCAGGAGAAACGGGACGCCGGTTATCCATTTGACAACATTTTCTTCCAAAACCCGCAGCGCGGCATCCTCTATCAGAACGGAGAGAAGGTCTTTGATGTAGACATCACCGAACCGACACACCTGATTGCGGCACTCCAACACCTCTTCGCTGCGCCTCCGGCTGCACTTGAAAATTGGCACGCTGCCGTCGCGGAATTTAAGGAGATGGTCCCCGCACTCGGCAATAGACTTGCAGAGCTGATAGCGGAACAGCACGAGACGAACCCACAGTTTGTAACAGCGTTCACAGACTTCTACCAACAGTGCCGCGCCGCGATCAATCCGAACCTCTCCATCGCCGCCGTTGAGGAGATGCTCATCCAACACCTGCTCACAGAACGCATCTTCCGCACCGTCTTCGATAACCCCGACTTCACGCGTCGGAATATCATCGCCCGCGAGATTGAGAACGTCATTGAGGTACTCATCCAAAACGCATTCAGCCGTGACGCGTTTCTCAAACCGTTGAATCCGTTTTACATCGCTATTGAGAACGCCGCAACCCTCTGCAAGGACTTCTCCCAAAAACAGCAGTTCCTCAATACCGTCTATGAACAGTTTTTTCAAGGGTTCTCCGTGGAGGTGGCGGACACACACGGCATCGTCTACACACCCCAACCGATTGTCGATTTCATGGTGAACAGCGTTGAACATATCCTTGAAACCGAGTTTGAGCGGTCGCTGTCGGATACAGGCGTTCATATTATCGATCCGTTTGTCGGCACCGGTAACTTCATCGTCCGTTTGATGCAGGACATCCGTGCAACAACACTGGCGGAGAAATATCACAACGAACTCCATTGCAACGAGATTTTACTCCTGCCCTACTACATCGCGAGCCTCAACATTGAACACGAATTTTTTCAACGGACGCAGACGTATCGACCCTTTGAAGGGATCGCACTTGCGGATACCTTCGAGCTGCTTGAGGAACAGCAGGCGCAGCTTTTCACACAGGAAAACACAGAACGCGTCGAGCGACAGAAGGCAGCGGATATGTTCGTCGTTATTGGCAATCCACCTTACAATATCCACCAGACCAACGAGAACGACAACAACAAGAATCGGAAGTATCAGACAATGGACGCGCTGCTGCGAGAGACGTATTCGCAAGACTCAAAGGCGACGAATAAAAACGCACTCTCGGACCCGTATGTGAAAGCGATTCTGTGGGCATCGAAGCGGATTGGCGCAGAGGGTATTGTCGCGTTTGTGACGAACAACGGTTTTCTGGATGGCATCGCATTTGACGGCATGCGCAAACACCTCGCACAAGATTTTACCAAAATTTATCATATTGATTTGAAAGGGAATGCACGTACCTCTGGTGAACGCCGCCGACAAGAAGGCGGTAACATTTTTGATGATCAGATACGGGTTGGAATCGGGATTAGTCTCTTCATCAAAAAAGCAGAGGCGACATCTGAACCTGCTGAGGTATGGCTCTATTCTGTTGACGATTATCTTAAGGCACGCGAGAAACAAAAACTTTTAGTGGACTTCGCGGATTATACGAATGTGCCTATGAAACAAGTAGCGGTTGATGCTAAACATACATGGCTCACAGAGGGACTTCATGCCGAGTTTGATACCTTTATCCCGATGGGAAATAAGGCAAAGAATAGAAAAACGGCGGCGGTCAACGTGATTTTCCACACATTTGGGATGGGTTTCCAAACAAGTAGAGATGCATGGCTCTATAATTTTCAGAAAGATGCCCTGATCCAAAATGTAAAACGGACGAGTGATTTTTATAACACGCACGTACTTAAGTGGAAGGGAATGCCGCCGAGCTCAAGGGATGTTGATAGTTTTGTCGAATATGACGACAGTAAAATTAAGTGGAGTTCAGGATTAAAATTGAAACTACAGCAGGGGCGGCTTGCCGAATGCCCAGAATCAAAACTTCGAGAGTCTGTCTGTAGACCTTTCACTAAAATGAATCTGTGTTTCGACAGGACACTAAACCACCGAATGTCTATATTTCCTGTCACTTTTCCTACACTTGATACAGAAAAAGAAAATCGAGTGATTTGTGTCAGTGGAATCGGAATTAAAAAAACATTTCAAGCCTTGGTGGCAGATATGATTCCGTCTTTTGATTTCCTTGAAAAAACGCAATCCTTTCCTTTCTATACCTACGATGAAGATGGCACAAACCGCCGGGAGAATATAACCGATTGGGCGTTGGCGGAATTCCGAAACCACTACAGCGACGACACCATCACCAAGTGGGACATCTTCCACTATACCTACGGGTTCTTGCACCACCCTGGCTATCGCGAAAAGTATCAAGCGAACCTCAAACGCGATCTCCCGCATATCCCGTTTACCAAAGATTTCTGGGGTTTCGCCAACGCAGGCGCGGCGTTAGCAGACCTCCACATCAACTACGAATCCGCGTCGAAATACGACAAACTGAAACACATCGAAACCCCCGGTATGCCGATAGATTGGCGTGTTGAGAAGATGAAGTTATCCAGAGATAAGACGCAGCTGAAATACAACGACTTCCTCACACTCGACGGTATTCCTGCAGCGGTTTATGACTATCGGTTGGGCAATCGGTCGGCGTTGGAGTGGGTCATCGACCAGTATCGCGTCAAGACAGACAAACGGAGCGGAATTGTGAATGACCCGAACCGTGCCGATCAGCCGCAATATATTGTCGATCTCATCCCCCGCGTCATCACTGTTAGTTTAAAAACGGTGGAGATTGTGGACGGGTTGCCCGGCTTGTAGAGGTCCTTTCCTTATCGCCTTATTTTTTCAAAGTAAATGTTGATTTCTGATAATTTGAATGGTATAATTATCAGTACGCGAGAATAAATCTCTGGGTAGATTCGCTCCCCTATTTGATTGGTACAATTTGGTGCTATATATGGAAACACAAAAGTACATTTATTGGCAAGATGAGGACATGTTTCTTGGCTACCTTGAGGCATACCCTAATTATTGGACGCAAGGGGAAACATTAGCAGCACTTGAGGAAAATCTCCTTGACCTTTATACTGAACTCACGAGCGGCACTATTCCGTTCCTCAAGATGCTTAAGAATTAAACTTATCAGGACTTACGCAGAGATGCGATGAATCGCATCTCTACAAACAGATGTTCCTTGGAAATATATGTGTTTCTCAAAAGTGATCAGGTTCGTAGTGGCGCAATTTATTGCGCCTTGCGTAAGTCCTGAAGTGGTCCTATTTAAGATTGGTCTTCGGCATTTGTTAGATAAGCGATCAGTCTCTGCAACAAGCGTTCGTGTCGTTCCTTGGTTCCGCATCATCCTGGGGCAACGGTGCAAGAATGACATCACTTTCCTTCATAATCTGGGTTTACCCATTTAAGCATATCTGCTGTATACTCGGGTTCGTCATTTCCGTATGCTCGGGCAAGCATCCGTAGGGAAAGGCCGTACCAAGCTTCACGTTCCATTGATGCTTGTTCTAATTCATATTTTTCAATAAGTGCCCCAACGACTTCCATTAATGAAACCAACGGGTGATTTTCGCTTTCACCGATGATGGTCTTTAACTCGTCCTGCAAAATTGAAAGCTGCTGATAGTCGTTTTCTGTACGTGGGACGAATACGATAGGAGCCAATTGCGGCCATATATCTTGAGCAGTCTGGATTTCAGGGACCATGCGAACTCCTTGTTGAATGCCTAAAACTGTTTGAAATTGATAGGAACGTAGGTTAGTATAACGCATGTTGCTGAAAAAACTCAACTCTTTTTTCGGAATTTAGACCCCCTTGTTTTTCCTAAGCGAGATTTCGAGAAAAAGGCGAGGTTGCAAACCCCGCCAGCAAAGATAGGTTAAGTATTCAAAATAGAGGTTTCCGTTCTTGAAAGCTTCTCAACGGATGCGATACCGCTCAACCGCATCCATATCAAGACTGATACCCAATCCGGGTGCATCTGTCAAGTTGATTGCACCATTAGACAAGTCCATGCTACCGCCGGAGAGATCGTCAACACGGATATGCGGGAGTTCGTCGATCGGCATTGTGCAGTTCGGTATTGTGCACACCATGTGCGCAGCGAAGGTCGAGGCGACACAGGAACCGAAGGCGAAGACCTGCACCCAAATCGGCAAACCCGCGGCTTCGGCAACGGCGGCACTCTTACGGAGTCCAGCGACGTTCCCAAACGTGTTGACCGCATCCACTGCATCGGCACGGATGTTCTCTAAAATCTCTTGCGGTCCCCCTATATGTCGAGCGACTGGCACATCCACTTCTTCCCGCATCTGACGGTACCAAGACAAATCCTCAAATCGGATCGGGTCTTCGTAGACTTCAATGTTATAAGGGAGCAGTTCCTCAGCGAGCCGGAGTCCCGTCTCCAAATCTCCGAATTCTGTGTTCGGATCCACGCGAATCCCGAAATCAGGTCCACACGCCGCTTCAATCAATCGCGAGGTTTCAACGATATTTGCCTTTCGTGCCTTGAGTTTATGCACCCGAAAGCCGAGATCTGCAGCGCGTTCCGCCTCTGCTGCTGTCGCTTCCGGCGGCATCGCGGGCGACCAGTAGGCAAGTTCAACGCTATCTCGCTGTTTCTCACCGATTAACTTATGTGCAGGCACCCCCAACGCTTGTCCAGCCAAATCATAAAAAGCAGATTGGAAAGTGAATGACTCGGATGAGAGGTCGAGATCCCACAGGTTTTTACCGACATACCTTTCAGCGATGCTGTCCGCTTGATCCGTAATATCGCTGTGCAGGGCATTGCTTTCACCCAACCCTGTCAGGCCTTCATCTGTGTGTACCCAGACCAGGGTCGTCGGATACTCCATACCCGAATGTTCTTGTATCGCTGGAAGGAAAGGGATGGAGACCGTACGATATTCAAAGCCTGTGATTTTCATGGTCGCAACTCCTTGTAAAGCCCATAATTGCGTGGACACAAAAAATTGGCGGGGTTCCTAGGGGAAACACCCCAGCAAAAACACCGCGCCAGCGAAAGGAGAGTGTTTTAAGAACTACCGTTTACCTGATGCCTCATATCTTTGAATTCTGCTATATAAGGATACCATGAAAACGGAATCACATCACAAGTTTTTTTACCGTTTTGGTGAAAACTGAATGCTTCTTGGCGATGCCTCAATTCGACTGATAGCGACCACAATGTGTCCATTCAGTCGGTTTCGCCTCGCTATGTATGGAAATTCTTCACGGAAGGTTTGCCACAGCTGCCCACCCCGATTTTTAGCAAGTAGGCAGGTCAGAAGCACGAGATCCTCTCCGTAAATATCGTGCGTTAAGAGTGCTGCCTGGAGTGCCTTATCGTTCCGTCCGGACGGTTTCAGCAAACCTTCAGCGATCAAGTGCGCTGTTTTCATAGTGATATGCGTGTCTTTATCCAGCCGTTTCAACAGCGACTTCACCAGACCTTTGTGGGCATCTTCTTGCTGCGTGAGTACCGTATACAGCGTGCTGAGATAAGCGGGTAAGGCGTTATCTCCCAGCTTCGGCAGCTTGATCTGGCTTACCTTTGAGAGAACGCGTTTGGAAAGTGCTGTCAGTTCTACATCGGTCGGAACTGCTTGGGCTGCTGTGCGGATGCACCATGCGGACCGGACGGCAATGTACTGATTTCCACCTGTCATCACTGTTTCGAGCTTCGGATCTTCCCAAGCCTTTTGGAGCGTCGTGAGGGCTTCTTGGTCAACTTTACCATCAATTGCACCTGCCAGAAGTTTCCAAGACGGTGTTACCAAAGATTTCTCCAAGAAATCCGATTGCCCAGGGGCTTCATTTTGCTCGGTTTCTGTAGTTACCAACGCCTCAAGTGTCGGACCTCTATCGGCACTATACTGTGCGGTTGGAGCAGCGGTTAAAGGGGCACTTCTTACCATTTGTCTTTTGCTAGAAAGGACAACGCTTGCGTTCTGGGAACCATAGAATCCTCTGAAATCGGTGCCGTCTGGCAGTGGGACAGGCACTACAACCTGCCGAGGTGCTTTCACCTCTTGGTCTATCGGTTGCATATCATTCTCATCTACGGCGACGAAACTCGTGTATTGGGTCATCAACCGATGATTGAGCGCGATGTCGGTGATTTCCTCAATAATTTCCGACGCATCAGCAGCATATAACTGTGCAGAGAGGTCTTCGATTTTCTTACGCGCCCACACTTTTGACAAAACGTCTCGGGTGGGTTCCGTTTCTGGGAGTGTCACGTGTAAATTGTATTTGACCGACTTACCCTCCGCACTGCCAGAAAGTTCAATTTTTTTACTACCGCCTGCACCATAGCGTCCAAACATAATGACGGGTCTGCCCGCCCAGAGTTCAGGAATCCGCCGCGGATAGGTCTCATAGACAGAGAGTCCCTTCCAATCAATCTGGATTTTAGCGAGTTGTGCACGATGGATGCGGTCAGCAATCTCCGCAACAAGGGGGCCGGGGTCGGTGTTGAGCTCTAACACCTTTGCCATCCCACCGCCGTGTTTTGCCACGCCGTCAATCAGATACCGGTTCGGTGATGAACCGATGCCGATAGCCCAAAAACGGATCTGATCCCCTGCCCGTTTGTCAACTTCAGCGATGATTTCCGCTTCGTTACCGATGTAGCCATCGCTGAGCATAACGACAATGCGTACCCGTTCCGGGTCAACGGGTTCGTTGAGTACCAACTTAATGGCTTTCAGCATCTCTGTTCCACCACCACCCTGAACCTGTTGTGTGAAGTTAAGAGCGTGTTCAATGTTCATCTGCGTCGCTGGCACCGATTTTTTAAAGAGTTTATCTGCCCAACTTGCGAAGGTGATGACCTGCAGGGTGTCATTCGGTTTGGTGCGTCGCAGGAAATGATGCATCGTCTCTTTGACTTTTTTTGTCGGTGCGCCGGACATTGAACCTGAAGTGTCAACGAGAAAGACTATTTCGCGGGGTGGTGCTTCGGCAAGTTCAGCATCAAGTTTAGGCTGGATCATGAGCATGAAGTAGCCCTGCTCAGGTTTCGTAGCGTGTGCTAAAACTGCCATCTCCGGCTTTTTACCGACAACGGCGTATTTCATCACAAAATCCTTGTTCGGTATTGAATCAGCCGGTGAAAGCACTGCAGTCGCACCCGACGCGCCAGCACGCTCAACCGCTGCCGTGTGATTGGTAATCTGGATATCCTGAATCGGCACCCCGGCATCAAGCGATACCGCGAGGCTGATGTCGTGTGCTGTGCGGTAACCGGGCTTAAGCACTGGCGGTGTAATACGCGATGCATCCGGCACACGGTCTGTATCGGGGGCTACCCCCGTCCCTGATGGGTCAGCACCGTCTGGAGAGCCATCCAAAGGGGCCTCTGATTCACCGACTTTCCCTTTTAATTCATCCGGCAGTTCAGGCACTTTGGAAGTTGCGGTGCCGGGGATATATCGCGGACCCACTACCATTGGGAAATGGAATTCGTAGGTACCCATATCGTAATCAAGCACATCGACATAAGAGATTTCGATACGAACCTCATCATTCGGCTGGATGTTCCCCACCGATTGTGTAAAGATATTCGGACGTTCCTGTTCCAGCAGACTCGCTGTTTTCCCTTGCTGGATCGCTTCTTGATAAATGGCTTGTGCCTCGGCGCGGCGTTTAATCAATCCGACGATCCGACGGTTTCCGACGGTCATCGTCATGTCATCTACCGCTGCGGTATGTGGCAGCGGAAAGACATAAACCGCTTCAATTTTTTCGTCATACGGGTTGTGAAAAGTTTGGGTTACAGTGACGCGTGCGATGAAACCTGCGATGTTTGCCTTTACGTCGGTGTGTTTTAGCGGACATTCGATGATCTCTTCGTCCATCTCAACGCGTAACGCACCTTGTGTGACTTCTTGTTCCATCTGAATTATAGGCTGTGACGTTTCCGTAAAAGCCGTGCCGCTGGAAATACCGATCATTATCAGGGCACTCAGTAAGGCTGTTATCCAATTCCGTTGCTTCATGATAGCCTCCAAAGTTCGGATATGTCATTCGTCCGAAATCAATGCATTTGGATGTTACTGGGTATGAATCAGTAGGTCGCCGAAACCGTATTGGCTTTCGGTGGTTAATATATCTTTTGATAGTCACACACTATAGGAACAAAAAAGTTGCAAATCGCGTTAACTAAAGTCTAATTTTTTGAAAATCATCGTTAAATTAAAAAAGGCAAGAACAATGTGTTCTTGCCTTTTTGTGTTGATCCATTATTTCTTAAGGGCTGCCCATGTGGTAGTAAGTTTGTCGGTCGGAGAAACGTCGAAAGCCGCATCCAATCCATCGTCCATGATACTCTGAATCTCATCCTCACTCAGGACCACACTAAAGATACCTACATCGTCAATGATACCCCTATATTTACCGGCATAACCAGAACCGATAAGCAAGTTAAGGTTACTGGGGCTGGAGTCACCACAGGGGTGAGCACCACATTTCAGCCATTTATCTTGACCTGTAACCTCACCATCTTTGTACATCTTATATTCGCGTTTGTCGACATTACGCGTTTCAGCGACGTGAATCCATTCGTCATCTATGAAAGTGCCAGGAGCTGGCCTTGCAACCTCCACGTAAGGTTGACAATTCGCGCCACAATCACCCCAATAAAAACTCAACCGACCATCTGGTTCCTGTGTCAAGCAACCTTCGCCGCCATAAGATTTGCAAACTATGTTTTGGCGACCAGAAGCGACGCTTTCAGGTCTAACCCAAAAAACGATTGTCACATTCCCGTCGAACTGAAGTGATTCATCATTTCCCATGTCCACGAAGTTTGTACCATCAAACTCAAGAGCCTTGCCAAATTTACCATCCACCCACTTCGGTTTACTCATGAGTGTACCGTCGTTCCCGTTTTCAGAAGAATCCTTTGCGGTATCCCCTGTACCGTCATCAAATTTCCATATCCCTACGACAGTGTCAGGGTCTAATACAGCATCACTTGATGGGGTTGACATACCCGCAATAAATAGAACGACTATCCCAATCCATACCAATCTGACTTTCATTTTCTACGCCTCCTTGTATGGTTGACCTATTCTTGCACTAAGGTGTGAAAATTGTTTCTCTCTAATAGATACCGAAATCATAGCAGATCTAAAAAAAATAATCAAGAAAAATCTCTGCGTTCACCCCAGTTTTTCGTGGGTGTTAAATGTATATGACCTGTCTGTTACCTACGTGCCAATTGCTGCCTACGGAAACGAACAAAATCCTGCTTGCTATTAACACCCTGCTATGCTAATATATCGCAAAAGTTTCAAAGGAGACATACAACTATGTTTAAACTCGGCGTTATCAACGACGAAGTTTCACAAGACTTTGCCACCGTTGTCAATTTTGTCAAGGACTTCAACTTACACTCCATCGAAATTCGCTCCGTCTGGGATAAACTCCCGCACGAACTCACCGAAGCAGACATCGACGAGATGAAACGCCTACTTGATGGCACGGACATTGAGATTATCGGCGTTGCGTCCCCATTTTTTAAGTGCGATATGGACAACGCTGCGGAACGAAAAGAGCATCTCGGTATACTCGAAGGGTGCATCCGAACAGCAAAGGCGTTTGATACGAATCTTATCCGCACCTTCGTCTTTTGGGACACCGGAGAAACTGAAGAACGTTGGGACGAAATTATCGCTGCTTACGATGAGCCGCGCAGGATGATAGACGGCGAAGGCATTGTGCTCGGCATGGAAAACGAATCTACGACTTCACTCAGCACCGCTAAACTCACTGCAGAGTTTATTGAACAAATTGATTCCCCGAATATCCGCGGTATCTGGGATCCTGCCAATGAAGCGCATGCAAAAGGTGGTGAAACCCCGTATCCTGATGCCTACAACCGCATGAAACCGACAATGATTCACGCACATCTCAAGGACGCGGGACCGAATCCCGATACCGGAGAAATAGAATCCGTTCCCGTCGGCGACGGGATTATCGACTGGCAAGGGCAGCTGCAAGCCTTGATTGATGATGGATATGAGGGGCATCTCTGCCTTGAAACGCATTGGCGACCCTCACTCAAAATTGACGATGCCATCCTCAACCGTCCAGCAGGGCAAGCCTTCTCTGAAGCCGGTGAAGAAGCCTCGCGCATCTGTATCGAAAAGTTATTGGCGATGATTGAGCACTTAAAGCAGTAGTTTTCCATCCGAAGATTAGATGCAGAAGTTCCATCGTCTAAATAATGTAATGTTGACAAAACAGTAGTCCGTAATGAAATGGTTCTCACTGCGAAGCAGGATTTAAGAGAATCCCATGAAATAGTAATTTTACCTTGTTTAAGCAATATTAAATACTAATTTTAGATTTTCGGATTTCCGAGAGGATCCGACCCCCCGTAGGGGCGGGGTTTCCCCGCCCGCCAGCGATGGGAAATGTGCTTATTTAATACTGAAACTTGCTTAACCGCAAGGAAATTTAAAAAATGAAAATTAAAGCAGTTCGTACATCCCTTTACGATATTCCACCGCAAGTCGAACGTGTCGATGCCATTCAAGCCTTTGTCTCTATGGAGTTCCCTTTCATTGAGATTGAAGATGCGGACGGAGTCGTCGGCACCGGATTCTCCTACACGATCGGCAAGGGTGGGGAAGCGATCAAACAGATTATGGATGCCTATCTCACGCCTATCCTGCTTGAGGAGGATGCCGCCAACATTGATCGGATTTGGAATCGGATGTGGATGGATACACACTGGGTCGGCCGAGGGGGTATCGTCACTTTAGGCATGGCAGCGGTAGACATCGCACTCTGGGATCTCATGGCAAAGCGCGCCGAGTTACCACTTTACCAAATCCTCGGCGGTGCGAGAGCCGCTGTTCCTGTCTACAATACAGATGGCGGTTGGCTGCACCTCTCCGAAGCCGAACTTGTTCGGCAATCCGTAGAATTTGTAGAACAAGGCTTCAAAGGTATCAAGATTAAAGTCGGGCGCGACAGCCTCCACGAGGATGTGGCACGCATCTTCGCGGTCAGGAAAGCGATTGGACAAGAACCCTACCTCATGATTGATGCCAACATGAAATGGAACGCACGCGAAGCCATTCAACTCGCCTGTCGGGTCGAAGCGGCAGACCTTTTCTGGTTTGAGGAACCCATTGAGGCAGATGACGTCGATAGCCACGTGGACTTGCGTGAGAAAACCACGATCCCAATCGCCATCGGCGAGACGATTTACAATAAATATGTCTTTAAGGAGTACATCGCACAAGGCGCAGCGGACATTCTACAACCCGATGCTGTCCGTGTCGGCGGTATCTCTGAATGGATGAAAGTCGCACACACCGCAGAATGTTTTGGACTCTCTGTTTCACCGCACTTCCTGATGGATTTACACGTACATCTTTCTGCTGCGGTGCCACATTCGCTTTTTGTCGAGTATATACCGTCGCTGGATCCGGTGCTTGATGATACCTTGACGCTCAGAGACGGTCACTTTTCGCCGCCAGAACGTCCAGGACACGGCATTCTCTTTAATAAGCAAAAGCTCGCCGCGTACCAAATATCGTAGTTAGAATTGATACATCCCTTGCAGTCGGGGTTTGATGAAGTCTAAATAAATATTTCGGTAATTCTACGTTTTCCCCAGGCCCGGTAGGTTCGGTTTCCTAACCGAACCGGACAGCCCCA
>JAJEGI010000136.1 GCA_022819945.1 Candidatus Poribacteria bacterium
CGTTTCTTACATCCACCCTGGCAGTCGTGTCGGCACATTAGTCGAGCTGAATTGTGAAACCGATTTCGTCGCACGGACGGAGCAGTTCCAAGAGTTGGCAAAAGAAATCGCGATGCAAGTGGCAGCCGCTAAACCGAAATATGTTAAGTCTGAAGATGTCCCACCTGAGGACCTTGAGGCTGAAAAAGCGATTCTGAAAACACAAGCGGAGCAAGAGGGAAAACCTGCCCACATCGCTGAACGGATCGTTGAAGGGCGACTCTCTAAATTCTATTCGGAGACCTGCCTCTTACAACAGCCATATATTCGTGATACGGATAAAACCATCGAAACCCTTGTAAAGGACGCTATAGCCCAGTTGGGTGAGAATATCGTCGTCAAACGTTTTGTGCTTTACGTTCTTGGACAGTAATTTTCATATTACTTTGCAGTTCGGTTAGCCACGTTTGAGGTTTTAGCAACGTCTCCGTGGATCCGCTTTCCACTTCGTTACAAGCTACGTTTTTTCTGCTTTTCTTTAACACAGAAACCGTAGTTTGTAATATAATGGTCTCACTGCGAAGCAAGATCTATAGAATGGGAACCCGCAAAGTAACAACCCACTTGATTTAACCGCAAGGAAATTTAAAAAGAGGGAAAATCAGATGCAACAGGTACTTCAACAGGCTGAATCCCGGATGAAGAAAACAATTGAAGTGACCGCAGCGAAGTTGTCGCATGTACAAACAGGACGTGCTACACCTGCTCTTTTAGATCAGGTCAGTGTTACTTATTACGGCACTAAAAGTCCGTTGAGTCAAGTCGGTACGATTACGACTCCGGAACCGCGCCTGCTTGTCATTCAGCCCTGGGATAAAACGCTAATTACAGAAATTGAGAAAGCAATAGCACATTCGGATTTAGGACTCTCAACGAGCAATGACGGGAATGTCATCCGAATCCTTGTACCCGAACTCACAACAGAACGGCGGACTGAGTTAACAAAAGTTGTCCGGAAACTCGCCGAAGAGGGGAAAGTGGCGATTCGGAATATCCGCCGTGATGCCAATGATGCTGTCAAAAAGATTGACGGTGGCGATTCAGGGGGCGGCAGTGGCGGTAAAAGTCGCGGTCGCGGTGGTGACAAAAAACGCGGAAAGGCGAACGCAGACCCCGTGCAGCAGCTCACAGATACCTACATCAACCAGATTGACGCATTGACAGAAGCGAAAGAAGCGGAACTATTAGAAACTTAATTTTAGATTACTTTGCAGTTTGATAAGGTGCTGTTGATGGTTGAAAACGTTGCGCCATAGATCCGCTTTCCATTTCATTACAAGCTGTGTTTGTGTTCTTCTTTTTAACTTAACATAGAAACTGTAGTCTGTAATGTAATGGTTCTCACTGCGAAGCAGGCTCCTTTGGGCTAACCCTTGAAGAACAGATCCACCTGATTAACCGCAAGGAAATTTAAAAAAAGTGGGATAGGGAACTTATGTTTTGGCGGAGAGCCCTGAGTGTGGTTGTGCTGGTGCCGTTAGTGATCCTCATCATCTATTCGGGAGATTGGCTCTACCTGCTACTTGTATTAGGTGCTACGTTGATGATGCAAGTTGAGTACTGTCGTCTGGCGCAACACTTTACTGAAAAATTGAATCCGGTAATGCCAGCATTTCTGACAGGTGTCTGCTGTTTATTAGCATATCTCTTGCCTACCTTGACAAAGACTGTGTCCGTCTCAGCAGTGGTGTTTAGTTTCTTGACTTTCGTGTTCATTTATGTGTTCGCTGAGAGTATCTTTAGCCGGAAAATTGCCGGTGAATTGATCACTGTCACGCTAAAGTTAACCGGTATTTTAACAATCGGGTGGGTCCTGGGGTATCACCTGATCCTACTGCGCAACGCTGAACCGAACGGTATGCCTTTCATCTTCTTGTTATGTGGGGCAGTTTGGGGTAGCGATACCGGCGCGTATCTCGTCGGTAGAGCCTTCGGTAAACATAAACTCGGTACCCCTATCAGTCCTCGCAAAACGGTGGAGGGAACGATCAGTGGGCTGGTTGTAGGGACTTTAATCGGCTTCCTGCTGGGTGCCATTCTCCTGAAAGGAACGCTTTCTTGGATGAATGCCGCTTTTATTGGGTTGTTGTTGGGCGTTCTCGGACAACTCGGTGACCTGAGCGCGTCGCTGATGAAGCGAACTGCTGGGGTCAAAGACTCTGGAGACGTAATTCCCGGTCATGGCGGATTTATTGATAGATGTGACAGCCTGATTTTTAGTACGCCTACCCTCTATTACTACTTAGAATTGACAGGCCATTTGCCGTAAGCAGAAAGGACACATGAAGCACATCGCCATACTCGGTAGCACCGGTTCTATTGGGAAAAACGCCCTGAGTGTTGTTGAAACGCATGCTGACGAATTTAAGGTCGTCGGTCTTGCAGCAAACCGGGACGTTGATACCCTTGAACAGCAGATTCGGCGATATCGTCCCGCGTTGGTCGCACTCAATGAACTCACCGCAGCAGAAATACTACGTACACGCATTCGAGACATCAACGGGACACAAGTACTCGCTGGGAGCGAAGGACTTGAAGCTGTGGCTACCATGCCGCAAGCCTCCCAAGTTTTAGATGGAATGGGCGGAAGTGCTGGTCTGCTACCGACCTTGGCGGCGATTAACGCTGGCAAAGATATCGCTTTCGTTAATAAAGAGGTAATGGTGATGGCGGGACCGCTTGTTAACGCAGCGGTTCAGACAAATAGCGTTAAATTGATACCGATAGATGGCGAAATGAGTGCTATCTTCCAATGTTTGGAGGGCGCGCGCGACCGACAAGCGGATATCCATCGACTTCTAATCACTGCATCGGGCGGGCCGTTCCGAGAGATACCAAAAGAGGAACTCTACGCTGTAACGCCAGAGCAGGCACTCCAGCACCCGAATTGGAAGATGGGACAGAAAATCACAATTGACTCCGCAACGATGATGAACAAAGGGCTGGAGGTCATCGAAGCGAAATGGTTGTTTAATATAGAACTCTCAAAAATTGACATTGTTGTACACCCGGAGAGCATCGTTCATTCTATGGTGGAATGGACAGACGGTTCCACGCTTGCCCAATTAGGTCCCACAGATATGCGTATTATGATTCAATACGCTTTAACCTATCCGCGTAGACTCTCCGCACCGGTGCCGCGTCTGGATTTGCAGGAGGCACGGACACTGCACTTTGAACCTGTTGACTTTGAGAAATTTCCGTGTCTCTCGCTTGCATATACTGCCGCGGAAGTTGGTGGCACACTCCCTGTGGTATTGAGCAGCGCAGATGAGATCGTCGTAGCGGCATTTCTTAACGCTCGTATCGGTTTTATGGATATACCGGCTATCCTCGAACGTGTAATGGATCAGCACACGGTGATTAATGAGCCAACACTTTCAGATATTCTTGAGGTTGACCGGTGGGCAAAATCAACAGCACGTTCACTCATACACTCATAAAAAATCACACAAAATAGCCATCGGCAATCAGCCATCAGCAATCGGTTAAAAGAGGCTTTGTTAAACGATAACCTCTTAACTGATGGCTGAAAGGTTTTTCGTAGAAAAACCGCCCTGACGGTTGATAGCTAATAAGAAAAAGGATAATAAACATGGAATTCTTCTTTGACCTAATGAACTCCTTCCTGCCGCACTTCAAGACAGTGTTTCTTGCAATTGTTGCCCTCGGTTTTCTTATTTTTATTCACGAATTCGGTCACTTCTGGGCTGCGAAACGGTGTGGTATCAAGGTGAACACTTTTTCCATCGGTTTCGGTCCAAAAATTGTCGGGATTCAGCGAGATGAGACGGAATATAAAATCTCCCTGCTGCCATTTGGTGGGTATGTCCAGATGGAAGGTGAGAATCCAAGCGAACAGACCGGTGCCGCTGGTGAATTCGCAAGTGCTTCGGTCGGCAGTCGCGCATTTGTTATCGCGGCGGGGCCCGCAGTTAATCTTTTGTTCGGTGTTTTGGTCTATGGGGCTGTTTTCGCAACTGGACTTGACAGAAAGGCTGCCGATCTCATCAGTGGATTCACCGGCATGCCACTCGGTGAGAAGGAGGCAGTTCAAATGGGGGCGGTCGCTGACAATGGACCGGGGGCTGCAGGTGGACTCATGCCCGGCGACATACTTGTTTCTGTCAATGGGGATCCAATCCGTCATTGGTCTACGGTTCAAAGAGAGGTTATTATAAGCGCGAATAAAACGTTAAAATTCGTTGTGGACCGAGATGGAGAACGTCAAACCCTCTTTGTCAAACCGAATGCTATATCGACTGTCAGAGGTGATCTCGGCGAAATTCGCGTGAGGAGTGGTGATGAAACCGTCGTGAATCATATCAGAAAAGGAAGTCCCGCTGCAGAAGCCGGTCTTCAAGTCGGAGACGTAATTGAGAGTATCAATGGTGAGAGACTCTATAACGTTCCATACTTTGGTTACGGCGTGTGGCACCCGACAGCGAATTGGATTGATGAGAAATACAAAGCACTCTATAATAATATCAACCAGAATCGGGAGGCATTAGTGCTCGGAATCCGCCGTGCGGACGAGACGCGGACGCTTGTAATACCGGTGGAGTGGCGTGTGATAGCGAGTGTTCAAGAAGGGAGCATCGCTGAAGACGCTGGCATTCAGAATGGAGATGTACTCCTTACGTTTAACTGGGGAACCATAAACGAGACGACGCTCCACTCGCAACTCACGGCGGCGAACCAACCCATTGAAATCGGCTTGATGCGGGAGGGGAACCTGGAACAAGTAACCCTTTCGGGCGAAACGGAAAGTTCAGAGACAGACCCTGAACATATCATGTTCGGATTGATGTGGCAGGCCTCCTTCAGTGGAATACAACTGGATCGCAAAACAGCACCTTTGCCGGAATATAACCTTTTCACGGGGTTTGGAAAAGGGGTTGAGGCAACATGGTTGACCTTTACAGCCATCGGTAACACCCTACAAAAGTTGGCAGGCGGCGATATGTCCCCAAAACTCCTCGCCGGTCCCATCGGTATTGTCCACCTAACGAGCGAATCCAGCCGACACGGTTTGAGTAGCGTCCTCGTTTTCATTGGATTTATTAGTATCAATCTCGCTATTGTCAACCTATTACCGATCCCAATTGCTGATGGTGGGCAGCTGCTCTTTTGCGCGGTGGAGAAAATCCGTGGAAAGCCGATGCCTCGAAAGGCACAAGAGATTGTTCACCAAGTCAGCGTTGTTCTTCTGATTGGCTTCTTCCTGTACGTCACTTGGTTTGACGGTATATCCGTGATTCACGGTATAAGGAATTAATCAACCCAAAACTGATAACTATCATTAGGTATAGACGAAAATGGATACGGATGGCTTCAGAAAAGAGTACATAGAACTGATAGCAA
Source organism: Candidatus Poribacteria bacterium (assembly GCA_022819945.1). Lineage (GTDB taxonomy): Bacteria > Poribacteria > WGA-4E > WGA-4E > WGA-3G > WGA-3G. Next base: position 5,404 of record JAJEGI010000136.1, read on the forward strand.
GTGTGAGGGAATATATGGAAGAACAACTTCAACTCGGTTTCATAGAAACAGAGTTACGCGAGCCTCAAAAGCAGTCGCCTTATGCGGATTTTGATCTGCTGGCGTTGGCAACGGATGCAGCGGCATGTGTGAAATGTCCGTTACATGAGACACGGAATAGTGTCGTTTTCGGAGTCGGCAATACGAGTGCAGACCTGATGTTCATTGGCGAGGCACCAGGGGCTGACGAGGATGAACAAGGTGAACCTTTTGTCGGTAGGGCAGGACAATTGCTAACGCAAATCATTGAATCAGGGATGAAAATGAAGCGTGCGGATGTCTATATCGCCAATGTGCTTAAATGCCGTCCACCGGGCAACAGAAACCCTGAACCCACCGAAGTTGAAACCTGTAGTCCGTATTTAGTCCGTCAGATAGAACTCATCCAACCGAAGGTGATTGTGGCGTTAGGTAGTTTTGCCGCCAAGATGATGCTTGGGACAAAGGTAGGCATTACAAAACTTCGTGGCGAGTTCCATGAGTGTAAGGTTGACGGATTGCAGGTGCTACCACATAAAAAGCCGCCGGTTGTTATGCCAACCTATCATCCTGCATACCTTCTCAGAAACCCAAATGCCAAACGCGATGTCTGGGAAGATATAAAAAAGGTACTCGCGTTTTTGGCGCAGGGATAGAACAAAGAATGACAGTCGGTTTCCATCAGTAAAGAAGTACCTGACCCCATCAAAAACCTCTTTACTGATGGCTGAAAGCCGACACCTGACAACTCATTATGCGCTATGCAAACGTTGCTTTTCCACTATCGGTAGATCAGGTGTTTACCTATGGCGTGTCGCCAGAACTGGACGCGGTTTTACAACCCGGGGTTCGAGTGTTAGCACCGTTTCGCAGAACAGAACAGGAAGGCGTTGTCGTTGAACGGCTGGATCAAACAGACCTCGCTCCGAAACTTATCAAAAATGTCTCTGACTGTCTTGATGAGACACCGATGTTTTCTCCTGAGATGCTCACGCTTACGAAATGGATGGCGGATTACTATGTCTGTTCGTGGGGTGTCGCGCTCTTTTCTGCAGTGCCAGCCGCTGTACGTACCGAGAAAAAGGAACAGGTCCGACTCCTACCTGGATTTTCAGGATCCCTCGGCACCGTTGAAAAAAAACTTGTTGCCTATTTAGAGGCAGAAGGTGAACTCTCCTTCAATCAGCTTGCCAGACGGACGGGTTTGAGTTATCAAGATGTTCGTTCAAGGGTTACGAGACTCAGGGAAAAAGGTGTTGTTGAGACCACTGTTACCCATAAACCGAAAGCCTCCACGCAAAGAACCACTGTCGCGAAATTAGCTTTATCGATCACTGATGTAGAGGCGGCAATTGTGCAACTCAAGAACGAAGACCCAGACCGTTCCTCCGAGCGTTCAGGTAATCGTCGCCATGCTGGCGATGCTAAACGCGCAGAGATTCTTCAACTGCTCCTTGATGAAGGGATCCCTTTGGCAACAGCAGACTTGGCGAAGCGCGTGAAAGCTAGCACCTCAGTGCTACGTACCCTTGAAAGACACGGGTTTATACATATCACACAGGCAGAAACGGTGCGGAATCCATTGGGTGCTGAACCTGTCGCGCCGACACAACCGCTCCGCTTGAATCCGGCGCAGTTGACAGCACTCTCCGAAATTCAAAAGGCACTGACATCACACACTGTCGGGGGAGGGTGTAACCCCGATGCCTTCAGCAGCACCCGTTCACCGACTTTTCTGCTACATGGGGTAACCGGAAGCGGTAAAACGGAGATCTATATGCAGGCGATGGCAGAAGTGCTGGAGAATGGAAAATCCGTCATTGTATTGGTTCCAGAGATTGCGCTTACACCCCAAACGGCTTCTCGATTTGTTGGACGCTTCGGAGAACGCGTCGCATTGCTTCATAGTCGATTGAGTGATGGCGAGCGTTATGACCAGTGGCATCGTATCCAAAAAGGTGATGCCGATATTGTTATCGGTCCGCGTTCTGCGATCTTTGCTCCTGTCCAAGCACTCGGAATGCTGATTATAGACGAGGAGCATTCGGACTCCTATAAATCGGATAATGCCCCGCGCTACCACGCACGAGAGGTGGCGCGGAAACGGAGCGAACTCGCGAATTGTCCTGTGCTACTTGGAAGTGCGACACCTTCCCTTGAGAGTTTCCATCAGGCGCGAAATGGGAGTTATCGGCTCCTGAATTTACCCAACCGTGTTTTTGATAGAAAGATGCCCGATGTCCATATCGTTGATATGCGAGCCGAATTGAAGAGAGGCAATCGCACGATCTTCTCCGATATACTCCGAAATTCTATTGAAGAGCGGCTTGTCCGGCGAGAGCAAATTATTCTGTTCCTTAACCGGCGTGGACACTCCACTTATGTTTTCTGCCGAAACTGTGGTTATGTTGAACGATGTGACAACTGTTCTATCTCGTTAACCTACCACCGTGAGACAGAGCGGCTCGTCTGCCACCATTGTGGCGACAAGCGTCTGACCCAACCTGCATGCCCGCAGTGTGGCAGTGACGCTATCCGCTTTTTTGGCGCAGGCACAGAAGCGGTTGAACAAGAGGTACGCAAGGTATTTCCAATGGCGAATGTCCGGCGGTTTGATGCGGATTCAACCGCTCGGAAAAATGCACATCAGCAGATTTTAGCGGAATTTGAACAACAGAAGATTGACATCCTGATCGGCACACAGATGGTATCGAAAGGGTTAGACTTCCCGAACGTTACACTTGTCGGGGTTATCGCCGCGGACACTGCTTTAAATCTACCTGATTTCCGGGCAGGTGAGCAAACGTTCAGCCTGTTAACACAGGTCGCGGGACGCTCCGGACGTGCTGAGCTTGCGGGTAAAGTCGTCATCCAAACGTATATGCCGGAGCATTACTGTATCGCGGCTGCGCAGAAGCACGACTATCTCGATTTCTATAAGCAAGAGGTCGAAGCGCGCGACGCGTTACGGTATCCGCCGTTCTCACATGTCGCAGTGCTTTTACTGCGGGGTAAAGACGAAACAGAGGTCGTTGAGACCGCCCATGCTGTGCGAGAGCAGCTTGAGATATGGCAGACAGATCAAGAGGAACACACTTCGCAGGTTCCTGATATTGAAGAGTCCGCGGTGGAAATCCTTGGTCCCGCACCGGCACCGCTCTCGAAAATTGAAGGAAAATTTCGGTGGCACCTCTTGCTCCGAAGTCGGACTGCTGAAGAAATAGGGCGACTGCTTAAGCATTTAACTGACGATCCATCCGCCACAATTAAGTCGAAGGCTATTGAATTTGTGATAGATATTGATCCAACGAATACACTCTAATAGTTATCAGTACGGATTTTTTTTCAAAAAATCCTTTCAGTACTCAGTTAAGAGGGTTGCTGTGGCATTCGCATTATCTATAACGCAGAAATACTCAAGCAAAAACACCACAAGTTGTCTCTTAACTGATAACTGGTAACTGGTAACTGATAACTGGTAACTAATTACAAGGAATTAATCATAGATGGGTAACCGGATATTTGATAAACTTGATGATACAGACCAGCTTGCACAGAACCCGATACTCGTTTTTGCCGCGGATCCACTTGCATCCGCGGGGATTAAAGGGCTCGGACAGGTGCAGCACCCAAAACCGCACTATCGCACACACGCAGAGTTTTTACAACTGCAACGCGACCTCGTCGCTGACGGGCAATTAGATGGACTCCTGATGACACCCGCTGATGCAGAAACGCTCGCGCTTGAGGAAGACCTGTTTGAAAACACACCGATTACACCGATCGTCCGGATGAACTCAGAAACCGCTATCTGGAACCCACGATTTGGTGTCTACACGTCAAACTTGTCAATGCCGTTTCAGACGGTATTTCCAGAAGATATGCAACGCTATTGTGAGGCACTCATCGGTCCCGCACTTGAATGCAAGGTTAATCTCGGATTGTACTCCATTACACTCAACAACGATCCTATCGCTGATGAACGGATGCTACAAGCGTATGTGCAATTCGCACATGTTGTCGGTGAAATTGAAGGATTCGATCACCTCTTAGAGGTATTTTTACCGAACGTTAAACTCCCCGGAATGGATGAGGAAAAACGCGGCATGTATGTTGCTGATTCAATCGTCCGGACGATGAGTTACCTTCGGAAGCACCAACGTCCACGCTTTATTAAGACCGCATATACAACCGCCGATGTCTGGGCTGAATTGTGCCAATTCGATACGACGTTGGTGATTGGTGCATTGGGCGGTCCTCGTCAAAATGCCCGTAGCACATTCGCCTTAGCACACAATGTTGTTAGTAATGGTGGACGCGCGATTCTATTCGGACGCACGATCTTCGGTGAGGAGGATCCGATCGGTTTTGTGCAATGTCTGCGGCGTGTCCTTGATGGTGAGGAGGATCCGCAGAATGCACACGCATCGTATCAGAAATTGTTACGAGGTTCTCGCGCCAACTAATGGCTAATCAGCAGGAGGTTTCTGGGTGTCACATCAACCGTTAGAAAAACCGCGTATCCTCCTGCTCCTTCCGACACGCACCTATCGCGCCACGGATTTCCTTGATGCTGCATTGAAGCTTGATGTGGAGGTCGTTGTCGCCTCAGAAGAAGCTGCGACAACAGCCGATCTTTCGCCTCGCGAGTCGCTCGTGCTTGACATCGCCTCGCCAACCGTTGCAACACAGACAATCCTCGAATTTGCTGATACGTACCCTATCACAGCAATCGTCGGTGTCGATGACGATACCACACTGCTCGCCACGATTGCTTCAGCGGCGTTAGGACTTCCGCATAACCCCGTTGCTTCAGCGAAAGCCACACGCGATAAATACCTTTTACGGGACACATTGGCAACAAATGGAGTGTCGGTGCCTGCTTACCAACGTTTCTCTATCTATGAGGATCCCACTGAAATCGTAGGCGTTGGGGAACCTGAAGAAACACCCCAGCAAAAACACCCCTACAGCACGAACATCCCCATCAATTTTCCGTGTGTTATTAAGCCGCTATCCCTCTCAGCAAGCCGCGGAGTCATCCGTGCGAATACGCCTGCTGAATTTGTTGAAGCCTTTCAACGGACAAAGAAACTCCTGCATGCTTTACAGGAAGCCACTGAGATAACCGCACAAGAACACCCTTCGCAATATCTACTCGTTGAGGATTATATTCCGGGGATTGAGGTAGCACTGGAGGGGATCCTCTTAGACGGTGAACTGAAGACCCTCGCGCGCTTTGATAAACCCGATCCACTCGAAGGTCCTTTTTTTGAAGAGACTTTGTATATCACGCCATCCCGTCTGTCCGAGGATGTCCAAGATGCTTTACATCACGCGACAGCGGAAGCGGCGAGTGCTTTAGGGCTGCGGCACGGACCCGTCCACGCCGAATTACGCTATAACGACGAAGGCGCGCATCTCATTGAAATTGCTGCACGAACGATTGGCGGACTCTGCTCTCGGACCTTACGGTTTGGAACAGGGATGTCGCTCGAAGAGTTGGTTATCCGACATGCGATTGGGCAACCGGTGGAGGCGTTACAGCGAGAACAACAGGCAGCAGGGGTCATGATGATTCCGGTACCGAAGGCTGGCATCTTAGGTGAAGTCCGTGGCACAACTGCGGCGTATCACGTAGACGGAATTGTGGAGGTTAACATCACAATCCCTATCGGTGGAGAGGTTGTGCCGTTGCCAGAGGGGGCGCGGTATCTCGGTTTCATCTTCGCGCGTGCTGAGACACCAGAGGCAGTAGAAGCAGCATTACGTGAAGCGCACCGACGATTGGAGTTTGTGATTCTGGCGTAGCAAGCCGTGACAAGTTTAAGATGACGATATGCTGACAAAACCAGCCATTATGATTCTCATTGTTATTATGGGTTTTCTGTGGACAGCATACGCGGAGACGGATAAACCCTTATTTACGGAGGTGACCACTGCGCTCGGTTTTCCGCAGCCGGAAGCTTCTTGGGCTACAGGTACACACGCCTTACCTGAAGTCATCGGCAGCGGCGTCGCACTCTTTGATTACAACGGTGATGGCGCGCTGGATGTCCTGCACATTCGGTTTCCGCCACCCGGTAAAGAGGAGTCACCTGCCCCAAACCGACTCTTTCGGCAACAACCCGATGGAACGTTTGTTGATGCTACCGAAGCCTCCGGTATCGGACATGAAGGCTACGGACAAGGCGTAGCAATCGGGGATGTCGATAACGATGGCGATGTGGATGTCTATGTGACGAACTACGGTGCCGATGCTTTCTATCGCAACAATGGTGATGGTACGTTCGCATTGGAAGATGTAGGTATCTCAAACGAGGATTGGGGAACGTCTGCAACTTTTGGTGATTATGACAGAGATGGCGACCTTGATCTCTACGTATCAAACTATGTGCAGTTTGATACAGAGACAGTCTGTCGCGGGAAGCATGGTGCGCCGGATTACTGCAATCCACAAGTTTTCGAGGCTGCTACGGATCGCTTATTCCGAAACAACGGTAATGGCACTTTCACGGATGTAACGCAGCAGGCGGGTATCGCTGCAATGCCCGGTAGGGGGCTCGGCGTAGTATGCCTTGATCTGACGGGTGATAGTTGGGCGGATTTTTTTGTTGCGAACGATGGCGAAGCGAACCATCTCTGGGTAAACCAGACCGACGGCACTTTTGCGGAAGAAGCCATATTGCACGGGCTTGCGTTTAATGCTTACGGTCAACCGGAAGGCAGCATGGGGATCGCTGTCGGGGATGTCAACGGCGATACGTTGCCTGACCTGTTCGCAACGCATTTATCTGGTGAGACAAATACGCTTTATGTTGCCTCTAACCATTCAGTATTCACTGATATGACTGAAATAGTAGGTTTCGCCGGACGCGATCTACCTTTTACAGGCTTTGGATGTGGTTTCCTTGATTTCGACAACGATGCCTATCTTGACATCGCGCTCGTCAATGGACGAGTAAAGCGTGAGGCGATCTTGGATGGAGCAGACGTTGGAGAATTCTGGAATTTTTATGCCGAACCGAATCTCCTCTTTCAAAATAGCAATCAGTTGCCATCACGCATGCTTCGCAGTGAGAACAGTCAGGGAAAAAAAGAAACATCGTCGGTATCTTTGCTGACTGCTGAAAGCCGACAGTTTCCGACACCCCATTTCACCGATGTGAGTTCACGTGCTCCCGACTTTACAGAATGTGTTGAGGTGAGCCGCGGCATGGCTTTCGGTGATATTGACCGGGATGGTGATGTTGATATAGTGGTGAGCAGCCTTGATAATCGGGTTCGCGTTTTCCGAAACGATGCCTCCCCGTCTCAGCATCATTGGTTATTTGTGCAAGCCATCACGCAAAATCGAGACGCGCTCGGAGCACAAGTGACGCTTCAAACTGAATCATTGAGGTTGACGGGTTATGTGTTGTCGGGGACAAGCTATCTCAGTAGTAGCGAACCGATCGTGCATTTCGGGTTGGGAACAATTGATAAAATTCAGTCAATTGAGGTGCAGTGGCAAGACGGAAGTCGTGAAAGATTTCCCGGAACGACTGCTAACCGGCGTGTAAAGGTCTATCAAGGAAAAGGGAGGATATTTTAATGAAACAGATCCTCTATTTTCTCCTAATGCTGACGAGTAGTTTTGTATTCGCGGAACGTAATATTGATATTCCAGAGCCTGCAGACCTCAACTTAGTTGAGGAAAAAATACTTTTAGAGGCAATTGAGACTGCACAAGATGCCGTCCGGAATTCGCCTGATGATGCGGAGGTTTGGGGACACTTGGGACATGTCTACCTCAGTCACGGTTGGGAGGTGCCAGCGATCCCGTGTTATCGACAAGCGAGTGTGCTTGCACCCGATGAATTCAAGTGGCTCTATTTTCTTGGGCGTTTAACGAAGCAACGTCAGCCCGAAGATACTGTGAAACATCTCACCCGTGCCCTTGAGTTGAGACCTGGATACGCGCCTGCACATCTCTACCTTGCTTCCGCACTCCGTATTTTAGGGAGGTTTGATGAAGCGCAACACCATTTGAAGCGCGCGAAACACTTCCAACCGAATAATCCGTTTTCTGAACTCTGGCTCGGCGAAATTGCACTCACGAAGCAGCAGATGAAGCTTGCTCGAACGCATTTGGAAAATGCACTTCGTTTGAATCCGAGGCAAAGCGAAGCACATGCGCTGATGGCGCAAGTTGCTATCGCACTCGGAGATAAACAGACAGCGAAACAGCACGCGCGGGCGGCGCGACATCCGAGTCAGTATAGCGGGTTAGCTGATCCGCTGTGGTGGGATGTACTGCAGGCGGGTGTCACAGCACCGCTGTATACCGAACGCGGCAGACGTTATATGTCGGAAGGCGATTATGTAAGTGCTGTTGCGGAATTTGGACAGCTTATCTCAAATGATCAAAAGGCTATAGACCTATGGCTTGATTACGGCATCGCACTCCTTCATACAGAGAGATATAATGAGGCACTTGCCGTATTGAAAAGCACACAAGTCCGACTCCACCGCGACAAAGATGTCCAAAAACAAAAAACGCCTGATGAGATTTCCTACGTAAAAGCACAACTCTATTCCTACATAGCACAAATCTACTACGAAACCGGGCGTACCGATTCAGCGATCCACACAGCGCAAAAAGCCGTTGAACTTTTACATAATCTCTTCAAAAAATCACAAGCATCAGGCGGAATAGGTGATTCAAGGCATTTCATGTTTTTGGCGCACGTTTATGCGAACCTTGCGTTGGTATACGAAGATATGGAGCAGTTGGAACAGGCGATAACACAGTATCAGAAGGCACTTGAGCTATTGCCAACGAAACCTTCACTGCACCGAGACCTCGCTGGTGTCTATTGGAAACAACGGCGTTATGCTGAAGCGAAACCGCATTATGAAGCAGTTATTGCCGATGACCGAACAGACACGCAAGTCGTTTACAGGCTCGGCTTGATATTTCTGACGCAGGAAAAGTATACAGAAGCACTTGGGCAGTTCAAGCAGGTCATCGCTCTTGATGCAGCACACGTACGAGCGTACGAGGCGTTGGGGATTGCCTACCAGAAAATTGGGGATAATTTGAATGCAATCGAAGCGTTTGAAAAAGTGTTGCAGTTAGAACCAAATAACAAGAGGGCGTTGGAAATGCTTAAGCAGCTCCAGAAGGAATAGCCATCAGACCCAAGAGGTTTCGCACATGCGGATACCTTCTTTTACTGATGGCTGACCGCTGATTGCTATTGCTGCGGAAGATACATAGCACCTGTGTTCACTGGAATTGTGCCATCAGTGCCGCCCCAGATAATCATTTTGTCACCTGTCCAAACCGCAGTGTGCAGTACCTGTCCATCGGGGATATTTTCTGTGCTGAGGGGGTGCCATGTATTCGTCTTCGGTTCATACACGCCACCTGTTTTCAGTGGTAATCCACTGCTCCCGAAACCACCCCAGACGATCATTGCTGTGCCATTCCAAACGGCTTGATGTCCGAAACGCGATTCAGGCGCGTTTTCTGTCGTGATGCGATACCATGTGTCTGTCATTGGATCGTAGATACCACCGGTATTGACTGCGTCATCCTCGTTTATGCCACCCCAGATCAGCATGCGCGTGCCACTCCAGACTGCTGTGTGCTTGAACCTACGCGCGGGTGCGCCATCAGTGGTCAGTGGGTGCCATGTATCGGTTTCAAGGTGATACGCACCGCCGCTATTGATGTATTCCATACCCGTTGTGCCACCCCAGATCAGCATCAGTGAACCACTCGAGATTGCTGTGTGTCCCCCGCGTGGGATTGGCGCGTTTTTGTCAGAGATGGGGGTCCAAACGTCGCGATTCGGTTCATAAAGCGCACCGGTATTGACTGGGACCTGATTTACATTCCAACCACCCCACACGAGAAGTTGCTTTCCTGTCCAGACAGCACTATGGAGGAATACACCCTCAGCGGAATGAAGTCCCGAGATCGGTTTCCATGCGTCAGTATTAGGGTTGTATTTCCCACCGTCATTTAGGTATCCGGCCCGTTCGCTTCCACCCCAGATGAGCATCTCTATACCCGTCCAGATAGCCGTATGACCGCTTCGAGAAGTAGGTGCTCCAGTGGTCGAAAGTGGTTTCCATGCGTCAGTATTAGGGTTGTATTTCCCACCGTCGTTTAGGTATATGTCCTGTGAAGTGCCGCCCCAAACGAGCATCTCTGAACCGGTCCAAATCGCAGTATGACCGCCCCGGGGGAATAGACGCTGTTCATTAGAAACGGGTATCCATTGTGCAGTTTTCGGATTGTATTTAATACCAGTATCAAGGTAATACTCCCCGTCGGTGCCGCCCCAAATAACCATCTGTGTTCCCGTCCAAACTGCAGTATGTCCTATCCGTCCGGCGGGTGCTGAGTTGTTTGTTGAAACGAGAGGAGTCCATGTGTCTGTTTTTGGGTTATAGATACCGCCGGTTTCTAAGAAGTGATCATTCAGATCGAAGCCACCCCAGATCAGCATTCTATCACCTGTCCAGATAGCACTATGTGCGACGCGAGGCATCGGTGCATCTTCCGTTGAGATGGGTATCCATGTATCGGTTTCAGGAATGTATCGTGCCCCGTTATCGAGTGGTTCTTGCGCGTCGTTGAGTCCGCCCCAGACGATTAGCTGCGTTCCTGTCCAAACCGCAGTATGTGCAGCGCGGGAAGAGGGGGCGTTCTTTGTCGAGATCGGATGCCACGTATCAGTATTGGGATCATAAGCACCACCGGTCTGGAATGTCTGTTTATCTTCATTGAATCCACCCCAGACGAGCATGTGCGTCCCGCTCCAGACTGCTGTGTGGTTTCTACGTGGCGTTGGGGCTTGCTGTTCAGAGATAGCACGCCACCGGTTGGTCGGAGGGTGGTACCTACCACCTGAGTTAAAAACCTCGTCCTTACCGTTCCATCCACCCCAGACGATCATTTCTGTCCCGTTCCAAATCGTTGTGTGACTGCCGCGTGCTGCAGGCGCGTCTGCTGTGGCGAGGCTTTGCCAGACCCGTTTGTTAGGGAAGTATACGCCTCCGTTTTTCAGAGGTGTATCGTCTGAAGAAAAACCACCCCATAGGATAAACCTGTCGATTGCCCAAATTGCGCTATGACCTTTCCGGACTTCAGGCGCGCCGTTGATAGGGATCCAATGCCACTTGTCAGTGTGAGGGTTGTAACCGCTACCATTCTGGATATGACCTATGCCGTTAATACCACCCCATACGATAACTTCTTTACCAGTCCAGACAGCCTTATGAAGCCAACGCACGCTGGGTGCTCCTGCTGATATGGGTTTCCATGTACCTTGCCCATAAATAGAGAACGGCACGAGAAAGAGGAGATAGCAGAGTAGTTTGAATGAAAGCACAGGAAATCTGTTTGTTCTGTGGTTCATGAGGTTCAGCGAAGCGCGAAAACCTAATTTGCAGGGCTATTTCGCGGAGGCGCGCTTAACTTTTTGCTAAACACGCCTATAAGCATTGAGAAAAGCGGGATTATGGGTTATTTGAAATGGTGGGTCGTCTTAATATGTCCCCAGGTTGTACCGAGTTTGTCTTTGGGATCGACTGCTAAATAGTCCTTAAACCCTTTTTCCATCAGTTCTTGAATATCTTCTTGTTCCAAGGCGGAATGGAAAATAGCGACTTCGTCCATTGCACCGGGAAAGAAGTTTCCAGCTGCATCCCAGACTCCACATCCACCGATGTTGACGTTAAAGTTAGATGAACCGTGATTTGCCCAAGCCCCTTTTTTTTCCACATACTCACCATCAATATAGGTATGGACGTATTCCGTCGTAGCGACACATCCGACGTGATGCCACTCACCATCGTCGTGTTTGTATTTCCAAGGATTTTGTGTTCCACCAGCGGTGGGAGTCCAGAGATTGACAGCTTGCGGGTTAATAAAACCGAACTCAGGAGAATCGTTCTGTCCGACGAGCCCTGTACGGTTCGCGTTAACGTCGCCAGTCTGGACCCAAGTGAGGATGGTGAACTCTTCCAAGCCATCCAAAAGTTTCTCATGGGTTGAGACGCAGCTGGCTTTTCCATCGAATTCGAGGGCTTGACCGAACTTGCCTTCTACCCATTTAGGGGATTTGATGAGTTCTCCATCGTTTCCGCCATCAGAGAGGTCGGCGGCGGTATTCCCTTTGCCTTCGTCGAATAACCAGATACCGACGGCTGTTGAGAGGTCGATCTCGGCAGTACTAATATGAACAGCGATAAGGCTGAAACACATTACACCGAGGGGTAATAAAACTTTGTTCATGATGTTTTCCTTCTAATATTTACCGTAAGCGTGTTGATAGACGCTATGGTATTAGGATTTATTCTCTATTTAAGATTTATGATAGAATAAAGCGCGAAAAATTGCAACAAAAAACCTGACTTAGATAGCACTTTCCATATACAAACACAGGAAAGTTTATCTAAATCAGGTTTAATGATTTCTACCTACTTCAAGCGTAGGTCAATTTTCGAGATTTAATAACTATCTTTGAGATGTCCCCAGATAGTGGGGAGTTTGTTTGCAGGCTCAACGGCGAGTGCTTGTGCATTGAGGAGCTTCGCATCACCGATTGCAGAGTGATCACAACCGATGCCGTCACCGCCATCACCCATGACGATTTCCAACTCTTTCGCGCCTGATGGAATATCAAATTCTACTTTTAGAGCATCAACGTTCTTTCCGCCATCAGTGCCTTGGAGTGTTTCAGATTTGAAGACCTGTTTCCCGTCAATACTGAAGATGAAATCGCTGCTTCCGCCGTGGCCGCATTCTGCGGGATCTTTCTCATCTGACATACCGACATACCCCTCAAACTTGAGGTACTTATCACCACTAAGATCGTAAACGAAGGTGCCGATAGCGTGCGCGCCAAGTCCACGTTCAAAGTAGATACCGCCGATGACAATATGATTACGGGTTCCAGCACCTTCACCAATTGTGGCGTTGTCTGCGTCAAGTGGACCGCCCCAGCCTGTCCATTCGGCTTCTGGGTTTTTCGGGATAAGTCCACACTTATTCGGTTTCGGCTGGCTACCGCCGATTAAGGCGAGATAGGTAACGCCGTTCCGGTCATCTTCTTTGACGACGTCGTCATAGTCGTTTTGAGTCGCATCGCCTTCTTTACCGACTTCTTTAATGGGTTTCGCGCCGTCGCCGTCTATGTTTTCACAGTCGTCTTTGGCTGCATGAATGCTGAAAGCCAATCCTACGATAAGCATAGCGATTAACGCACAAATATTAGCAAATTTCAATTTTTGACCTCCATCTGTGTTGATATTTGATACGAGAATTCTCGGATGAGATTCTCGGTAGTAGTGTTTATCAAATAAAAGACGCAATTGATTGCGTCTGGGTTACACCGTTGTAACATGAAGCGTGTCTTCATCTGCACGGTTGTATTCGTAACGTTCGTCAGCTGCGAACACGATATCCAATTCGCGCTGAGCGTTTCTCCGAGAGTCCGATGCGTGCACAACATTATGTGTTATATCAACAGAGAAATCGCCTCGGATGCTGCCCGGTTGAGATTTCTTTGGATCGGTCTCTCCGTTAAGGATGCGTACCAGTTCTATCGCGTTCCGTCCTTCAATAGCTAAGGCAATGATAGGTGCCGATGTCATGAATTCGATGAGTACATCGTAAAATGATTTTCCGTGATGGACAGCGTAGAGTGCTTCTGCTGTGACGCGCGGAAGCTGCAGCAGCTTCATCGCAGCGATCTTGAGTCCTCTGCGTTCGTAGCGGGCAATAATTTCACCAACCAACCCGCGTTGAACGCCATCCGGTTTGATTAAAACCAGTGTCTGCTCTATTTCCATGGTCCCTCCATTTGAATCTTTGCACGCGCCTCCACAGCACGCTCAGCAAAACAAGCATTCAAGGCTTGACATCAAGCCTTTTTAAGTATACCATATTTTCTGGGCATTTGCCAATTTTATTTTTCTCAGGACTTACGCATTTTTCTATGATAATCTATGTATTACGCCCTGCTGGCGGGGTTTGAAACCCCGCCAGCAAGGGGCTGCGTAAGTCCTATTTCTAAAACCGATCTAATGGAGATGGCTATGTACGATAAACTTGGGGACGTAATACTCAAGACAAAAGAGCGAATGGAAGTCGGTGTAATCACTGCACCAGATGAACCTCAT
>JAJEGI010000054.1 GCA_022819945.1 Candidatus Poribacteria bacterium
TGCTAAAAATTTAGCATAAATTGAGTAATATGCTAATATTTTAGCATTTACGAAAAACGATGTCAAGGAAAATGCTAAAAATTTAGCAGTAAATTAATCAGATCTCAACGCGCACAAACGCGAGATAGGCACCCGCCAACAAAACGATGACAAACAGTGACAACAGCAGCAACTTCGTCGCAGCGGTGTTGAAATCTTTACCGATGTTGAATGTGTCTTCAAATTTTGGGACCGCCTCTGGATTGACGGGTTTCTGGGACATCCCCTCGCGAATCCCCATGATATGGCGGCTCTCTGGGTCGCCTCTGTCCATATCTACGACGAATTCTCGATATTCACGGGCGTAACGCTGGACATTCTCAATAAATTGCTGGTGCCGATCCAGACCTGTTCCAGCGAACGACTCAAGGAGATGCTGGAGAAGTGTCGCGGGTGAGATACTGGTGATTGCACGCGCCCGTTGAACTTGGGTAATCTTAAAGGTTGAGAACCCCTCGTTCAAGTGTTCTTTGTTCGCTGCCATTATGGTGAAAAATTCACCTCTTTTCCTGAGCGTTCTTTCGTCTAATCCCTCTGCGTACGCCCAAACATGGTTTTCGTGCCGAAATTTGCGATCACTTTGACCGTATCGATCCCAATATTCATCGCGAGACATAGACGGTGAAAAGCCGCTCGCAAGTGAGGCGAGCGTACTCGGCATAAAAACGACAACGGTGACCCACGTCAACAGAAGTATCACAAGGCTCACAGCACTCCGTTGCACACGCGCCGAGACCAACAGCCCTAACGCCAGAAACAGACACGTGTACAAAAGCGCGATACAGAGAATGATACCTATACGTCCCCAGGCTTGGGTATTTAGGTGAACAGCACTTGCGGTGGAAAGCATTAAAAGGTTCACCAACACAGCGAGTATAAATGGGATCGTCGTACTGATCAACGCCCCCAGAAATTTACCGATCAGCACAGTCCGCCGTGGGATTGCATTTGCCAACGTCAATCGGAGTGTGCCGTGCTCGCGTTCGCCGGAGATCGCATCAAAAGTGAAAATGAGCGCAATAAGACTCAAGATATAACCGATAATGAATGCCCAATCGATTTGGGAAACGTCGGGGCCAACGTTCATCATATTTATGTTAGCATCTGGATATCCCAGTGACCAGAACTGTAAACTCCCCAACCCACCGGCATTGATCCTATCTGGTAAAAGGGTTTCTCCGCCCTCTGCACAGAAATGTAGGGCTGACGGTTTTTTATAGAGGTCTCCGGGTCCTTTTTGTGCCAAGTCGTATAGGCTGTCATCGGCGATAGAAGTTAATCGATTTACGGATTCAGTGACAGCGTCGTAATACTTCTGAACCCGCTTCGGATGCTCCCGAATATGTCTCACGGCATTGGTTACCATCAATGCCAGCAACAACACGGTTGTCAGCGCAAATCGGAGGCTATTCAAGTTATTATAGAGTTCACGTTTCGTAATATGCCACATAGGTAAACAGTAACCAGTAACCAGTTAACAGTTTTCAGTTAAGAGGTTATCGTTTAGATTTCAGTTTTCAGTGGAATCGTTTGCGGTTACCAGTCATCGGTATCTGTTAGAAGAGAGTTTTGACTTAAGCAAATGTCTTTTAACTGAAAACTGGAAACTGGAAACTACTTCACACCTCACTTTTGATAAAAATCAGAAATATCGCTATAAAGAGAAGGACATTCATCGTGAGCAGCAAGAACATATCCGGTAATGCGCGTTTTGCATTGATGCCTATGTCGCTTCGTTGAAAAGAGAACTGTGGGAGCGTATCCCAATCGACGGCACCTTGATCGGAAGAAAACCACTGTCGGGACGCAAATATCTTTTCATCATAAAAGTGATTGACGACTGCTTGTCGGTGGCGTTGCGCCGCTCTGAAAAAATCTTGGATACCATTGAGGTCGGTGCCTGCCCACGCCTCGGTTGCGGCATCATACAAACCCGCGGGTGAGAACTTCAACAACATTCGTCCTCTATTTGCCGGTTCGACGTAAATCGTCTCAAGTGCCGGTTTTCGGATGAGCCATGTGCGTTCCACCGTATTGACGGTCAGGGGTCCAATGAAGCCGTAAAAATTCTGTGCGTGTGGTACAAGGGGTTCAGATTTCTCGTGAATCGTTTCAAATTCGGATCCAACGTAGGTGTAATACAGTAATCTTGATGGTTTGTCTCGACTCGTCGAGAAATTGTAGTCTCTTCCTTCCGAGTCAACTATGTTGAATCCCCAACCTTCTCCTGGGACAGCGTCGTTGCGGAAAAACTGATCCCGTTTTCTCTCAAGTTCTTCCCACATCCGCTTAATCTGATGGTAAGCGGCGGGTTCCGGGTCCGCTTGCGGCGCAGTATCGACTGCCGTGAGAATCAGATTTGGGTAGACGAGCACTAAGAACCCCCAGACGAACATTGAAAGGATGAGTGCTGTGCTGGTGCGCCGTGTGATTGCAGAAATGAGCATACCGATGAGGTAGAACAGCGACAGATAGATGAGCGACGTAAGCACAATCCCACCGATACGTAGAAAATCATCAGTACTCAAGGAAACTGTAGCGGAAGTCGTCAGCAAAATGAGCATCAGGAGCAGACTCATCAACAACGGCACGAGCAAGCAGACCATCGCACCGATATATTTGGCGAACAAGATATACCCACGTCGCACGGGGTGGGATAGTACCAAACGTAGCGTGCCGTGTTCGTATTCTCCGGCGATGGCATCGTAGGCGAAAGTGAGTGCCAGTAGGCTGAGGATCCCTTGAAAAATGAGGACGATGTCAATTGAAGTGAGGATATTGAAATATGGATTGTCCGCTGCGTGCTTGTTGGCATCCCAAATTGTCGGCGTAAAAATGTGAGAAACTCTAATTTCGTTCCCCAGTCGCTTATCTAAACCGGTGTTGAAGATACTCAACGGGTTCGGCGGACGGTCAAGGATTATCGTCCCCCAGTGACTCAGCATTCCATCTGAATAGGTTTTGTTCTCCAAGAGGAGTTCCTGCCGATGGTTTTTGACAGCAGTGTTATAATCCGCCAACCGCCCTTCATAGTCTTTGATGAGCACAACGGTATTCGCAACGACCAGCAACAGCATAATCACAACAGCTGCCGCAAATCGGAATGTCATAAGATTATCGAGAAGTTCTCGCCGAATGAGTGTTAGAAACATCGCAGTATTACCTAATTTGATAGAAGTGCCTCAATCATCCAAATTAAGGGCTGACCGTTTATGAGATGCGAACCTAAAAAACTGTATTGCCAGTTCCCGGCTTTATCAATCAGAATAAAAAAGGGTATCCCTTTAATCTGATAATCCCTCCGCAACTGTTGACTCCGGTCAAGCAGAACGGGCCATGGCTGCCGATGTTCATCTAAAGACTTCCGCACCTGTTCAGGGGTTTCGCCGTCATTAATTCCCCAGATGACAACATCATCGTTTTTACTGAAGTGCTTGTAGACGGTTTTGACATCCGGAATTGATATATTGCAGGGACCACACCACGAAGCCCCGACATCAAGTAAAACGACCTTCCCAGCCATTGCTGATAGCGAGTAAGTCTCCCCTTCCAGAGTTTCTAATCGAAAATCTGTTGCTTTTTTATTCAGTTTATTTGTGATAAATTTCTGACGGAATTTCTCGAGATCCGCAGCTTCTCGGATCCGGTATTTGGCTTCGGTGTCTTTGAGGAATGTCTCAAATGTATCAGAAGTCTCCCCTCGTGCCATTTGATCGTAGACACGTTCCAATCGAGAAGCCCATCATAAGCTTCTTTCCACTGTTCCTGCCGAAGATAGATTTCAGCACGCAAGCGCGAGATGTCTTTCTGCTTTTCTTCTATAGACCCTCCCCGGCGTTTAATCCACGTTTGTTCCTCTTCTTCGCCTAATCTAATCTTAGCACTCGCCAAATCTTCTAACGCTTTATCTAATCGGATGTTAAGCTTCAGTCGCCATTTGCTTACTATCGTATAAGCCCAACCGGACCACCGCTGTGTCTTCTGACAATAGAAAAGATGTGCTTTCAAGTATCGATTGATAAGTTCATCAAGTTTGGCATCACTTACCAGAGAGCGGTCCTCTTCGGCTAACCACAGCATTTCTTCATAAGCTAACAAATACCAGGATAATTCTGGCACATCCGAGGCGGTAAACGCATCAATGACGCGTTGGTAATAGTGCCACTTTTGAGATGCCTCTTCGCTCCGTTCTGCTAATCCTAAGAGTGCAAGCAGATGAAGTTCGGTTTTGGGGTATTGCAGCATCTTATCAAACAAACTGCTTGGGACATTCTTGACACCGTCGGGAAGATGTCTATATCCCCAATGGGCAGCGTTTAATATTTCCGGGGTTTCTGGGTGTGTTTGCAGCAGTGCTTCGATTTCAGAAACAATCCTTTTTTCGCATCCGCCTCTGAAAACATCTTGACTATCAATCTCCATCGAGCATCATAAGCCTCAAGGTCCACCGGATCGGATTTTAAGGCACGCTCACTGATCTCTAAAGCCTTATCAAGTTCACCCGACTTATGAAGCGTTTTAATCTGCGTCGCCAAATCCTGTTGATGCTTATTGGCGGTTTCCGCGAATGCGGTTCCGAAGGTAGTGGATGAGGTTGTGTCTTGTTTGGTGTGTTGCGTGAAGAACAGGGCACCTAAAACAAGCATGGAGCAGACAGAAAGCGCACCCAGTATTGTTCGATTTGAAAATTTCATAAATTCCTCCTTATTACGATAACATCGCAGTATCACACATCTGATAGGAGTGTTTCAATCATCCAAATTAAGGGTTGACCGTTTACCAGATGCGGACCTTCAAAACTGTATTGCCAATTTCCGACTCTATTGATCAAGATGAAAAAGGGTCTTGATTCAATCTGATAAGCTTTGCTCACCTCCCGATGTGGGTCAAGCAGAACGGGCCACGGTGGCTGATATTCATCTAAAAACTCCCGCACTTTGTGAGGGGCTTCACCGTCATTGATTCCCCAGACGACGACATCATTGACTTTACTGAAGTGCTTGTAGGCGAGTTTGACTTCTGGAGTCGCCATCATGGGTTGCGAAACCCCAACCGCAAGCAAAATAACCTTTCCAGACATCAATGATAGTGTGTGGGTCTCTCCTTCCAAAGTCTCTAAACGAAAATCCGTCGCTTTCTCATTGCGTCTGTTCGTGATAAATTTCTGGCGGATTTTTTCGAGGTCAGCAGCTTCTCGGATCTGGTATTCGGCTTCGGTATCTTTGAGGAATGCATCAAATGCATCGGTGGTTTTCCGTCGTGCGATTTGATGATGGACGCGTTCTAATCCGGCGCGACCTTCTGCTTGATGGATAGGGGCAGCGTGTGCATCGAGGAAACGTCTAACCTTTTCCGAGTGAAGGGTAGGTGCGAAGTGTGCGTTGGCATAGTAGCGTCTGGCTTCTTCCCATGCTCCCATTCCCTCCGCCGCCCGTCCCAGTATATAGAAGTAATTGAGGGTACGCTCGTTGAACCTTGTCCAGAGGGATCCCAGATAATCCGGTGCATTTGTGCTAAGCGCGTCATACGCTTCTTCCCACCGTTCCTGCTGGAGGTAGATTTCAGCGCGTAAATGCGATATCCTCTTGTGCTCTTTTTCTACGGATCCTTTGTTGTTTTCAACAAGCCACTTCTGTTCCTCCGCCTCACCCAATCTGATTTCAGCACGTTCTAAAATTTCATAAGCTTTGTCTAATCGGTTATTAAACTTCAGCCGCCATTCAACGGTTGCAGTATAAGCCCAGCCGAAATACTGCTGTGTCTCCTTGCAAAAGGCAAGATGTGCCTGCAAAAGTCCATCAGTAAGTTCATCAAGGTAGTCATCACTTGCCAGAGAGCGGTCCACCTCGGCTAACCTCAGCATTTCTTCATAAGCTAACAGATACCAGGATAATACTGGGGCATCTGAGGCGGTGAACTCGTCAGTGACGCGTTGGTAATAGTGCCACTTTTGAGAGGCATCTTCGCTCCGTTCAGCTAACCCGAACAGTGCAGCTTGATAAATTTCGGTATTGGGATATCGCAATATCTTATCAAACAAACGCAGTGGGACATTCTTTGCGAGACCCGGAAGACACCTATATCCCCAATAGGCAGTTTCTAACACTTCCAGATTTTCTGGATGTGCCCTCAGTAGCGTTTCGATTTCAGGATAAATCCTTTTTCTCGCCTCTTCTTCTGGGAGCGTCTCGGCTATCAGTTTCCATTGAGAAAGGTAAGTTTCTAAGTCCATGGTCAAAAGCTCCTGATCTACCTGTAAACGTTTTCGTGCCCGGTGGAGCCGACTCACAATCGTGTTCACCGGTACATTCAAAAGTTCACCTATTTCCTTTGTTGGCATTTCACCCAGATAGTAAAGTGTCATGACCTCGCGTTCACTCTCTGGCAGTTTTGCCAGAAGTTCTTCAACGATTTCATAACGCCGCTCGATTGCTTCTGTCTCGCGCTGCTCCGATACATAACGCTCATACGTTAAGTTATCTATTGCTTTTATAGACGGGGCATCCAGCGGTTGCATCGTAGGTTTTCGCTTTCGCATCCAAGCAATGCAAAGCCGATTCGCAATGACATAGAGCCATCCAGCAAATTGACTGGGGTCCTTGAGCATCGAAAGTTTTTCATAAGCTTGGAGGAAAGTGTCTTGCGTGATCTCTTCAGCATAGTGAAAATCACCGATCTTCCGCCACACGAGGGTGTGAACACTTTTTTGATACTTTTGGACCAAAATGTTAAACGCCTCATCGTCGCCTGACAAGATTTTGTGAATTAACTGAACATCGTCTTCTCTTTCCACGAAATTTTCTCCTAACAAAGAGTCGTCAGTTATCAGTTAATTGGGGAAGAATTGCGCGTTGTGTTCAGATTGGTTGAAAGAGGGTTTAGGTGGTTTAAAAGACTAAGGCTGTCCAGTTGTCCGAGGTGGATAACTCAACAGCCTTAGATAAGATGCATGATCAAAAAACCGTGCTAAGAGAACGAAGCTCTATTCAAAACTGCCGACCTTCGCTGCTTCAGGTGCGCGTGTCGGGAGTTCTTTTTTTGCTAACGTGTCTTCAGGCACATAATTGGAGTAGTCAGAGATATCACCGTGCGTCAACGCGTACACTACGACGTTTGTCATGAAACGATAGACACCGGGTGAATAGTGGACACTCCGTGTCGGGAGACTGACAGATTCCATTGCGCACATGTAGTCACGACGGACAACGATAACGGACAACTTTTCGCCGACGGAGATACCTTCGAGGTAGTTCCGTTTCGGTGGACGTGTGCCCCACCAGAAGATGTCGAATCCGACTGGGGGACCACCCATTTCATAGAAGTTGTCATAGACTTCGTGATCGTTAGCAATCCGTTCAATCTGATACTCAGGCATGACGTAGCGCATCTGTGCGAGAAAGAGACGAATCATCGCCTGCGCGGGTGCGTTCACACCGCAGTCGTCAAAGACAAGGAATCCACCTTTTTCGACGAGGTAGCGGCGCATACCGGCAGCTTCAGTCTCGGTGAGACGGCTGTCCATTTTACCACCACCATACTGGCGTCCGAGCAGGTTACGCGAACGGACGAGAGACGGATCGTGTCCTGTCATAAAGACGAAGGGTGTTTTGAAGAGGTTCGCATCGGTAAGTTTCAATGCGCCGCCTTCAACGTTCATGTCGGTTTTGATTTTGGTACGTTCGTTGAGCCACTTCGTCAATGCGTTGAGTGAAGAAGCATCTGCCCACCAGTCAGAGAGACTGTGTCGGATCCGTGTGAAACGGAATACGCCGCGGATGTCTTTACCTTTACCGATAACGCGACCACCGGGTTCGCCTCTCGGCAGGGGTGGTACTTCAACGTTACCGAGGGTGATGTTTTCAACGACATCGCCGAGGGCATCGCGTGCTGCGCCGACGTTTTCAACCATTGCGAGGCCGGGTGGACGTTCAAAAGCGACCTTTACCTGCACTGCAGTGCCAGCGACACCACGACCGATGTTAGCCGGTCCGGCGGAGGGGGCATTTGCGACAGGGGCGGAGAACGCCAAGGCGCCGGGAGCATCCGATACTGGGAGATCCGTATGTGTCACAACCGTTGGTACCGGTGCGTTCGGTGTAACCACTTTCGGCACATTGGGGTTGATAGGTGCATCGACTTTGACGGTCTGGTTTGAAAATTCGAGTACCGTCTGCGGTTGGAAGCTGGACTTGGCGACAAACGCAGTCGTTACACGGGGTTGTACTTGCACTTGTTCGACAACGACCGTGTTTTGCGTCGGCACAGTCGGCTTAATAACCGGCTTTACGACGGGTTTCCGTACCTTAGGCTTCGGTGGCTCTTTGGGCTGGAGCACTTCAGCTCCGACGAGGTCTTTGAACTGTTCCGTTTGCGTGACTAAGTAAATGCCAGCAATGAAAATGATGACCGCGTGGAGTATCAATGAAGTCATAAAGGCACCAGAGGTTCTTTTTACGCTCATTCGTTATTCCTCCAAGGGATGTTGGTTGCGTATCCTACAAAAAGTAAAAGTTGTTGATGCAGAAATGTATGCAATTTCTATGCCAATGTGAAAGCGGTTGAATTTGTGGCAATCTCTGCATCAAACGGGTTAAGCTGCACAAAAAGGGGCAGCCTTCTTTTTTAAGCTGCACAAAAAGGGGCAGTTTTCGGCAAAACGTACGGAACGTTATTAGGCTTTTTCTGCTTCTCTGGTAACCTTCATGAACTTCTCAATCCGCGGTTTGCCCTTGTGAAAGCCAAAGATACCAAGATTGTTTTCGGTGATACTATCAATCTCATGAATCTTCCACCCATCCTTGTCATCTTTCATCAAATAGATATGCGTTTCACCCGGGAACGAACCTTTGTAACAGTTGTAGCCGATCGCAGCGGCTTCCATTCCGCTGCCTTTATAGCGAATCCAAAAATCTGTCAATCTATCGTTTTGTCCCCACCTGGCACCTTTTGTACCAATGCCGATCCACAAACCTTTAATCCCGATTTCGACATTCTTCCATCCTTCGGCTAAAGGCACGGGTTCGTTTCCAGCAAAGACGGTTCCAAATACGATCTTACTTGTTTCAAAGGTTTCGCCAATAGCTTTGATATCTTCCTGGTTAAAGGCTTTATAGAACGCGCTGTAGACTTCCTGAATCGCCTTTTTTTCTGCATCAATGTCGATCTCTGGTCTTGCAGCAACTGCCGGTTCTGTTGGGGTACCCGTTGCTTCTTTGTCGGAATCGGAAGTTTCCTCTTTGGTGGTACCTTCCTCTTCAGTGTCACCACCGCACCCTACGATGCCGATGCTCATGATGCCGACTGCGAAAATGACAAGCACGAGCCACGTTAATCTCAATTGCATTTTTCTAAATTCCTCCTTTAGATTCGTCACATAGCCTACTGCATCCAAAAATCACATTTTATCGCTAAACTGGATTGTGGTACTTCCGATGCACAGACGCGGCAAAAATTAATTGCCGAGTGACTAAGGCACATTTCCTATAGACGCTACTTTATTATTAGATATTATAACGTTTTTTTAAAAATGTGTCAAGTTAATTTGTCTTTTGGTGATAGATGCTTTGTTTGGTGTCAAATCTTACTGTTTTCTGAAGGCAGATACCCACCATCCTCAAGCGTCTGCGTCACGTCAGCAACTTGAATTTTGGACATACACCCCTCTTTTCCGAATCGGCAAGTCGTTCCGGGACAAGGTGGACAGTCAGGTTCCCGTTGAATCGTCTGACACTTTGGTCCCACGGGTCCAAAACGGGTTGGATCACCGGGGCCATAGAGTCCTATTGTTGGGATGCCTACTGCTGCAGCAAGATGCATCGGACCACTATCATTACCAATAAACACATTACTTATGTGCAAAATTGATGCCAATTGGTTCAAGGTCGTTTTACCAGCGATATTGTTTGATGCCGTTCGCATCCGTGCTTGGATTTCGGTGATTATCGGGATTTCGTCTTTCACGCCAACAAACAGAATTTCTGCACGTTTTCGTGCAATTAGCCAATCCGCCAATTCCGCATACCGCTCAGGCATCCACCTTTTTATGGAAATAGGAGACCCCGGATGGATAGCAATTAAGGGTCGTTCTCTGTCAATTTGAAGCGTTGTCAGAAAATCAGATGCCCATTTTTTGTCTTCTGCTGTTATCGAGAAGGTAGTCGTTTGTATTGGGGTTGGTATACCTGCCTTATGTAAGACGTTAAGGTTACGTGTGGTTTCGTGGGTTCCAGTAAATTGTGGAAATCCTAATTTGTTTGCCACTTGCAGTGCCGCTCGGTCAAGGCGTTTCGGTGTAACCCGCAATAGCGCGAACCAAGCGATACGCCAATCGCCTCGGAGTTCCACCATCAGATCGTATTTTTGACGGCGCAACGCTCGGTAAAGTTGGAACGTTTGTTTTAGGGAAGCCGGTTCCCCCGTGCGGCAGAAAGCGGGGGAATTATACTCCAAGACCTTATTGACATCGGGGTGTTTTTCTAACACGACGCGGCTCCATGTTCCAGTGAGTGCGTGTAGTTCGGCGTTTGGATATACTTGGCGTAAATTGGAAAACACGGGTGTTGCTAACAGGACATCTCCGAGATGATCGAGTTTGACAACGAGGATGCGATTCGGTGTGAAGTCCTTTGGCAAACGTTTCCAATAAAAGAGCCATTGCACGGCAGCGGAAGCGATTAAAGTGAGAGTTTCGGAGAGATTCTGAAACATTTTTTTAGTTTACGCAATTCACACGGATTTGTCAAGAGGTATAAAGAAGGAAACTCAGCGACTGTATAAATTAAGAGTTTGCTTGACTGTCTTTTCAAAAGGTGCTATTCTTTTCTTCTCTAATTGGTAACGGTGGCACACTATTAGCGGTGTGCCTCATCTACAGTTTGATTATTAGCATTGAACCTTCACAACTTTTAAAATTTTTAATTAGGAGGGTAATTATCATGACTATAAACGTACAAAGATTTCTCTTACTTACTATTGGATTACTATTTTGCGTACTGGGTTGCACTCGCGAGCGTGTTGATGTCACAATGCTTGATGACCATGCAGCACAGATGGAAACGCATGAACCTGTTGACGTTGCGGCTGCTTTTGCGCAAAACCTTTTGCCTATCCTCACAGCGAGATGTGCGCTCTCTGGATGTCACGTCGCTGACGGTCCTCACGGTTTAGATTTCAGAACATACGAATCTTTTATCACTGGAGGCGAGCACGGTCCCGCATTCATTCCCGGAAACGCTGAAGACAGCGAGATTGTTGAACAAATCGTTTCAGGTAACATGCCCCCTGAGGGGCCCCCACTGACTGATGCCGAAATTCACCTCTTTGTTGATTGGATTAATCAGCAGAAAGCACAGGATGCTGTCGTTCAACACGAACATGACGAGCATGGTGATCAAACCAGCGGTAACGGTCATGATGCCGAGGACGACAATTCAGAATAATTTTTCTTAGTGTGATTGTTACTTCAATCTGTTATTGGGGCTGGTATAAAATCAGCCCCAAAAATGTTCCGTAACGGCTAACACCGGAACAACGACGAAGCCACTTCCTTCCCTCAGATTTCCCTGTTGCCCTTTCTTTAAGTTCACTTCCCGCTCTACTAACCACAACTCTTTTATTTTGTTCATTTTTTGAACGCACTTGTCCATTTTCTTTCAGAAAAATCGGGTTAACTGAGAAAAAATAAGGGCGTTCTGCTGTTTTTAGGGTTGGCACTATATTTGCTCACTTATATCACTACTTCAGCATAAAATTATTCAACCGAATTTTTAAACAACATTAAAGGAGTAACCATTATGCTTACCAATATACGAAGGTCTTTCCTACTCATCATAGGATTGTTACTTTGCTTGTTTGGGTGTGATACTGGGCGCGGTATTTTCTTATTACCCGATAATATTCCATCCGAAGCTGCACAGCCTCCCTCTGAAGGGATTAGGGAAATTGTTAACACTGAGGCATTATTTGAACAGAACCTTTTGCCTATTCTTACAGCAAAATGTGCGTATGCTGGTTGTCATGTTGTTGGCGGACCAAAGAATTTGGATTTCAGCACATATCAAACCTTCATAAAGGGTGGAGATGCGGGTCCCGTATTTATTCCGGGCAATGCGCAAGGAAGCACTATTATTGATGAAATCGTCTCAGGTAGAATGCCCATCGGTGGTCCGCAGTTATCCGATGCAGAAATTCAACGCTTTATTGACTGGATTGATAATCACGAAATCGTGGTTAATGAACCACCTGAGACACAAACTCCGGAATCTACTGACGGTACAGTTTCTTTTCAACAGGACCTTTTGCCCATTCTGACGGCGAGGTGTGCGTACGCGGGTTGTCATGATGCTAACGGTCCCGACAACCTCGATTTCAGGACATACCAAACTTTCATAAGAAGTGCAGAGGACGAGGATGTATTTGTGCCAGGTAATGCCCGAAGCAGCGATATCATTGAAGAAATTGTCTCTGGTAGGATGCCCCCTGGCGGGCCTCCATTGACCGCTGTGCAAATTCAACTCTTTAGAGATTGGATTAATCAGCAAGACCCAGCGGACTTTCCTAACCTTCGTTACGATGACGACGATTATGAAGATGATGATGACGACGATTATGAAGATGAGGAGGACGATGACGACGATGACGACGATGACGACGACGATGACGACGATGATGATGACGACGATGACGACGATGATGATGATTAAAAACAATCCGAATTCCGTTGTTTAAAACACTATAGCGGCTGGTTTCATACCAGCCGCTGTTTAACCTACCTGCTCCTCTGCCAGAGCGAACTCTAAACTCATTTGCATTCAGCAGATGGGTTCTGCTATACTATTTCCAATCGTTTCTACCATTCAAAGACCGATCTTGACTTATGCAATTTATCAAACACTTCTCAGAAATTGACGAGATTGACTTGCTCCGCGTCGGTGGAAAAGGGTTGAATCTCGGAAAACTAACGAGAGCGGGGTTTCAGGTGCCGCAAGGGTTTTGTGTCACTACAGACGCCTATCGGTTTTCTGTCCAGGGTCTGTCGGAACAGAATGTGAGTGCTATTAAAGAACTCGTGTTGTCACCGGAACTTGTTGCGGAAATCCGAACGGCACGGGAGCAATTGCAGACAAGCACAGTCGCTGTACGTTCGAGTGCAACCGCGGAGGATTTGGCAGAAGCAAGTTTTGCGGGACAACAAGACACCTTTTTGAACGTAGAACCCGATGAACTCTTAGATGCGCTCAAAGCGTGTTGGGCATCGCTCTGGTCGGAACGCGCTATCGTCTATCGGCAAACACAAGGTATTGCTGATGCAGGCTTGGCGATGGCAGTTGTCATTCAGGAAATGTGCGACTCGGATGTCTCAGGTGTGCTTTTCACTGTGAGTCCTTTTAGTGCAGATGTATCTATTGTTGAATCGAATTGGGGATTAGGCGAATCGGTTGTTTCTGGTGCGATCACACCTGATAGTTTCCACGTATCACGGGAGACAGGCGAGGTTTTAGAAAAGAACATCGCTATAAAACGAGAGATGGTGACCGCCACCGGCGTGAATGAGGTGTCGTCTGGGCAACAAGACGTTCCGAGTCTGACGGATGCACAGTTGACTGAGCTCACACAACTCGGTATGCAGGTTGAAGGTTTCTATGGGCAGCCAATGGATATTGAGTGGGCACTTGTGGACGAACAGTTTGTGTTGTTGCAGGCACGTCATATTACTACATCTGTCAGTTCTACCCTTGGCACCGATAAAGATGCTGTTGAGAAACTCCGTCAAGAAGAGATTCGGGGATTGGTAGGACATGCCGAGGCATACGGAACCGTTTGGTGTCATCACAACATCGCGGAGGTGTTGCCTGCCCCGTTGCCGATGACTTGGGCGATTGTCAAAGAATTTATGTCGGGAACAGGCGGATTAGGGAAGGCATACCGCGGTTTAGGATTTCATCCGAGCAAACGCGCAGATAACGAGGGGATTCTCGATCTAATCTGTGGACGCATTTATGTTAATTTGAACCGCGAGGCGGAACTGCATTTCGATGGTTTCCCATTTGCACACGATTTTAATGCCTTGAAGCAGGACCCACAGCAGGCAATGTATGCGCAGGCAGTCCCTGATATTACCCGAAGCACTGCATCATTTTGGTTGAAACTGCCGCTCCATATTATCCGTATGAGTAGGGCAGAGATGCGCCTACGGAAATGTCGCGCTGACTTTGACCAACGACTCACAGAAAATATATTTCCGGCGTTTCAAGCGGAAGTTGAAGCAGAACAAAAACTCCCGGACGCAGACCTATCAGACGCGGGATTAGTGGCGAAATTCCAGACGTGGCGCGCCAAAACATTGGACAATTTCGCGCCGACAGCACTCACGGCTACGTTGCTTGCTGGCTTTTCGCTGCAACGATTAGAGGCGGCACTCCAGAAGTGTTTGGATGAGACAGCGGCAAAAACCCTCGCGAGCCGACTGATTAGTGGGCTTTCGGGTAATCTTACCGTTGAAACTAACGAAAAATTGTGGCAGGTGGCGACAGGGGATTTAGCACTTACCGATTTCCTAAAAGATTACGGACACCGTACCGTTGATGAATTTGAATTGGCACAACCGAGATGGCGCGAAGATACGACCTACCTTGAACAGGTAATTGCATCTTTTCAGCAAGGAAGCGTGGCACATTTCACACGACAAGTAGAACACCGTGAATCTGCAGAGGCGGAACTCAGCGCGGTCCTCGGAGATAAAGCGAATTTGCGGAAACAGATCGAAAGTGAACTGGATTTCACAAGACGTTACATGCCTTTCAGGGAGACAGCGAAATTTTATCTCATGCTCGGCTATGAACAGATTCGACGCGCCTTACTTGAATTGGATAATCGCTATGAACTTGATGGCGGCGTTTTTTATCTGATGCCAGATGAATTGGAGCAACTGATTGGTGGTGATGATTTCACTGATATTATCGCTACACGAAAAATTGAGCGGGAACGTATGTTACAGATTGAGGTGCCCGACGTTATTTTTAGTGATGCCTTGGAAGATATAGGCAAGCCAATATCAAGGGATGCAGCAGAGACATATACAGGCGTAGGTGTTTCCGCGGGGGGCGCTATAGGGAAAGCGCGTGTGCTTCTCACACCGACAGAGGTGCAACCCTCTGACCGTGATTATATTTTGGTGTGTCCATCAACCGATCCGGCGTGGACACCGCTTTTTCTGCATGCAGCAGGACTTGTGATGGAGCGCGGTGGACTCCTATCACACGGGGCAGTTGTCGCGAGAGAGTATGGTGTTCCTGCAGTAGTGAACATTCCGAACGCAACTCAACGTATCATTGATGGACAGATGCTTCAAGTTGATGGAAACCAAGGGATCGTCTCAATTTGTCATGAGACCTCTTAGCGGAGAAAAGGACATGCTATTTGATGACTATTGGCATAAACGACAACAAAAGCGTAGAAAAATTCGCAGAGCGTTTCTAACGTCGTTGGTTCTACACGCCATCGCGATAGGGATTATGAGTATCGGTTACATCCGATGGTATCGTCCGATGCTTCCCTCGGAACCGCTTGTGTCTGAGGCTATTGCGGTGACGGAACTCCAACGTTTTCATGTCAGTAGCACGCGCAAACGTTCAATGCCGACGCGGCGTTCCACACCTGTGCACACGAAGCAATCCGCTGCAACAAATCAAAATACTACAAAGTTGATGCAGTCAGCACCACCAACGCTGGCGAGTGCTTCAATTCCGGTGTTGAAGACGGATGCTCGGTTACCAGTTGCTGAAACCGCTCTACGTGAACACACGACAGAGACCCCCGCATGGAAAACAATCGCGACAGCGCAGGCAAAAGCACCTACAATCACGCCTAAGCCGAAAACTACGCAGGAACAAACTGCAGCGGGCGAGACTACGACAAGTAAAAGTCCGGCACAACCGATTGATAGAGATGCGCGGATGGGAGAAGCACTCGAAGGTATCGCGGAGAGTATCGCGGATGGTCAAACCGAAACTGCTGTTGATCTCGTTTTTCTGCTTGACATTAGTGGGAGTATGATAGATAATATCCGAGCAGTCGGTAGGCAGCTGAACCAGATGGTGACGGTATTTGAAGAGAAAGGGGTCGATTTCACGCTCGGCATGGTTATTTTCAGGTATCTTGAGAGCGATACGATCATCCATCCACAGACGCGAGATAGTGAGAAGTTCAAACGATTGTTAACGACACATGTCGTTGCTGCTGCTGGTGATGAACGCGCCCATAATGCCATCATAAAAACGATTCGTCGCGTCAGTTTTCGTGAAGATGCGAACCGCCGTTTTATTCTTGTCACCGATGAAGCCAGCAAGGGGTCTTACACATTATCAGAAGTGTTAAAACAGTGTTTCCAGAATAACATCACCATTGATGTCATCGGCATCAATCATACCACGCATAGAGCGTTAACAACCAAAACCGGGGGACTCTGGTTTCCAATTCCGATACAGGAATAGCAGTCAGCAATCAGCAGTTAGCGGTCAGAAGAATAGTTTTCAGTTAAGAGATATGTTATAGAGTGAGCGTAGCCCGTAATGAAATGGAGGGCGGCTCTAAAGAAAGGCAATTCAAATGCCAATCACCCGTCAGTTAACCGCAAGGAACTTTTAAAAAATGAAGTGGGCGTTGAATACTTATCAAACTTGTCAAGAATGGGAATTAGGTCGGATACTCGACACCGCTGAGGCTACCGGCTATCACGGTGTTGAGTTGTTAATGGACTACAAGCAGAAACACGGATTTGAGTGGGATACCCCCAGAGAGGCTTGGGACGACTTAAAGGCAGAGGTAGATGCGAGTGGCGTTGTTATCTCTTCGCTGACGAGCTGCCAAAATTTCCACTCCGAAAATGCCGCTGATCGCGAGGAGACTGCCCGACGCGTTACACGGGTCATTGATATGGCGGAATTTATGGACTGCGACCATGTTCGGGTACTCGGTGACCGGTATACCGATGAGAATCGTGATGCGATTGTCGGCTATGTCACAGACGGATTGAAGGCTCTCGGTGCTTATGCCGGTGACAAGGGTATCACGGTCTCAATTGAGATGCACGGTTCATTCACGGATCCAGACTCGGCGATGGAAGTTATTGAAGGTGTAAATCTTCCGAACGTCGGTTTTGTCTTCAATTCACAATTCGTCGGTTGCGATGCTGGCAGTATTGAACCATTGTTTTCGCGTGTTGCCTCCCACATTACATCGGTACATACACATCGCGTAGAAGAGCCAGCAACATTCGATCTCTACCGTCAGATGTTCCAATGGCTTGATCGCATCGGATTCTCAGGCTACATATCCAACGAATGTGCTTACACGGGACCTGATCCAGAAAAGGTACTTGCACTCTACGTTGGGCTTTTTAAAGCGTTTGTTTAAAGATGGACACACCACAATCAGCACATCTCTATAAACGGGTGGCAATCCCGGACGCATTTCTGAACGAAACCGATGGACAGACGTGGGGCGGTGATATCCGCATCGGCGATCTGACAGGCAACGGCAGTGTCGATTTTCTGGTGTACAAGTCCCTTGGTGGTATCCATCCGTGTTTCCTCGGTGCGTTCACGCTGGAAGGTGAACCGCTTTGGTCGTTTGGTGACAAGCATCTCAAAATCAGAGACGCTGATGCCAAGGATACTTACCTAACAACACTCTCACCCGGCCGCCCGGGGCCTGTCGCTATCTACGACATCGATGCGGATGGACAGGCGGAGGTTATCTGTTTCTGGATTGATGCGGACGTTTCGGAGGTGAGTCAGTGGGATCTGTCTGCTATCCACTTAATGATTTTAGACGGTGCGACCGGGGCAGTTAAACGGACCCTCGCGCCAGATGCGTTGCGCCAATGTAATGCGTACGCTGAAGGCGAACTCCATATCTCTAACTATGTGCATCAACGGTTGATGATCGCGAATTTCTCTGGTAACGCGCAACCGCAGGATTTCGTTGTGAAGGTGGGTGTGAACCTACTCGCCTTTAATCACAGATTGGAATTGCTCTGGCAGTATACCGACGAGTGGTTTCGCTATCCGAAGCATTCGGCGTATATTCCGGCAGTCGGCGATTTTAATGGCGATGGGCTTGATGAGGTTAATGGTGGCAATTTCGGACTTGCTGCCGATGGCTCGGTGCTCTGGAATCATTTCTTCGGCGATAACATGGACTCGGTCTTAGTTTCAGAATGGGATGGTGATAAACGGTCGATTCTCTCTGGTGGTGGACAGGTAATTGATGCCAAAGGGAACGCAATTCTTTCACTCGGTTTTGATATTGTGCCACACGGGCAAGAAATCCGATGTGGTAAATTATTCTCGGATCCATCCGAAGATGCCTTAGTTATTCGCTATAATGGACATCATCCGGATCTGATGGTGGTAGACAAAACAGGACAGGTTAAAAGTCGGTTTCGCGTTGATGAAAGTCCGAACAATACGGGGTTGGAAGTTATCCGTTGGAATCGTGTGGGGGATCCCGAATTAATTTATAGCCCATCTGCGCTTTTCGATAGTGATGGAAACAGAGCGGTGATATTTCCTGAACTCCCGCCGCCGACTGGCGGTAAAATGGGATGGTATCACTGCTTCCCTGCGGATGTCTGTGGCGATGCCCGTGAAGAGGTTATCCTTTACGATCCTTATAGTGATGCAATCTATATCTACACACCGACTCCTTTTCAACCCGACCTGTTTGGTGGGTATCAGCATACCGAAAGGCAGTATAATACGCGGTTAATAGATTAAACAGTAGTTGTCAGTTTTCAGTGGTTATAAGTGATAACTACAAAGAATGGATAGCAACGTGGTCAATAAATTTCTACTTATCTCAATTGATTGTTGGCGGTATGACGCGCTCAGCCGGACCAACCCGCTTCTCAACACGCCGAAGTTTGATCTGCTGACGCAGGATTTCTCACTTGCCGAGAAGTTCTTCGTATCAGCACCCGCGACCCGTCCCTCTCACACCTCTTACTTCACGGGACTTTATCCGTTTGAACACGGTGTCTACGGTCAGACCTATCTCAAGATGTTTGAAGGTATTCCAAACCTGTTTCAAATTTTCAATGATGCGGGTTACCATATCACGGGACGTTCCGAACGTCCAGAGGTGTTCCGCTTTCTCGATTTCGAGCCGTTCATTACATCGGTTGATCCGAATGCGGGGGCGCAGCATCTCGGTTCGCTTGAAGACCTGATACAGCACCTAAAACAACCCTCGGATACACCGCAGTTCTGTTTTTTGCATTTCTGGTATACACACGGCGGTTACGGCATGAGCGGGATTCCGGGCGCGCCGAGCCTCAAATCGCTTGTTGACCGCGGTAGGACGGATGAGGCGTTGCGATACTACTACGCTGCAGCGACGCACATACTTGAGTTTAAATTGGTCGAAATCCTGAAGCAACTTCAACTCCCGGAGTGGGCAGTTTTCATCTTTGGAGACCACGGCGAGGGTATCTGCGAAGAACTCATTGATCACGGTAGCACGCTCAATCAGAATGTGTTGCATGTGCCGTTGTTAGCGCGTATCCCCGGTGTATCAGATATTGAATTCCCAGAGCCTCCGATTTCGGCGATAGATCTGTTCCCGACGATTCTGAACCTTGCGGGTATTGATATAGACTATCACGGGTACGGGCAAAACCTGCTATCTCCATCCAACTTTGATGAAAACCGTTTGGTATTGTCGGAGTTGGATAGTCTGTACGGGATCGGTTTCCTCAGTCGAGACAACTTGGAGATGCCCCATCATCGTGTGACATCTCGGACAACGGTCGATAATGAAGAAATCAACAGGTATTCGGAAGGGGTTCGGCTCTGGTCACTGACGGACGGTGAACATCTCTATCGCGAGGACGAACAGACGGGTGAGTTTGTATATCGACAAGTGCTAAGCGGTGAAGACCTTACCTGCGAAGATCCAGACCTTTTTCGTGACGCTTATGACGATCTCTTGGTGAATTCCAATTACCAGCACCTACAAGCACAAGAATCCACAACTGAAGAGACCGAGATTTTAGAGGGAAAGTTGCGGGATTTAGGGTATGTTGAGTAGCCTCTATTTTCAGTCGGCAACTTCGTCAATCTGTGCTGCATAGGGCTGTACCAAAATATCCGCGGGAATTCCGAGTCCTTTGTGCAATTTCCGAATCGTGTCAAGCGATAAAGCACGCTCCCGATTCAAGACTTCTGACACAAGGGTATCCGCGCCGAGATAGGTTTGGAGATCGGGTTCGGATAGCCCTTGGCTCTCCATATAGTGCAGAATTGCCTCAATCGGATCCGGCGGCGAAATTGGGTAGTGCTTCTCTTCATAAGCCTCCACCAGTGTGACGAGCACATCAAGCTGATCCGCTTCTGGTGAACCTTGTGCTGCATCCCAAAGCTGATCAATAGTCTTCAGTGCCGTTTCATAATCTGCTTCGGATCGGATCGGTTTAATATCCATGTTTATTGACGGGAAAGACGCTCTCACTATCAGGCTTGAAAGGGTTGTTGTTTACTAACGGGATGTTCCCCTTTTTCTCTTCAACGAGTTCCCAGTCGCCTGTTTTCCAGTGCTTTTCGTAGGCATAGATAACATCGCAATCTTCATATTCTAACCAGATGCACTTCGCTTGTGGGTGAATCTCGTCGTCTATAGAAGCGACAGCGTGTTCATGATTTGCAGACCAGATGAGGCATTGCTGTTTAAGTTTTCGTGCTTCTCCGTGTGGTGGTGTGAATAGGTCCCTATATTTCATCACCACCTCTATAACTCATGGATTGTTGCCTCAAGTGTCTCGATATCTACAACGGCAACCGTTGCTGTCCCTGTCGTCCATCCGCCTGTTTCACCCGGATTGAGCAATAGAGATTCACCTTTTTGGATGTCTACTGCGTGGGTGTGTCCGTAGACGACGATGTCGTAGTCGCCGCTTTTGGCAATCGGGATGGCAAATTCAGGGTAGTGCATCACGGCGATGTTTTTGCCACCCAGCGAAGCACTTGCGAGGTTAGGGTGTACCTCGCCACCGATGGCTTCAAACCGTTTCGCAACAACAAGACGTTCACCGTCATTGTTTCCAAAAACACCGACGACGCGGCAATTGAGGTCTCCTAAGGGGTCGATAGCGAATGGAGCGATAAAGTCTCCAGCATGGACGACGAGGTCCACGCCGATTTCGTTAAAAAGTTCGACAGCACGTTTCACATTCGGAATATTGTCGTGGCTGTCAGACATAACACCGAGTCTCATAAAAGAAATCCTTTCGTGGTATCAGAGTCTATAAATTTTTGTAAACAGTGTCTCAAGGTCCACAACAGCAGCTGTGCTACAACGTGCTCTTTTACTTCCCGTCGCTCCTGGATTAAGTAGGAGCGTTTCACGCTTTTCGCTATCGGTATGTGTGTAGACCTGATGGTTAATCCTGTGGGAATGTCCGTAAACAACGATGTCGTGGGTGCCCCTTTCGGCAATCGGGATAGCGAACCGGGGATAGTGTGTCACCGCAATTCCTCTACCTTTGTGAGCAATGGACGCGTGATTACGGTAACTCGGTATTACTATGCCAATGTCTTCAAAAGCCTCCGTGAGCTCTCTTTCGCGTCTGAGATCGTTATTTCCGAAAACACCCATAACTAAGCAATTCAAGTCGGCTAACGGTTCTATTGCATAGGGTGATCTGAAATCACCTGCGTGTACGACTAAAGTAACGTCCATCTCGTTGAAGAGCGCAACAGCCTTTTCGATGATGGAAATGTTATTGTGCGTATCAGCCATCACACCAAGTTTCATTTTGGATCCTTTCAACTGCAGGGGTATTCCTACTGATGCTGCGAGATCTTCGTCTACTTTACTATTCTACTTATGCAACTATCGAAATTGGTACCCTATGAATAACATTTCCGAGGTAGCCTTTGGGGTTCCACGGTTGCGTGAAGGGCTGCGCGGTACCTGTATCGTCATAAGCGCGTGCCCATATTTCATAATAGCCTCTGTTTGCCAAGAGGAGTTCGGTTTCCCAATGGGACCAAGCATATCTGTTTGATGGCTGGATCAACTGCGTCTCTTGCCACTGAAGACCGAAATCTGTAGAGACCATAACTTTATCAATTCGGTTTTCGCCTGCCCATGCATGCCCTCGGACCTTTATAGGGGTGCCAGCGTTGAATTCGAGAGAGGCTTGTGGTTGGGTAATCAGGGATTTTACCTGCCACGCCGTTGCAATGTGCATATCCTCGACCGGCGGTTTATCTCCGGGTGCTATCGGATAAGCCGGAATACGATAAGAATACCCGCTCATTTTTTCGGAGTCGTGAACCCTGTCCCTGACCCAGATACGATTGAGCCATTTCTGCATCGCGCTGCCGATCCATCCGGGAACAATCAATCTCGCTGGGAACCCGTGCGCTGCTGGCAACACTTCTCCGTTCATCTTTAAAGCGATGAGCGTGTGTTCATCCATCGCCTTTTCGAT
This sequence comes from Candidatus Poribacteria bacterium, assembly GCA_022819945.1. Lineage (GTDB taxonomy): Bacteria > Poribacteria > WGA-4E > WGA-4E > WGA-3G > WGA-3G. Next base: position 22,532 of record JAJEGI010000054.1, read on the forward strand.
GGGGATGCCTCGTGAAAAGGGTTCACTTCCATCATTCGGAACATCTTCCCCATAGTTTCCGGTATAGACGGCACTCGGTTTCAGACCTGCGGCTTGCAAGACATCTCGCAAACGTACGCCTGTCCACTCACTACAAGCGACTGCGCCGTGCTGCCATGGGGTGCCACTCACCTCCGGTACAAATAACCTTCTCCCGTTCCCTGCACATTCCAACACGATTTCCATGGTGACCTGCGGAAAACGCGCTAAGTCATCCATAGACAGTGCCAGTTCTTTATGGACTTCGCCGTCTATAACCAATCTCCATCCGTGGAGATCCTTGTTTACTGCTCGCTCTGGAATGCCACTGTTATTTCGGACGAAATGTCGTTCTGTGGGGGTAACGTCATCGTTGAGGCGATGCGGCGCAAACTCGCCGTTAAAGGGTCGCTCCGAATGAACGAGCATGTCTGGTTTCGGGAGTCCGGCTGCTTGTGGGTCCTCCAAAACAACAGGCATGAGTCCTCTGTCCAACAGTCCGCGGTCAACGGCTTCGCATCCGGCACCAAATATGCCCAAACTCGCGAGCAGTCCTGTTTTTCCTACCTTGGTAAGAAAGTCTCGTCTTGTTATGTCAGGAGCCGTTTTAAGCCCATCTGTAAAACTGAGTTTATATGGTGTCTTTTGCCTGACTGAAGTTCTCTTCCATTTCTCCATTTCTAACTTCCGAAATTCAAACTGGTGGATCTAAAAGCTTTGATTGGTTGACAGGAAATTGAAACCCATACTGTTTAACTATCAATTCAAGCGTACCAGCAACCCATTTGTCAGCGTGCGGTGATACAATTACTTCGCTCTTTTCATCATTTTCATCAATCAGGGTTTTAACATTTATTTTAAGAGATCTGCCAAATTCATAGGGGTCATCCTGTAGAATTGAGGCAATATCAATAATTGCACGCACTTCTTGTTCGTATTTAAAAGGTGTTCTCTTATAGAAGTAAGGGTAATGCAACCAGATATCTGGGGGTACATCTTCAAGCATATCAATTTGATTGTAATCCTCAATGTACTCTATTTTACCGATAAATACATTGGGTTCATCCGGCAAACTATTCTTTAAATTTCCGATAGTTGTTTTAATTGCTATACCGCTATTTCGTAGGTGATATTTGTCCCACATTGCCATGGATTCCTCGTCGTTGTGATGCCAACAGTTACACATGATGTATTGACGAAAATTTGGAACAATCTGGCTACCTGAGGATTCATAAGACAGCGTTTTTGATTGAGGAACATATCCTTCAAACTTGTCATCGTACCTATCGGCTCTTGTAAAAAACAAAGATTCTGTTGCTAAAATGTCGGCAAACTTTTCAAAACTCATGTACCGCCATACAATATCTGTATCTTCAGGTTGTCCAATGCCTTTCAATTCTTTAGACATAAAATTCTTCTTTCAAAGTGAATCTGTCAGTCTACTGCCTATGAAAATCTCTGAATGCTTTACGAGTTTTCAAGGCTATAGATTCAATAGTTCCTACATCAAATGTTAGCATATCAGTCTGCTCCGAGTCAGTCTTAACACTTTTTGACATCATGCCATAGATGAATTTATGAGATCTGAGCCAGTCATCTATATTATCTATATCAGGAATTTCATCTTCTACCACTCTCATTCTAACCGTATATCTGTCAAGATCCATAGGTAGTGCAGTCATTAGCGTAGAATGATAGTGTATGGATTCGATGTCTACTAATGACCAATCTATATCAAAGCCTTTTGCTTCTTTTTTCAAAACTTCTTTGAATTTCTTCTGAAAATTAACTTTCATTCTGACCTCCGTATTTGTAGTAAAGAAGTCCACTTCAAATTTGTACGCATCGCCAGATTTCCTTGAAAACTACTGGCTCCATTTCTATCATTCCTATCTGAATTTCCCAATTCTTTTATCCGTCTGTGAAGGTGATAGGTGGGCAGACATACCGTACGGTATGCTTTGCAGTGCCTCCCAAGCGGGTTCTGATAGTCTACCATATAAGTGGAAGAAATGCAAGGTTGAAAAAAGAGAGATTCTCACCGATTGAGTTTTTCCCATTCCTTTTCAAGATTGCATCGGGATTTTTTCCCACCGTGGATGCTCGGTTCGGCAGACAATAATTCACGGAGGCGGTGTATCGCATTATGGGCATCTGCAGTTGTGATGTCCAACACTTCAGTCAACAAAAGACGGTCAAGTTCGTGACGCACCGGATCGTGATTTATCTCATTGAAAGGTAACATGCGCTGATGTTTCAAATCGTGAAAGATGCGTTCAGCGTTTGCCAATGCTGTATCTGACAGATGGCGTACGTCCAGTGTAGGCATTTGGAGTAAGGCTGTTCTTGAGCCTCTGCCTCTACCTGGCTGTTGTTTGCTGCTATGTGCCCAGTGGAGTAGAAGCCCTAAGGTTGAGTTACCCCAGAGGGTCCAAACATAATCCCAAACGAGCTTTTTTAGCACAACGTTAGGTAATGAACTTAAGCCGATAGCGGGTTTCTCTGTGAAGAGTACACCAAGTGAATTGGCACTGAACGTCATATCCACGTTGAAATGTACTCGGCTGTTGCGTGCCAGTATCTCTTGTGCTTTTTCGTAGCGATTGGGACGCGGGATAAGATGACTATCTGGTTCAACAACCATTGCCCTTTGTGCTGGTGCATTTAAATTCCACAAACCTGGGTACAGGTCGGTCTGTGTATAATTTTTTTCAAGGTCAAAAGCCCCTCGTTCTCCCGCCTCACGAATATCTCGGTGATGTGCGCCAACCTCAGCAATCCGACTGACAGAACAGATAGGAATTTCTAAAGGGTTTACTTGGGTTGGTAGCCACATCTCGCCCTCTGCTAAACGATGTGCAGATTGGATTAACGCCATTTGCTTTATCCGAACTGCATCCCACGCGCCATCTATTTGTAAGGGGCAGTTGAGTGCATGTCCAAGAGAATCGTCTCCGACTTTGAGAGGATCACCGCCGCTCGGTTCATCTTCTAATTGGCGTAAGTTATCAAGTCTGTTGATGGTATTCGTTATCTCAAGTGCTTCTAATACACTTCGGGGGCGGTGATTTAGAGATATAAACGTGCTTCTGCCCGTTTTATGGTTTTTACCTTTAGTTGCTACTATCAGGCACTCTGCCATACTCGTATCTGCAGAGAACGCACAAGCTTCCCCTTCAGCATCCGCGATGGTAATTACAACAACATCGTGGTATTCGGTTGACCACATGTTCCTCACCTTTTGCCAATGTGGAGACATAAGACAAGTAAGAGGTAAAATAAAACCCATTTTGCTTTTCCCATTTTCCTTGAGCATTTTGTCTGCAAGGTCAACAAAGTCAGAGGGAAGTCCTGCATTACCATCGCCAACTCGCCAATCTTTTTGTCTGCGGGCACGCCGCATCTTCTGTTCTTCTTCTTTACTCCTGTTGCTTCCTTTGAACACTGCTTTTGGAACACTGCTGTTAGCATCTGAATCTGGTCTCGTAAACGGTGGATTTAGGACGACAATATCAAATTCTTTATAGCGAAATTCCTGTTGTGTCATTACTGTCGTGTCGTCCGCGCCACCGATCTGTCGCGCCTCTGTGCCCATCATCGGGAGCGGTAATGTTTCGGGAATATCGTACAGATCAAGCGCGCCGAGGGCATAACTGCGATCTTCTTGACTGCCGTAGGGCATGGTGTGAATTCGGGTGTTACCGATTTTCAAGTCAGGGTAAATGCTTGTCAGGAGAGAGGCGGTTAAGTGGCTTGCGTTTGGCATAACGTCGCATCCGACGAGGTTTTTCTCTATCATTTGTGTATGGATGCGGCTGCCTTTACCACCAGCGTGTTCGTGCAGTTCGAGAATCCGTTGGTATGCGCCGTTGAGCAGTGAACCTGTTCCGCACGCGAAATCCGCTACCTTTAATTCGCTCACGTTCCCCTGCGTTTTGGGGAGGACTAACGCGGATAGTAAGGCAACGGATTCAAGGCGCGTGTAGTTCGCTTTGACGTATTTTCGGTCAACAATAAGCCGTTGAAAAACAGTGCCAGCGAGTTCATGGATATGTGTGAGTCTCTGATCCACGAGTTCCTTCGCGGTGTCGCAGAGGGTTGCGAGTATCCTATCAACGAGTTCGTCATCGGTTGCGATTGCTTCTATAATCCGTTTGGCGACATGGAAAATCGGGCGGTAATTTACCTTGAGAATGATGTCCCATCCTGCTATGACCTGATCATATTTAAGACGTTTCGCGTTGTCAGAGAGCATCCGTTTAAGGGACATCACCCTTTCCATCTCAGGTTTACCCGCGAGGACACTCTGAAACACAAAAGCATTGGTGACAATGAGCATCGCCATCCGCGAGGTCTGTTCACCAGCCTTTTGGAACAGAACCGTTTCGATTTCTGCACCGATACTCGGACGTTCTTGAATCGCTGCTTCAAGCTGCTTTGCGGCGGTTTCTATTCGTTTTTCCAATAAATCGGCGGCGGCATCTATTTTAGAGATCGGCGTTGCTCTGACGCGAATAGCGGTTGCGATGTCGGCAACACTACCATTTAACCAACCGCTTTGTGGGAAAGATTCAGGTGCCGTTTCATTATTAGGTGCTGGTTCGGCGATGAATAGGACCTGATCAGGTTCTGTTTCGCGCTCTGGTTCCGGTTTATTGAGAAGCATGTAAGCGATATCTTCTGCTGCCCGCATTTCTGATCCGATGTTATCTTGTGGCATCGTCCTGAATCGGGCAGGCATGCGGACGCGCAGGACATTCTCAATAGCATTGTAGGTGAGACCGGTAAAGACACTGGGATCAAGGAGCATTCCGAAGTGTGCTTCTGCCTGCAGTTTGCCTGTAAAGTTCGGCGTATCACCATCAACTTTCACCTCAATGACGATAGGGTTTCGTCCTTTTTCAGTGACAATCACATCAGGCTTTTGTGTGGCGTTGAGGAACGGTCTTGTAATTTGTTCGTTGACGCTCCATGCATCCCGCATGTGGCGTAAAACGTTTACAAAGGCACTGGTGATGGTGTTTTCGCTGTTCGGCATGATTTCTTAGTTTGTCTTTTGTCAGAAGCAGAATTTACGGGATTATCAGGTTTTCAGGATTAGGAGTAGGACGCGATTTAAATACTCCTGAGGTTACAAGGGGCATTAATGCCCTGGAGTTTTCCATATTAAGGTTTAACGGGATTTGTAGGTGCCACGGTGTTTTCATTAAGCATCTCCAACAGCTCCTCGGAGGATGTTATGGGAGATATAGGCATAGATAGTTTTAGGTATCGGTACTTGCCTAGGGGGCTAATTTCCCCTTTTTCGTCACCAAATTTGTCCCATGTTTTAAGCTGTCCAACCCCGTTCTCAGTCACGCCGGTCTGGAGAACAACTTCACCTGTTTTGTTGAAGATGCTCACCTGCCCACCGTATGCAGTGGTATGTAAAGTAGTCGAGCTTTTGTTATCAGCATTAGTGACGGATATATATCCTCCACCATGATTACCTAAAACCACCGCGCTTTCCCCGTCTTTGTTGGGAATGGAGATAAATCCGTTCTCGAACAGATCTCTTGCTAAGAGAATGCGAGTGTTGCCATCAGCATCAACGATTTCTAGGTTACGACAACGGATTTTGTTAAATTCGCCATCGGTTAGAACAGGTGCTGCATCAATATTAATTTCTGCATCGGCACTATTGTTATCAACGGTTCCGAAGTGGTAACCGATGATGGTTAGAAAACTACCTACTGCCATAAAGATAACTTTTTCCATGACTTTTTTCATTCTGTGTTCCTCCATAAAAATATAAGGTAAACTCACTTTAACTCACTTTATAAAAGAATGGCATCGATCCTGAAAACCCTATAATCCTCCTGAAAATCCTATAATCCTGTCAATCCTGATTCAGACAACGAACACACACGCACAACCTAACAGGTTATGCTACAACAGTAATCTATGCAAATAACGCTGCGTTGGGCTGGCCGTGGTAGAGAACGACACGATACTGTAAGTTCAAAATTTCGTCAGGGGCAATATGGAATGGTTCATAGTAAACCGGAGACGGATGGATTAGGCAGTAATTCTCTCGATTGCGGACCCACCATGTTGTTGGATGGCGCGGGTTATCGGGATGATCGACGATGGCGACCCCGTAGGTTTCGTTGTCAGTGGGGTGTTGGGTTGTGAAGCTGCACCAACGGCTCTGTTGACCGAAGATGTCCATCGGTTCGGTGCGTCCGTCGGCATCCAATAGATTGCCCGGCGTGATGATATTGTCGAATCGGATCGCCATGCCGCTGTAGAATCTGCCGTCTGCACCGGGTTCACCGCGCCGTAAATCTAAAACGACCTCGCGCTCGTTCGGTTGAAGTGTCAGCGATACGGAAATCTGCATCGCATCTACTGTGGGTGGATGGACGGTTATCTCTCGCTGCTCTGTGAGATGCGTTGCGCCTTGCCAATCGATCCACGCATTTTCTGTTGTTAGGCGTGCGCTGTCGGCATCCGCATTTTGGGCAACAATTCGTTGATGGACGATCTTGCCGAAGCCTGTTGGATCGCTACCGGGTCCGGGTTGTTCCCAGAAGTTGACTTCGTTGACCTTTTTCCAAGCGACCCATAGCCCTTGATGATGGACGTGATCGCCGGGTTCGTTCATGGTGAGCGGTGGCGCGCCGGGGAGATTCAACGGGTGGCAGAACGGACGGTTACCGTCTTCCGGGAAATGGTAACCCAAGACCTGTTGGTCATTCCAAGCGACAGTTAAACTGTGTTGTGTTTGTGAGAGTGTAAACATATTTTATACCTAAGAGGCAGTCTTAATCTTAGTTGAGGTATGGGTTCACAACTTCGCGCTCCAGTGCTAAGCCTTCCCATTCGTCGTCGCCGGGGCCGTCGTAGATGAGCGTATGGGGGCCGGCAAAGCCTGCTTTTTGGGTGAGTTCAAGGCATTGCACGTAGTCTGCCTTGTCCATCTCGCGCGGTGCAGCGAAATGGGCTTTGGTATGGCACGACTCTGCCAACGCAGCGATTGCTGCGAGGTCCTCGTATTTCGTATCACCACGCCAGTTACCGAAGTCGAGGCAGAGTCCTACCTTACCGTCTAATCCGCTTAAAATGGTATTAACGTTTTCGGGTGTAGAGAAGATAGAGAACCAGTTTTCGCTCATCAAGCGGATGCCTGCGGTATCTGCGCGCTCGGTGAGTTGGGCGAGGACATCTCGGCTCTGTGCTACGGTTTCCGCGGACGGATCTGCTTTACCGCCGATGACGCGGGCGCACTTTGCACCGAGTTCGCCAGCAATGTCAATCCACTGCTCAATCCACGCAATATCGCGTGCTGCTTCGGATGGGTGCGTGATGTCGCCGTCATCAATCAGTAAGGAAAAGAGTTCGACATCAGCAGCAGCAAGTGCGACGCGGAGTTCAGCGAGGTACGTTTTCTCAACAGACGGCAGATGGAAATGGCAAATCTCCAAAGTCTGAATGCCGAATTCAGCGACGCGTGCGGGTAATTCCAAGAGTGAAATGGGTCCGTTATTGTGGGTTTCGGTCGGAATCTGCATGCCGTCCGCGGGTCCGGTAAAGCCGGGTTTTCCGAGTTGCCGATGCAAACTCCACGTTGAGACTGAAAGGCGCGGTGTTGACATAGTTTTAATTCTCCAAAGTTGCGATCAGAAGTTCACTAAACGTGATGCTCACCTAACAACAGTTTGAAATACATATCTAATCCAGACGCTGCTTGTTGCTTCTTTATCGGATCTATCTGAAAATGCTTTTTCAGGAAAGGGTGATGTCTAACAGTATCACTGATGAAAGAAGATTTATATTGTTTGAACAGATTATCATCTATAAGGACATCACAATTCCCCAAATAGAAAGGGAGTCTATGCAGGTTTCTTTTGAACACATCTACATAAACGTAATAATCTAATTTTCGCTTGTCAATGACGATTGTGTTCGTGCTATAACTTTCGACGAAAGTGCGATTCCTTTTTAATGCGTTGATGTCTCGCATTGTCCAGAAAAATAGCGGACCATCATTTTGGGAACGATGGACATCTTCTTCCACATACGTTGGTTGATTCCTCTTCTTGGGATATTTATCAATGTAATTGTTAATATAATCAAAATCACCGAGAGAAAAATTTCCCTGACCATCTGGACGAAAACGAAAGGAATGGATAAAACTGTACGCCATTCCTTGTGTGTCTCTCTGGTAAAGCGCGAGGACAATTGGGAAAGGCGTGTGTTTCGCGGATTCAGGAAATTCCCCACTGCTGATTAATAGACCGTCTATCAATCTGTAATTGGTAGTGAACTCCTTTAAGAGCTTGAAATTGGTCGGCTTAATTAAATAGGATAGTGGATGCAACACACAAATAACGTCTGCTTCGAGTTTATTGTAGGAACGGAGAAATGATATGCCTAAATCGCGACAGGCTAAATCTTCATCAATGTCAAAATCTACGTCTTTGATATTGTGACGAATCAGCGATGTTTTATCATTATACGGTGGGTTTCCAACGACTATCACATGGGATTGCTGAGAGATACCGAATTTCGTCCTTGATACGTCGCCTAAAGCGTTCGTTTGAAAGAACCGAACTTTTTTATTATCGTTATTTTTTTTAGCGACATCGATTGCGGTTTCGTCTATATCACATCCGATGGTGATAGCCTGCCCACAATCTTTCAGAAAATCCCCGTATCCACACGCGCTATCAATGATAGTGGTCTGTGAATTCACATAAGGCGCGATCATCTCCCACGCTATATCTACAATTTCAGGCGGCGTGTAGTAACTCCCTAAATTGACTCTGCTTTCATACGCTAAGTGTACTTGACTCATTTCCTATTCAACTTTTATTTGCATGTTTTATAGCGGTTCCTACAACTATACCAAGTGTAACAAAAAATGCTATAAGCACACCAGCGACGAGTATTTCTCTCCAATCCATTATAATTCCCCCAATTTATTAATTTTTCGATACGTGACGCTATTAATCCAAATAATTACAAACATAAGCAGAAGAGCCCCGAGCCCAGCTATGAGTAAAAGAAAAGGGTCCTCTTTTTTGAAATTTTCAACCAGCCAAGCAATCAGAGAAATATCAGTTGCGATTGAAATAGCAAATATTACTTTCAACCATCCAATTTCTTCCTTGACCTTATCAATATATGCCATGTCTATTTGAGCCTTACAGTTTTTGATTAATCCACGCCACGACTTTTTCGACCATGACAGGGGTACCGTCGTCAGAAAAAACGTGATCTACATTGGGAAGCTCAAGGAGTTCTGTGGTTTCATTTGCGAACTGAAGGATGTCGTGGCTATCTTCAGGTGGCACAATATCGTCTTCTGTACCGTGAACCAATAGCCACGGGACAGCAAATTTACTGGCGTGTTTTGCGACGCTGTCAATTGCTGCCACATCGTCCATGTATGCTTGTGAGAGCGGGCAATCGGGTTCGTCCCACATGAAACCTTCGTCGGGTGTAGCATCGCTAAATTCACGTTCCGCGAACGCTTTTGTGTGTACCATCCCTGCAAGCGAGACGAGGACTTCGATCCGTTCATCGGTGGCGGCACGCAGTACACCGACTGCACCACCCATACTATGTCCGACATAGCAGACCTTATATTCGCTGAGTGCGTCAATGACTTTACCGAGATCGGCTACTTCTTTAGTAATAGTGGAATCCGTGAACGCGCCTTCTGAATCGCCGTTGCCGGAGAAGGAGAAGCGTAGGGCAGAAATACCGGCTTCAGCAAGTCCTTCTGCTAAAGCGACGAGCGCGGGTCTGTCTTTATTGCCGGTGACCCCGTGTCCGATCACCACAATTCTGTCGCCCTCGCCTTCGTGGAAGGTATAATCGAGGCGTTCGCCTTGTTCATTTCTAATTTCATTAATCATAATTTTTTATTTTCAAAAAATGGTTCGGCACATATATGAATTCACAACTCATCAATTCCCATCTTTTTCACACGTCCAGCCTTAATATCAGCGCGGACTTTATGTGCCAGTTGGGTGAGTTTATCTTGTGATTCAGCAAAAGCCTTATCCCATCGCCGTTCATCTTCTAACTCTTCAAGAATTAAAGCAGCAATAATATCCTGTTCTTCAGGGGGCAGTTTATAAACTTCGCTGAGTGCTTTTTCAAGAAGTGGTGTCATCATATTTTAGGCGTGAAACCTTGACTTTAGTCAAGGGCAAAAGTGCCTCTCTCCCTTTTGACAAACTCATACTTAGGACTTACGCAAAAAGCATCAATTTTGGTATTTTTAAGAAACACCCCCTAAATCCCCTTTATCAGGGGGACTTTAAGAGGAAATACGTAAGTCCTACTATTTCTAAAAATAAGTATGGCACGAGGGTTTTGGAATGCGAGGCACGAATGCCTCGCAAACATTGTTGTGTGAAGAACTACGCTTCATGTCCATTGCCTTTCAAGGCATTGACAACCTTTTCGGGTTTGATCGGCAGTTCGCTAATCCGTATGCCAATAGCATCTTTGACAGCGTTCGCCATCGTCGCTAACGTTGGTGTAATAGGCGGTTCGCCGACACCTTTGGCACCGTAGGGACCGTTCGGTGCTGGCACTTCAACAATAACGGACTCTACAGTCGGTAGGTCTGCGGAGGTCGGGACCCGGTAATCGACGAAACCCGGATTGACGTTGCCGTTTTCGTCGTACTGCATCTCTTCCATCATCGCCCATGCGTAACCTTGCACCGTCCCGCCTTCGATCTGCCCTTCAACTGCCATCGGGTTAATAGCGAAGCCGACATCTTGCGAAGCGACGAGTTTAAGGACTCTGGTTCTACCGGTACCGGGGTCCACTTCGACCTTAGCAATCTGTGCCGCGAGCGCGGGTGTGCTGGCTTGCCGTGCGAAGGAACCTTTCCCGACGATCGGACCGCCAGTTGTAGAGAGGCTATACGCCGCAAGTTCACCCAGTGAAATGGATTTCGGTGGGTCAGCGGAGGTAACATGAACCTCTCCATCTCTGAGTTCGAGGTTGTCCACATTCATATTTAGACGTTCTGAGGCGAGTTCAAGAATCCGTCGGTGTGCGTCCTCAGCTGCCAATTTTGCGGTGTTGCCCATTGTGAACGTCACAACGCTCCCACCTGAACCTGTGGAATAGGGTGCGGAATCTGTATCGCCGCGTCGAATTGTGACGCTTTCATACGGCACCGTCAGGATTTCAGCGATAATCTGTGAAATCGCCGTATCCGTTCCAGTGATGTCCATAGACCCGTGGAAGATACGGGCACTCCCGTCCTCGTGAACGGAAACGTAAACCCCACCGGGCCCACAACCGTTTGTCCAATCACCAACAGCGACACCCCACCCTTGGTTTTCATCGGCTTCCCGATCCCACCATCCGGCGGCATCAGCGACAGCTTCCAAGGTCTCCTTGTAACCGACTTTGGGTTCACTTCCGCCTGCTGGGACTTCGTCACCCTCTTCACGCATGTTCATGAGACGGAATTCAACGGGATCCATACCGATACGTTCTGCGATCTCATCGAGTTGGGATTCGCCTGCGAAGATGGCTTGCGGCGCACCAGGTGCTCTATAAGCGGCTGTACCGGATTTGTTGGTGTGAACGCCATAGGCATCTACCTTGAGGTTCGGAATCTTATAGACCCCACGGACCCGAATTGTGCTTCCGATAGATGCACCCGAGACGGAGCCAGAATCCCAGAACGCGAGTGCCTCACGTGCGAGGATACGACCATCGTTCGTGGCACCCGTTTTCAGTTTGATAACGCATCCGGGTGCGGGTCTACCGTCAGTGAATTCCTCTTCGCGCGTCATTTGGACGCGAACCGGACGCCCTGTTTTTTGCGAGAGTAGTACGGCTGGAACGTGCGTAATAATAACACCGAAACGTCCGCCAAAGCCGCCACCCATTGTCGTTCCGATGACGTTAATTTGCGTCAATGGGATGCCGAGTGTACCAGCGATACCGGATCGGATCGCGAATGGACCTTGTGTGGATGCCCAGACAGTAATCTTACCGGATGAATCCGCACTGGCAACAGAGACGTGGGGTTCCATGTAAGTCTGATGGACCCGCGGGATCACATAGGTATCCTCAACAACGACATCGGATTCTGCGAACCCTTTTTCAACATCGCCTGCTTCGGTATGGCTTTCAGCAGAGATATTATAATAAACTTCGTCAGGATAGTTCTCTAATTCTGCTTCAAGATTGCTGATTGCGTCGCTGTGGTCGTTCTCTTTATCACGCGAGAGCGTTCGGATTTCTCCGCTGATTTCTCGCCGATTCGGACCATCTTTTGTGTCATCACCATGCAAGCGCGGTGCTGACGGTTTGATGGCTTCCATAACGTCCTGCACAACGGGTAACACTTCGTAATCAATCTTAATGAGCTCAGCGGCTTCTTCAGCGATATCGGGATCGGTTGCAGCGACAGCAGCGATCGGTTCGCCTAAATAAAGCACTTTATCGGTTGCGAAAACGCGTCTGCCGCTTGGCACATCGTCTTGGGTAATAATTGCCCTGACTCCGGGCAATTTTTCGGCTTCGCTGGTGTCAATGCTGCGGATATTGGCGTGCGCATGTTTGCTACGGACGAGTTTGCCGTAGAGCATACCCGGCGGATGAACATCTGCGCCGTATTGGGCGGCACCTGTTACTTTCTCGACCGCATCAACGCGTGCGACTGTCTGCCCGACAACAGTATATTCTGACATCTAATGCTCCTTTTTTATTAGTTCTCAGTTGCCAGTCGTCAGTTGTCAGTTAAGAGGGTTTTTGTAACACATCACCTACCCTTGGAGTGTTCCAAGTATGAATTATGCCAAATCCATATCTTAACTGATAACTGAAAACTGAAAGGCGTACTCGCCGTACTGACGACTATTCCGTCTGATAACTGATGACTGACAACTATTCCCTCTGATAACTATTATGCCCCTGCGACGAGATTGTGGAGTTTACCGCGTCCGATAGCAGTATTACATCTTTTGCAGACTTTTACGGTATCCTCGCCGACTTCTCGTTCGTAGAGCACTTTCACACCCGTGCGTTCGCAAACAGGGCAGGTTCCACGACCATTGTTATATTCACCTTGGTGGACCGTCCCGTTTGGATCAATATAGAGGTGTCTTATACCTGTTCCACGATGCGTCTTTGCCATGTTTTTTCCTCTTCAAAATTATAAGTTTGTAGCCTCGATTTCCGAATCGAGTGCATCTCAATTGGGTTCTTTATGTAGTTGTGCGGATTTCTTCCGCGGCTTTCAGGACCGCTTCGAGAATCTTTGTGTATCCGGTGCAACGACAGATATTTCCGCCGAGTGCATGTCTGAATTCTTCTTCGGTCCTATCCGGATTTTCATCTATGAGTGCCTTTGATGCCATAATAAAACCGGGGGTACAGAAACCACACTGATAGCCGCCTGTTTCAATAAACGCCTGTTGGACAGGATGAAGTTCACCGTCACCGGCTAAACCTTCAATTGTGGTAATCTCTTTTCCAGAGGCTGTGATACCGAGTACCATACAGGATGTGACGGCTTTACCATCAACGATCACGGTGCAGGCACCACAATCTCCGGTGCTGCATCCCTCTTTCGTTCCAGTCAAACCGATCGTATCGCGAAGTACAGCCAGCAAAGTCTTGCGGGGTTCAATGAGTAGATCGTGTTCGTCACCGTTGATCGTTAGACTGACTGGGAGTTTTGCCATATCTTTTCTCCTTGACTTATTGGACGATGCGAGACCTGAAGGCTCGCCTCGCATTAGATATATTTCAATAGCGAGTTTCGGCTTGCGAGCTGCGCCGAAATGCTATTTTATCCGCCTGCTCTTTCTGAAGCTTGTTCGAGGGTCCGCCTTGTAAGGACATCGACCATTTCTCTGCGGTGTTCGGCGGAGCATCGTAAATCAGATATCGGACTGGATGCAGCTGCCGCTGCTTCACTGGCTTGTTCGAGCAGTGCTGGTGTCAGTGCGTTCCCTTTTAGGAGCTCCTCCGCCTCTGTTGCGCGAATCGGCGTGGGGGCAACGGCTGCGAGTCCAATTCGGGCCTCTGTAATTGTCCCGTTGTCCATATTGATAGCCGCGGCGACACCAATAAACGCTAAGTCCATGACTTCGCGGATTTTGTGTTTGATGTAGTGGGAGCCGGATGCCGGACTCGGTAGCCGAAAGCGTGTAATAATCTCGCCGGGTGTTAGGACAGTCTGTCCGGGTCCCGTAAAAAGTTCGTTGATCGGCACAGTTCGTTCGCCATCGGCACTTGCGATGTGAACCTGTGCATCGGCGACAAGCAATCCGGCTACGGTGTCCGCTGCGGGAGAGGCATGTGCGATGTTCCCACCGACAGTTGCAAGGTTCCGGATTTGGATAGAGCCGATTTCTGCTGCACCTTCCGCTAACGCAGTGTGGTGTTGCAGAATATCTGCGGACAACTCAACTTCGCGCACCTTCGTCATCGCACCGATGCTGATGCTATTATCGGCTTCAGTGGTGATGCCAGCCAACCCCGGAATTTTCTGTAAACTAATCACAGACTGTGGCGTTTCGGTGAGTGCCTTCATACCGATAACAAGGTCTGTCCCACCTGCGAGGAGCTGTGCGTGCTCCGCCGCGAATAGGCGAGATGCCTCCGCGAGGGTGGTAGGTTCAAAAAACTCAAAACTTTTCAAATTTAATCCTCCGTATCCTGTTCCTTCTAAAGTAGTACCTTTTGTTTGCTATCTGCTTTCGCACACCCGACAACACATTAAAGGATACCCGATCAAGGGTGCATTTGTCAACCCTAAATTTGCTGAATGCCGCTTTATGGAATAGGCCACCCCGGTGTCGGTTCAGTGCGGAGTGCTTCTATTTCATAAAGTTCTTCTACGCTGATTTCGCGTCCAAGTTTCGCTGACAAGAGCGAACCGCTCATAATCTCCGTAACCTTTAAACCGACATCACCATTGCTGACGGGTTGCGCGTCGCTGTTACAGGCGTTGAGAAAATCTCGGAACTTATCAGGGAAGGACTTCTCTGGCAGTTCCAACGGCGTTTCGACGAGATTGCCTTGATAACGCCTACGGTTGCCTTGGTCGTCAGTCTCCCACTTCCCTTTCTCAAGAAAGAGTTTATTACCGCTGAACGAACCTTTGGAGCCGAAGATGAAAATGCCTTGCGGGTGTTCTGCCAAATTGCCTGCCCAACCGTGCTCATACGTAAAAGACATACCGTTGGTAAACCGGACAAAGATAGATACGTGTTCCTCGACATCGTTGATCTCTTCACCTGTGTATTCAGGGAGCATACCGCGGTAGGCGATACCGCTGATGGTAGCGGGTTGTGGAGAACCGAGCAGATAAATGGAACGGTTGATGTCGTAGACACCTGTATCGTAGACTGTGCCGCCGCCGCTATAGGCGGAATTAAGGAACCATCTGCCGAAACCGAACATATCAACATTCGGTCTGCCGCGGACGCGGTAACTGGTGAGTCTGCCGTAGTAGACATCGCCAAGTTTTCCAGCGGTGACGTAGTCCCGGATGGCATAACTCGTCGGGTCGAGGCACGTCCCTCCACTCTGGTATGCGAGTTTAACGCCAGCTGCGTCGCAGGCATCACGCATATTTCTTGCCTCTGTTGCTGTACGTGCCATCGGTTTTTCACAGAAGACGTGTTTTCCAGCCTGTGCAGCTGCAACGGTGGGCCCCTCATGGACAAACGGCGGCGTCGCAAGACTGACGGCATCTAAATCGCATTCCTTGATCATCTCATTGTAGTCGCTGAAGATTTTAACACCGTTGTCGGCATATTCTGCCCAGAGCGCAGCATTGGCTTTCAATTGTTCGCGTGCTTCCGCGGTCTCCGCCTTTTCTGCGTCGGTTTTTGCGGTTTCCGCGCGTGACGCTGCGCCCGACAAGACTTCTGCGTGTCGCCGCTTTGCGTTCGCGTCTACTGTATCGCAAACAGCGACGATTTCGGCGTGCTGCGGATGTGCGAGGTATCCGTTGACGTGTGAACCCGATATCATACCGCACCCGATAATTCCGATTTTAATCCGTTTTGCCATTATCATGCTCCTTGGTCGCTTTTTCGCAAAGTAAATAGGACTTACGCAATTTTCTTATGAATCACTCTTATCACACGCCGCTGGCGAGGTTTGAAACCTCGCCAGCAATGGCGGGTGCGTAAGTCCTAAGTAAAGTTTCTAAAAGGAATTCTTCGCTTAAGATTGTCGTTATCAAGAAATCGTTCCTACAATGAACCCGATGGCGAGGCTCCGGCACCCACTTTGACGTGTGTATCTGCCAACTGGACTTCTACGTGGGCAATACACTCTTGGAGGTTCTTAAACGGAGAACTTGGATAGGATTCTATGCTGAAATTCAGGTCGTTCTCGCCGAAGGTTACCATATCCACACCCGGTTTTGCCAATTTTTGGACGTTAATCACCGCATCAACAGACTCAATTTGTAAGATGAGGATACCGGTGTTGTTCCACCATTCGGCATATTCAAGGCGATCCATGCCACGGTCAATGCCGTATCCGCTACTGGGCCCCCAACTCCGTTTTCCCTTCTGTGGATAGTAGAAGGCATCGATGGCTTCATCCACCGTTTCAATTTTCTCAACCTGTGGCACGACAATGGCAAGCGGACCTAAATCCAACAGATTGCCGATCAGGTAAGCATTTCGGGTGTGTTTGATGCGAAGTTGCACACCGATGTCAAATTCGTTTGCTAACTTGCAATATTCGACGAGTTTGTCTTCATTCGCCGGTCCATGCTGGTGATCGGTTCCGATTAAATCGTAGTCGCCTTGGCTGAGAACGGCTTCCATCTCGTCGCGGGTGCAGCCGAAAGGCACACCACCGGCGATCTTAATCGGTTCTTTATTATGGATACGTTGTTTTAAGGACATGGAGATGACCTCCTTGGGGTTCAACCAGATTATGATGTCTATTATAGGGGTTCCCAGATTTTTGTCAAGCGTCTTGTATTTTTCTTCAGAGGTATTCAATTTCCGTTCTTTAGCATTTTCGCGTAGACATCGTGAGCACAGCTCGCTCCTACAGAGGAAGCATTGGTATCAGGGTCATTCAATTGTCCATTTTTCGATCGATTTTTCACCCACCAGGCCCGGTAGGTTCGGTTTCCTAACCGAACCGGATTCTTGAAAAAAAGACGTGAAACCCAATAATTTCTTAAAATTGAATGACCCTGGCATTGGTATTCTGAAGTCTTGAAAATTTTGCCGAATTCTGCTAATCTGTATTCTCAAGACATTCTGGAACTGCGGAGAAAGGAAATTAATGTATACCATCCATTCCACTTTGACGGAAGAGGAGAAGTGGTACTTCGATTTACACGGATTTCTCGTTTTGCGGAATATCATTCCAAAAGACGCAATTGAAGAGATGCTAAAGGTGCTTCAGCATTGGTTGACAATCGATGAAACCGACATCCCGCCACCGCTTGACCGTGGACGACAGGAGCCTTGCAAAACACACATCGGTCATATCCAATATGGACACCATCTCTTTCAAGACCTTGCGATGAATCCTGGGATTATGCGGGTTGTGGCGGGGTTGACCATGAACGCGCCGCGCCTGTTTCATTGCAATTTTACGATGATGACCAAGCACGATGCGCCGCAACACTTTCATCGTGATGATAGTGGGTTCAAATTCCCACCGGGTTTCCGTAATCCACACAACGATTATCAAGCCGCTGCTGGACATATCTATTGTAGTCATATTGCGACGTGGGTAGCTTTGGTGGATGTGCCACCCGGAACAGGTTTTTGCCTCGTTCCCGGTAGTCATAAATCTCTGTTTCAGACACCAGCGCATTTGCCTGTGCGGCACGATCCGCCAACTTCGATTACGCTCCCGATGACGGCAGGTGATGTGGCAATCTTTTCGACAAACCTACTTCACGATGCAAGCCCGTGGACAGAGGATTACCCGCGGATGAATATCTTTCAACGTTACCAATTAAGTGCCTATTTTAATGAAACAGGAAAGGGTGGTTATCCACTTGATGAGCATCGCGATAAAATCTCGGATGCACAATATGAACTGGAATCGTTATCAAAAACGGTGAAAGCGGCGGTAAAGCCTATTTTGCCGAATGGAGGTTAAGAATGCGTTTAGAGGGACAAGTCTGTATTATTACGGGTGGTGGCAGTGGTATCGGTCGCGGTGCTGCACTCACGATGGCAGCAGACGGAGCGACGGTTGTCATTATCGGTAGAACGGAATCGAAATTGACATCTGTTAAAGCCGAAGTTGAGGCAGCAGGCGGAACAGCAACGAGTTATGCCCTTGATGTGGCTGACTACGATGCTGTTGAACGGATGGCTGCCGATGTAGTTGATAAATATGGGCGGATTGATGTGCTTGTGAACAACGCTGGACACAGTTCACATAACCGGCGGCTCCTCAATACAACACCTGAAGAGGCACGCTCGGTGATTGATTCAAATCTGATCGGTACGTTTTACTGTACGCGGGCGGTTGTACCGACGATGTTGAAAGCGAAATCGGGAACAATTATCAATATCTCGTCGCTCGCGGCGGTGACTCCAGGTCCGTTTAGCGGTTACGCTTACGGTGCCGCGAAGGCTGGCGTTATCAATTTCACTGAATTTCTTAATGCTGATTTACGGAACACAGGTATCCGTGCAAGCGTCGTGGTCCCTGGCGAGGTTGCAACGCCGATTCTGGACAATCGTCCGATTCCTCCGGATGCGGATGCCCGCGCGACGATGGTAGACGTAGACGAAACCTCAGCGGCGATTTTACTGATCGCAACGCTACCGCAGCGGAGTAACATCCCAGAATTGGTTATCCGCCCGACGATGCATCGGAATATGACCGATGAAGTCGTCGAATTGGACGATTGATTATTGATTGTAAATTGTCGTTTCGGGATAGTAGCGCGCCCACGCGAACCAGTAGATGTTGACAGCCGGTAACCGTTCCAAGTGCGCCCCTTTCTCGTTGCCGGATGTTGCTTCACCTGTGACAGTATTCCAGCGTGTTCCGGTGTTATCTTCTACAAAATGTCCCTCTTGCGGACTAAAGGTGCGCACATCCTTCGCCACGTTCCGCCTAAAGACTGTTGTTGCAAAGGATGCTTTATCATGAAAAATAAGAAGGGGCACCTCGCCAAGCATATCGTTGATTACGGCAGTTTCGGTGAAGTGCGTTAACGGATACGCGCGGAACTGCGTTGTGCCATTTTTTGCTGGTGCTTGGACACCGATGACGAGGGATTTATTAGGCAACCTATTATCGGTATATTCCATTCCGCTGACACCGGCGCGCTGGCTGGCGTGATAATTTGCGTAGTTATCTCGGCTTATACTTTCACGCATCCCACCTACAGTAGGCACAGATAACACCTGAGTTGCTGGATAGTTTAGCTGCCATGTTTTCCATGCGATCTGCGGCATGGAGACGAGCAATTTCAACCGCTTACCTTTCAGCGGTCCTTGTATCGCTTCTCCCGTGATATGCGACCAGAGGGAACGGGTCTGATGGTCGTACATCAAGAGCGCGTCCCGCCATAATTTACCGCTGACACCGAAGGTATACGTTTTACCGTCAAGATCCCGGCTATACACGATAGCCGTTTTGCAGAGTGGTCACCACGTCGTGGCGATGTTCATTCCACCGACAACATCGTTAACGATCTCATGTCCGTTTAGCAGATAGAGTGAATAGGCATGGCTTTCGCCGTTGAAGGTTACGCCGATAACGGGGGCATCTGGGTCTAATTCTGCTGCACCGGCAGAAACGAATTGTGGTTCTGTGATAGCAGGGATCGCATCGAAGGGCAGTAGCGTACGGATTACGTCGTCGCTGTAAGCTTCATGATCCTCGGCACTTGCACAGGCTGGAGTGGCAAGTAGGAGTATGAGGATGAGTGTGTAGTTTTTCATGATCTTTTCCTTGTTTTTGGTATAAATGTGTGATGGTATTGCTTTTTATTACATCACTTACGTTAACGATAAACGGCATTATTAACGTTTACACCACCTTCTGAATCGCGGATTACACAGATTACGCGAATTTTAAGGAATCTGCTTAAAGGTTGGCACAAAATCAAAGACATGCTATAATGCTTTCAAATTATAGCACAGTTGGTAAAGGAACGCAACAATGAATGAAACTTCGATTGAACTACTTAAATCATTAACACAAGCGGATGGGATCCCGGGATATGAGGGAGAAGTGCGGGATGTTTTTCGCGAAAAAGTCTCCGGTGTTGGTCCTATTGGGACGGACAAATTGGGGAGTATCTTCTGCACACGCGCTGGAAGTGCTGAACACCCACGCATCGTGCTCGATTCACATTTAGACGAGATCGGTTTCGTCGTGCAAAATGTCACGGATAACGGATTCGTCAAGTTTCTACCGCTCGGTGGATGGTGGGCACATACACTGTTGGCACAACGCGTCAATATCACAACGAAATTAGGCAAAGTACCGGGCGTTATCGGTTCTACACCACCGCACCTGCTTTCAGGAGCCCGTGATAAAGTCTTGGATATAAAAGACCTGTTTATCGACATCGGTGCGGAAAGCGAGGAACAAGCGAGAGAAGAATATGGTGTCGTCACTGGGTGTCCGATCGCCCCGTACGGCCCCTTTATGCGATTGAAAAATGACAAATTGCTCACTGCGAAAGCATTTGATAATCGCGTCGGTGTTGCGATCGTGATTGACGCACTTTTGCAACTCGACGAACATCCAAACACCGTTATCGGGGCGGGGAGTGTTCAGGAAGAAATCGGTCTGCGAGGCGCGAAAACGATGGCAGCAAGCGTGGAACCTGATCTCGCGATTATACTTGAGGGACCGCCTGGCGATGATACCCCGGGCTTAAGCGTCGGAAATACACAAGGAAAACTTGGCGACGGCGTACAAATTCGGATAATTGATTCTTCAATGATTGTCAATCCGAAATTAGCGGATTTTGTGGTTGAGACAGCGAAGCAACATGAGATTCCGTATCAATTAGGGGTGCGTCAATCGGGTGGCACGGATGGTGGGGCAATCCATCAATTCGGTAGAGGTGTGCCGTCCGTTGTGCTCGGGGTGCCATCGCGTTATATCCATAGCCATGTCTCAATTATCAACATTGATGACTACAACGCAGCGTTGGATTTGACGATGCATCTTGTGCGTGAAATTGACGCATCTGTTTGGGAAGGATTTCTGTTCGATTAGGTAATTTTTTCGCTTCTGAAATCCAGTGTGTTGGAAAGCTGGAAGTTTGGAAGTTTGGAAGCGTGATAGGAGACGACCTTTGGAGGATAAATCATGGCAGGCTTACCGAAAGTCTCTTTTTGTGGGCATCAAATCAGTAAGTTGGTGATTGGGGATAATCCGATTTACGGTTATTCGCACTTTAACCAACTCCTCTCGCAACATCAGCAGGAATATCACACGCCGGAGCGGGTCGTGGCGACGCTCAAAAGGGCGGAGGAAGCCGGGATTAACGGCTGGCAGAATAGCATGACGGACCGCTCGATGTCCGATCTACAACTCTACCGAGATGCGGGTGGCACGATAAATTGGTTCTGCCTCAGCCAAGGTTCCCGCTGGTACGAGGATCCCGACCATGTTTTTGAAGCTGCGAAGCACGATCCGATCGGTATGGCACCACACGGCGGTGGCGTTGGGCAGAGATGTTTGCGGGAAAATAGACTTGAGTATCTACAGGACATCCTTAAACGGATTCGTGATACTGGCGTTCTTGTGGGTCTATCCGTCCATGATCCGCGGCTGCTACACATTGCTGAAGATGAAGCGTGGGATGTAGACTATTACATGACCGGACTCTATAATCTGCACGGTGGTAGCGAAAAATTTACCCAAAAATTCGGCTACGCACCGTTAGGCGAGATTTACGCGCGGGAGGATCGTGAGGAGATGTGCAAGGCGATCCAGCGTACGGAAAAGCCGTGCCTCCTCTTCAAGGTACTTGCGGCGGGTAGGACAATCGGAAGCCCGGAACAGATTCGGACAGAAGTGAAGTTCGCGATAGAAAATACCAAACCGATTGATCCGTTGCTGCTCGGTATGTATCAGCAGTTCGGCGATCAGATCGGTCAAAATGCCCAATTGATTACGGAACTCTGCGCGGAATTGGCGTAATTTACCAGCTTCGCGCGAAGTCTTTCGACTTGCTCATACATCATGGAGGCTGAAAAATGGAGATGCGGACGTGTGGAAAATCTGGAATTGAGATTTCAGTGATGGGGATCGGTTGCTGGTCGTACGGTGGTGGTGATTATTGGGGACCGCAGGCGCAATCGGATGTTACCGCTGTAGCGAACGCTGCGTTGGATGCTGGGATCAATTTTTTTGATACGGCAGAAGGATATAACGATGGACGCAGCGAGGAGGCTCTCGCTGTCGCACTCAAAGACAGACGACACGAAGCGATTATCGGTACGAAGGTGAGCAGACCGGATCCCGCTACGATACGCGAACATTGTGAAGCGAGTCTCGAACGCTTGCAAACGGATTATGTTGATATTTATATGATCCACTGGCCCGACGATGAGATTGCTATCGAAGAGAGTATGGCTGAACTCACGCGCCTACAGGAAGATGGACTCATCCGTGCCATTGGTGTAAGCAACTTCGGGGTGGAACAACTCACGGCGGCACTTGAGACAGGGGCATCTATTGCGGTGAACCAACTCTGTTATAACCTCTTGTCGCGAGCGATAGAGCCTGAATTGTTGCCGTTGTGCCGAAAGCACAACGTCGGCATCTTGGGGTATATGCCGCTGCTGCAGGGAATCTTGACTGGACAGTATAAAAGCGCAGAGGAGATACCGCCGGTGCATTCCCGATTTCGGCATTTCCGGGATGACCGAGCACAGGCTTCACACGGTGAATCGGGTGCCGAGGCAGAAATGTTTGAGACCTTAGAGGCTATCCGAGAAATCGCGGCAGCTGAAGGGATCCCGATGGCCCGATTGGCGATTGCGTGGGCAATGGCGAGACCGGGGATTACGTGCATGCTCGTTGGTACTCGGAATATAAATGAACTGACAGAAAACCTACACGTTGCCGAATACACGCCGTCTGCTGATGTTATTGAGCGTCTTGACACGGTAACTGCACCGCTTTTGGAAAAAATGGGCGCGAATCCGGATTATTTCACGGGTGCGCGTATTCATTAGTTTCAGATAAGAATATACATTGTCCCAACAAAATGTTCCGATAGGAAAAGGATTTACATAATGGCAGAACAGTTAGGCATTAGATTCAATAAAGACTTCGGGAATCCGTTGGCAACGGCAGCCGCCGATATTACACAGACGAATGCTGATGGTAAACCTGTTGTCCCTTTAACGCAGGAACAGAAATATCTTTTCGACAAAAACGGATGGCTTTTGGTGCCGGGTGTGTTAACGGAATCAGAGATTGAGGAGATGCGCGATTTCTGTTATCGCTTGAAAGACGACCCTGAATCGATTCCGCAACTCCACCGCTCGACTTATGGCGGTCCTTTGGAGAAGTTGACGGATCATCCGGTTGTGGTAGCGTTCGGGAACGAATTTCTCGCATCACCTTATCTCGCTTCAGATATCTGCTACGGTTTCCGTATGGAGATGAGTTTTATGGCGTTGCGTTCTGCAACGGACGATCCGCCCTTCGCATTTAGTCCGCATAACGGTAACGGTATGTTTCGGATGCCGGGTGATTGCCACCAATACCAATGTTTACCCGGACAAGCGTATAGCGGTTTGACGCGTGTTGTATGGGAACTTAACCCTGTGGAGAAAGATGATGGCGGCACGATGTTTATTACAGGTAGCCACAAAGCGGCTTATACCGCGCCAGAAGATGCCCATACACAGGACTGGGAATTTTGGGATACCTATTCATGTCCGGCGGGGTCTGTCATTATATTCACCGAAGCGATAACACATAGCGGTCAAGCGTGGAAAAATCCCGATACGGACCGAGTGGCAATTTTCAATGCGTATAACTCGGTGGATAAGAGATGGACACGCTCACAGCCACCACAAGCCTTGCTTGAAACGATGCCACCGAAACGTCAAACCCTCTTCCGTGATGCTTTTGTGAAAGGTAACGTAACAGGCACAAAGTTTGACATGGCACTATAAATATCCGTTAGCGTTTGCTTGTAGGAGCGAGTGTTTTTGCCTGGATGTTTCCCCCGGGCTCGCGATTCTTTCAATAAAAAAATAGCGCGTAGTTTGGAACGTAGTGGAAAGCGGGCCTACGGAGAGGAACGTAAAAACCACCAACCCACCTAACCGAACCGCAAGAAAATATAAAAATCCTTGGAACGTAGTGGAAAGCGGATCTACGGAGAGGAACGTAAAACCACTAACCCACCTAACCGAACCGCAAGGAAATATAAAAATATGACACCGAAACAACGTTATCTGTTTGATATAACAGGGTATCTCCATTTAGAAAACGTCATCACCGGCGATGCGTTGGCGGAAGCCGCTGAAGCAGTTGATCGATATATAACAACACCGCCTAATGAATTGCCACCCGGCTTTGAACAGAAAGGACTCCACCAGCACGGGTTCGCATTCGATAAATCGCTCGAACGCTTGACGATGCACACGGCACTCTGGCCGATTATCAAGGAGTTGACGGACAATCAGCCGCGGTTTGGTAGGGGTTCGTTGAAGCATGATAAACACGATTTGTGGGAGGCGGGTGAACGCGCAAACGTGAACCCCGGCGGATTGCACTGTGCGCGTGATGACTACGGTTGGTATAGCACGCGTTATGAAGTTGACAACGGACGTATCTATTGCGATAACTTCGTCTGTTTTCCGTATTTTACGGATGTCTATCCGGGGGATGGCGGACTCATTGTAATTCCCGGCTCGCATAAGAGTGAGTTTACTCGACCGAAGGAGCTGCTGGTGCTTGACGAGGCAGACGGCATTGATCCGCTTGAAGATCCTGTTTTTGTTAATATTACACCGAAGGCGGGCGATATTGTCATTATTTCAGAGTTGCTAACGCACGGTGTGCTACGTTGGAGGCCGAAGGATCGGGATCGTCGGTTTCTTGTGTTGCGGTATTTTCCGCAATACTCTGGTGCACATAGTTTCCCGCAGCCTATTCTGGATCGGTTATCCCCAGAGACGTTGGAATTGGTGGAATCCGCGGCGTATGGGCATATCAAGGAGATTGCGAAGCAGGATGCGGTTACGTTGACGGTATGAGTTATGAAGAAAGAACAAATTATCTCCCAAGATTCACAGGTGATGCACGGCACCTTAGTTTTTGCAGGAACTCGCGTGCCGGTTGAAAGCCTGATTCAACACCTTATCGCAGGCGACTCGCTTGATGTATTCCTTGACGATTTCCCGACAGTCTCCCGTGAGCAGGCAGTGGCTTACTTGCAGATGACTCTGGAGTTTACCAATGCGCGTGTTGCTTGATGAGCATCTACCTCACAGACTGAGACAAGTTTTTGCTGCCCTAATTAGAAAGGAGCATTTTGTGAAACACAGAAATAATTTATTGTGGATGTTCCGCCGAGGCACTATTCTTGTTGCTCTTCTCCTTTTTTTCACAATAAATACCGCACCTGCCCAAATCACCCTTTCTGCCGAAGATATTGCCCAAAAAGCGTTAGCAGCAACGGTATACTTGGAGATGCAGGATAAAAACGGTAAAACTTTGGGCATTGGTAGCGGGTTTTTTGTCCAACCCAACCTGATTGCTACTAACTACCACGTGATTGAAGGCGCAGCAAAAGGCACTGTAAAGTTGGTCGGTAAGTACACCACATACGATATTGAAGGCGTTACCGCAACTGACAGAGACAACGACCTTGCACTCCTGAAGGTAACGGCGTATGGTATCAAACCGCTTTCTTTTGGCGATAGCGATACCGTTCGGATTGGTGAGACGATTTACGTGGCAGGTAACCCAAAAGGTTTAGAAGGCACGTTTTCGGATGGTATTATCAGTAGCCGCCGAGATAAGGACACGAAAGAACGACTCCAGATGACTGCACCGATTTCTCCGGGGAGCAGTGGTGGTCCTGTGCTAAACCGTAAAGGTGAAGTTATTGGGGTATCATTCGCTCAATACCGTGCTTTAGATGCGGAGAATCTGAATTTTGCTATCCCTTCAAAATATCTCAAGGAACTGCTTGCACGATCAAAACCTGCGAAACCTCTGTTACAGGGAAACGATCTATCTATATCTGCCGAAACCTATTTCTCATGGGGAAATGTGAAGTACGATCTGGGCAATTATGCGGGTGCCATCGCAGACTATACCATGGCTATTCAACTACAACCCGATGATGCTGATGTATACAACAATCGGGGAGTTGCAAAGATTTACTTAGAACAATACTTTGCTGCGATTGCGGATTATGACACCGCTATAAGACTAAAACCTGACTATACCAAGGCATACTACAATCGGGGACTTGTGAAGGTCCGCTTGGAACAATACTTTGCTGCGATTGCGGATTATGATGCTGCTATTCGACTAAAACCTGATTATTCTAAGGCATACAACAATCGGGGAGTTACAAAGGATAGATTAAGACAACACACTGCTGCGATTGCGGACTATGATATCGCTATACGGCTAAAACCTGGTGATGCCACGGCATACAACAATCGGGGACTTGCGAAGGCTAAGTTAGGACAACACACTGCTGCGATTGCGGATTATGACATCGCTATACGACTAAAACCAAATTACGCCACGGCATACTACTATCGGGGACTTGCGAAGGCTAAGTTAGGACAACACACTGCTGCGATTGCGGATTATGATACTGCTATCCGCCTAAGACCTGAGGATGCCGATGCCTACTACAATCGTGGAAATGTGAAGGCTAACTTGGAACAATATGCTGCTGCGATTGCGGATTATGATGCTGCTATTCGACTAAAACCCGATCTTGCTGAGGCATATAACAATCGAGGAAATGCGAAGGATAGATTAGGACAATACACTGCTGCGATTGCGGATTATGATGCTGCTATTCGACTAAAACCCGATCTTGCTGAGGCATATAACAATCGAGGAAACGCGAAGGGTGCCTTAGGACGACACGCTGCTGCGATTGCGGATTATGATACTGCTACCCGCCTAAGACCTGAGGATGCCACGGCATACTACTATCGGGGACTTGCGAAGTTTCGTTTGCAACAACACGCTGCTGCGATTGCGGATTATGACACCGCTATTCGCCTAAGACC
>JAJEGI010000060.1 GCA_022819945.1 Candidatus Poribacteria bacterium
CCACCGGAGATAGGTACGGAAAGGTGAGCTTATGGGATGTCCCAACGCTTATGGCTGTCCCGAAAGTACCTTTCACAGAAAATAAGACTTTACCTATCTCCGTTATATCGGAAGCCTTCGTTAAAGTCTCCGTTATATTGAAATTAATCGCTGCACATAAAGCGACATTCACAGGACACGCGGATACTATAAGGGGCCTATCGTGGAGTGCGGATGGTGCCCTGCTTGCCAGCGGGAGCGCGGACGGCACGGTGCTGCTGTGGCATATAGACGCACTTCAACATCCGAGAACCGATAACTGACTTACCAATCCGCTACACTGCCATCGGTATCATAATAGTACTCGCCGCCGAGTTCTTCTGGATAGGTATCGAGTGTCTGTTCCGCTTCTTTCGCGTCAATTTCAAAGCCGAGTCCGGGTTTTGTCGGTAATTCAATGTGTCCGTCTTTAACCTGCCAATCCTTGATGAACAGACCGTCACCTAAACCGGGGTCAATCTGCTCTTGGATCAGGAAATTCGGTACAACGGCATCCACATGAAGGGAGGCAGAAAAAGCAACGGGACCGATAGCACAATGTGGTGCGATGTGCATATAATAAACCTCCGCCATGTTGGCAATCTTTTTCAACTCGGTTATGCCACCGGCGTGGGAGGTATCGGGTTGTAGGTAAGCGACCGCCTGTTTTTCAAAGACCTCGCGGAAACCCCAACGCGTCAGCAGCCGTTCACCCGTCGCAATCGGGAATGATACATGGTCAGATACCAGTTTGAGTGCGTCTACATTCTCTTGTGGAACGGGTTCCTCAACGAACATCGGACGCATCCCTTTAAGTTCATGACAAATCTCAATAGCGAGTGCAGGGGTCATCTTACCGTGAAAATCAAACGCAAGTTCTACTTCGGGACCGACCCACTCGCGCATGAGGTAGGCACGTTCTACAAATTCATCAATCATCGCGGGAGGTTCATGTCCACGCCACTTGCCACCGGGACCGCTTTTAAACGCTGTATAGCCGCCTTTTTGCTGTAGGAATTCAAGGCGTTCTTTTGCGTCGGCTTTGCCTTCGTCCGTCAGACTGCCGATGCCCCAGTGTGCATAGACGCGGATACGGTCACGCACGGCACCGCCTAAGAGTTGATAGGCAGGCACATCGTAGTATTTGCCGGCGATGTCCCACAACGCCTGATCGATACCGGATAGTGCGGACATTAAAATATTCCCGCCTCGGAAGAAGGCGGAACGATAGACGTGCTGCCAATGGTGTTCAATCCGCAGCGGATCTTTGCCGATAAAATAGTCGGCAAGTTCCGTGACAGCCATACACGTACTTCTGGGTTTACCTTCAAGTGTCGTTTCACCCCAGCCGACGATACCTGTATCTGTCGTGATTTTGACGAGACGCGTCCGGCGACGCGGGTAGAATTGTTCAATAGTCGCAATTTTCATTTTTTTAACTATGGCCTCCTGGTCACCGCTCCATTTCAGTACGCGGTGGTTTCTGATTAGGTCTCAACTCTGTTTGGTAATTTTGATGTTTCTTTTTTGGTAGCCTCAAAACCCGTAGCTCGTAATGTAATGGAGAGCGGATTTACGGGGTGGCACTTTAAACCCTAAACCCGCCTGACCGAACCGCAAGGAAAATTAAAAATATGTCCTCACAACCTAATGTCTTGTTCATGATTGCCGATGACCATCGGTGGGATGCCATCGGTGGTATGGGTGACCCAACCGTTAAAACACCGACTATGGATTCGCTCATGGCACGCGGAACAACCTTCCGACAAACCCACATCATGGGTTCGCTTTCGGGAGCAGTTTGTGTTCCGAGTCGCGCCGCTGTTCTCACAAGTGCGAGTCTATTCCGAAGCGGTGCAAACCAGATTAACCGAGATTATGCTGTCTGGCCCGAGGTAATGCGTCAAGCGGGTTATCACACATTTTTTTCTGGTAAATGGCACAACGACCGCCAAACGTTTGCAGATAGTTTTGATGACGGTGGGACAATTTTCTTCGGTGGCATGGGCAATCAATATAAAGTGCCAATTTTCGATTTTGATCCGACCGGTGCTTACCCGAAAGATGCAAGATATATCGGGGACAAGTTTTCTACGGAACTGTTTACGGATTCCGCCGTGCAATTTATAGAAAACTACGACCAAACTGCCCCATTTTTCGTTTATCTCTCCTTTACTTCACCCCATGATCCTCGAACACCCCCAGGTGAATACGCGACGATGTATAAACCTGAGGACGTCCCTGTTCCAGAGAACTTTTATCCAGAACACCCGTTTGACAACGGCGAAATGCGTATCCGAGACGAAGTACTCGCTCCGTTCCCACGCACCCCTGAAATCGTTCAGCAACATATTGCCGATTACTACGGCATGATTACCAGCCAGGATGCCGAAATGGGCCGCGTCCTACGGACATTAGAAGCGAAAGGGCAGCTCGATAACACCATCGTTATCTACACCGCTGACCACGGACTCGCTGTCGGACAACATGGACTGCTCGGAAAACAGAACCTCTACGACCATAGTATCCGCGTCCCTTCCATATTTGCCGGACCAGGGATCCCCGAAGGCACAACAGTTGACGCGCTCACTTACTTGTATGATGTCTTTCCCACTGTCTGTGACTTAACCGGTGTCGAGTGCCCAGATACGACTGAAGGGTGTAGTTTAGTCCCATTAATGGAAGGTTGTGTGGATCGGGTTCGTGCTACAGTCTTCGCTGCGTATAAAGATATTCATCGCACTATCAGCGATGGACGTTGGAAACTCATCCGTTACTATGTCTCTGAAGAGACTGGTAAAGGTACGGATTATATCCAACTCTTCGATCTGGAGCAGGATCCGTGGGAGACAACAAACCTCGCGGATTTGCCTGAACACGCCGACCGTATCCGCTCACTTGCTGCAGATATGAAAATGTGGCAAACCGAGACGGACGACTTCATGAAAGATACGCCGATATTGCCGATGTAAGATGAATATTGATTGGAAGGCTGGAAGGTTGGAAGAGAAGACTGGAATATTGGAAGGCTGGAAGGTTGGGGGTACCTATCCTTCCGTTCATTCTCGTTTCTTTTACCGTTCCCTTCTTCCATCCTTCCGCCCTTTCCGTTTTTCTTTTACCTTAGTCGTAATTCGCCTAAAACGTTCATGCTGGCCAATTTTAATCAATCGTGCAGCCTGCTCTGCCGTGTCAGCGATTAACCGCGACGCGTCCGCAACTGCATCTGCTAATGCCATCGGTTCTTGGACGATACCCAACATCGCATCAATACCTGCTTCATAAACGGCTTCAGCCCCTTCAGCGATGCCGCCCGCAATCGCAATGACAGAGATATTGTGCGCCTTTGCGACCTTCGCAACACCGACAGGCGTTTTCCCGAATGCCGTCTGAAAATCCAGTTGCCCTTCACCCGTGAAAACGATAGCAGCACCCTTCACGCGTTCCATGAGATTAACGGCATCAATCATAATATCAACACCGAGTCGCAATTCTGCATTGAGAAACGCCATCAGTCCAGCCCCCAGTCCACCAGCAGCTCCTGCACCCGGAATATCATTAAAAGATTCGCCAAGCGTCCGAGTCAAAACCTCATCAAAACGTCCCAGATGTGCGTCCAGTGTTTCGATCATTTCAGGCGTAGCACCCTTCTGAGGTCCATAGACGTGTGATGCGCCTTCGGGACCCGTCAATGGATTGTTGACATCACAAGCGACAACGGTTTCGGTTTTTGCAATAGCAGGGTGTAAATCTGTTATATCTATTGACGCTAATTGTCCAAGCCCTCCACCGCCACGCGGAATTTGCTCGCCGTTTGCATTGAGTAGCCGAACACCGAGTGCCTCTGCCATACCCGCTCCACCATCGTTCGTTGCGCTGCCGCCGATACCGATGATTAAACGTCTACACCCGGCTTCCAAAGCGGTGTGGATCAGCTGTCCAGTGCCGTAGGTAGTGGTATGGCGTGGGTCCCGTTCATGCGGCGCGACAAGCGTGAGACCGGAGGCGGATGCCATCTCAATGACAGCGGTTTCCGAGTCTGCGAGGATGCCAAACTGTGCGTCAACTTCGTTTCCGAGCGGGGCAAGCACGCGTTGCGTTTGGAGATGTCCGCCAGTGGCATCAACGAGCGACTGCACGGTTCCTTCGCCACCATCTGCCATCGGAATTTTGTCAATAACAGCATCGGGAAACACGCGGCGGAGTCCCTGCTCAATAGCGTTCGCGGCTTCGAGCGCACTCACGCTCCCCTTGAATGAATCCGGTGCAACTACAATTTTCATGATGGAAAGTCTATCACAAGCACCGCAATGTGTCAAGTTCAAAGCAACGCGCGCTCAAAAACGCCGCACTAATTCCAGGCTCCAAAACCGCGGTTCATTGACGAAACCCGTCAGATTGTTGAAATCAATGCCACCCGTAGGGGACGTATCGTTGAGGATATTGCGCCCGATGAGTGCCACCTCTACGTTAGCATGTGGCAGTAGACAAGCAAGCCGAACACCCCCCACCAACAACCAATCGTCTGCGTATTCCACTGAGTCGTAGAGAAAGAACCGCACTCGGCTGCGATACGCCCAATCTGTGGAAGCGACAAGACGAACACCCCCTGGAAGCAAAAGCGCATAGTGGAGTGCCACATCCGCAATCCATTTTGGTGCCTGCGGCAGCCCGTTACCGTTGATGGAAAAAGTTCCGTCAACAGCAGCGGGCGGATCCAGTATCGTACACAGTGGACCGAGACCCTCTACAGGTTCACTGCAACCCTCTACAGCCAAATTCGGATCGTCAATCCGCGTGTAATTGTAACTGAGTCCCGCTGATACTTCCAATGCTGTGATCGGTAAAAAGGTCAGTTCTGCCTCAACACCGCGTCCAATCGTGCTATCAGCGTTCACTAAGCGGTTAAAATTGGTCTCGCCACCGACCGCAGTGAGCTGCTGATCTTGCATAAAATACTGAAAGGCTGCCATATTCAGATGTAACCGCTGTTCCCACAAACGTAACTTCGTGCCACCTTCAAAGGAGAGAATCGTCTCGGTATCCGCAACCGTGACATCGTCACCAAACAATAAACGTCCCTGAATGCTCGGTGCACGAAACCCGCGTGCTGCACGTAAATACGTCTGCACATCAGAAGATACTTCATAGCGCAAACTCAGATCTCCGCTCCACACTGTGTCCTGCGGATCCCGGTGAATAGGACCGAGAGGCCCTTTCTTTGTCATAACGGGTGCTTGATCCCGCCAAACTGTATAGTCCTTTGCATCATGAGACAGTCGTAGACCTGCCCCGAGTTCCAGATCCTCAAGCATTTGGAAGGTCAACGCTACGAACGCCGCTCCAACCGTAGTTTCCTGCTCTTGCCGCACTGCTCCATCCAAAGCACCGCCAGCCAAAGTGTTGTAATTGAAATCCTCCATTTCCACGAACTCCGAAAAATAGTACAATCCGAACTGATAGTCGAGACGGCGCGCTGCTGGACTCATCAATCGGACTTCTTGGCTGAATTGCTGCAGCCTCGGAATACCGGACGCGGTCTCAGAAGGAAAGGGAATCACACCGGGACCACTCGCTGGAAGGAACACAGCCCCGTATCCGCCGTCAATGTCGCCACGCGAAAAATTAGTCAGTCGTTCAAATCCGGTCAGCGAAATCAGTTGGAAGTCTCCAATATCGTAACGGACTTCAACAGCCAAACCTTGTGTGCTTAGCGTTTGTTCATTACGTCCGTCGTGTGCAATGCGGTCACGGGCAAAATCCTGTACCAGGCCGCCTTCACCTTTTGATAAGATATTGGCGCGGAACAGGCGCGCTGTGCCGTCAAGATCGCGAGCGTGGATTTTGAACCGTGCTTCTAACTCCGGCATGGGTGTCCACAACAGCTGGAAGCGTCCCGCTAAGTCCTGATGTCCACCTAAGACATCATCTTCGCCTGTATGTTCATTATCCACCCAATCGTCTCGCCACTGCGCAAGCAGCGAAACCCGTGCCAATAGCACAGACGGAAGGATCGGTCCCGACACAGCACCTTCAAAATTACTGCTATTGAACCGCCCATAGCTCAACCGTCCGTATCCTTCCAAGGTCTGCGTCGGACGCGCCGATTCAAACTTCACAATCCCCGCGGGCGTATTGCGTCCGAACAGCGAGCCTTGTGGTCCCCGCAGCACCTCAACCCGATCCAAGTCAAAGGCGGGAAATCCCTTTAGCAAGGCGTTTTCAAGCACAACGCTGTCGTAGAGCAGCGAAACCGGCTGCGAAGCGTTGAGATCAAAGTCGGTATTACCAAGACCACGGATATAAAAGCGTGGAAAGATACGTCCAAACGACGATTCTATCTGCAAACTCGGTGTGCGGTTTGACAAAAAACGGACATCCATCCCCGACGAGCGTATCGTGTCGAATCTCTCGCCTCGGAGCG
Source organism: Candidatus Poribacteria bacterium (assembly GCA_022819945.1). Classification (GTDB taxonomy): domain Bacteria; phylum Poribacteria; class WGA-4E; order WGA-4E; family WGA-3G; genus WGA-3G. Next base: position 6,443 of record JAJEGI010000060.1, read on the forward strand.
TCGAAACGGAAAGCGGTACTTCAAAAGACCGTTGCTCGCGTTTGCGTGCTGTAACCACAACCTCTTCCATTCTAACAACTTCTTCGGTCTCCTCATCGGCAACAACCGTTAAAGATAGAGACAACATCATCAAGAAAGCCAAAGCATAAAACCGTTTGCTAAAGTTCATGTTTCCCTCAAAAATAATATGTAAAAGATGAAAATAAAATAGTGACGCGATCGTAGAAACTCCATATCTTACGTATAATGGACAAACAATATTTTAACATACTGAACAAAAAAGTCAACCGATGTCTGATTCGCTGCCAGGGCTATTTAGTTTTAAGAAATTATGGGGTTTTTCACCTTTTTTCTCAAATCCGGTGCGGTTAGGAAACCGCACCTACCGGGCCTGGGGGTCCAAAATTGGACGAAAAAACCGAAAACTAAATAATCCTGGATTCGCTGCAGAGTCATTCAGTTTTCCTATAGTTTCGATCTTCTGTTAACAGCGTCGTAGGTTGGATTGAACGGCCTCCATCAAACCCTTGGAAAGTCATAGGAAATGAAACACCCTCCATATATATCACATCAAACGAAACCGAGTGAAACTCGACGCTTTTGCGGTTTCTGAGATGATGGTGGTGTGAAGTTGGGTTTCACTACGTTATTGATTGCATACGACGATATGTTAGGTTTGCGGCATTTGGAACACTACATCCATCTTTCGAGTTCCGTTCAACCCAACCTACGACACTTGAATTCTGAAAATCCTATAAATCCTGATTCTGACAACTGATAACTGACAATTAAATGCCAGTGGTAAGTAAAAAATTGCTTGACATTTGATACAAATGTGTGTCAAAATCCAAAGGAAATAATCTTGGAGGTAATACAAGTGAGAGGTAGATATCAGAAACCGAGCATTTTCTGGTCTGTTATAGGTGCTGCCGTTCTACTGTTTGCCGTACAAGGACACACTGCAATTGACCCCGCCACGGCGGTTGGGGTCTGGCTCTTCAACGAGGATGGCGGCGATCTCGCCAAGGACTTAACAGAAAACGCACTCGATGCGGAGTTCTTAGACCCTGTGAAGTGGACCGATGGTAAATTCGACGGTGGATTGGAATTCAAAAGCGGTGGTTTGGTTAACGCTGGCGTTTCACCGCTCCTGAACGTCGGAACAGCGAATTTTTCTATGGTAGCATGGTTCAAGTATTCTAAAACAGCCGACGGATGGCATGCAAGCCTCATCTCAAAGGCTGACCTCGCTATGCCGAGACACGGCTATATCTTGTGCGTTCGCGGAAACCTTGACCCGAATAACAAAGGGAAACCGTTGTTCTGGTTCGGATTGGCGCAAGGTGCAGGCGTTCACCTTTTTGGTACATCACCCATCAATGATGGAAAGTGGTACCATCTCGCTGCAACTGCTGATCGCAAAGGTGCCATGAAATTGTATCGAAACGGGAAACTGGAAGTTGAAAAAGATATTTCCGCGCACCAAAAAGAGAATGAAGATAACCATAAGCCTTTCACGATTGGTGGTGAAGTCGGTGTCGCAGTCCGGACCCTTGTAGATGGAGCAATCGACGAAGTCGCACTCTTCAACATTGTACTAACAGAAGATCAGATAACGGAGATCGCCGAGAAAGGGCTTGCGCGGACGTTGGGGGCGGAGGCTGTTTCGCCAAATGATAAACTGGCTACCGCTTGGGGAAAACTAAAAACGCAGTAACCTCCTTTTTGAACCGGGCACGCTACTTGGGCTTTGGGATCTTGGATGAAACGGTAGAATTTATGATCAATGAACACTGTTGCTGGTGGCGTTTGAAACGCTGCCAGCAATGGATCGAAATTTTAGAGAAACAGGTGACACATGAACTGGCAACTGGAAACGACCGTCTCTGATGAGCAGGTCAAATTTTACAAAGAAAACGGGTATCTCACTTATGGACGCATCTTCACGAAACCAGAGTTAGACGAACTTCGGGATTACGTGGACGATATGATTGAGAATTTGCCGGAAGGTAGACGTCCAGAACAGATGGATGTACCACATTTTGAACATCCGTACCTATTCAAATACTTGACGCACCCACGTGTGTTGAAGGTGATAGAGCGGTTTATCGGACCGGATATCGTTCTTTGGTCGAGCCATTTTATTAGCAAACGCGAGCACGACGGGATGGCGGTCCCGTGGCACCAAGACGGTGTCTATTGGGGTGAGTCTCTTGATCCGATGCACGTTATCACGATGTGGCTGGCAGTTGATGAATCGAAGGTCGAAAACGGCTGCATGCGCGTCATCTCCGGCAGCCACAGATTGCGTGATCGCCGATATGAACAGGTGGATCGCACGAATAACCTCTTCGGTAGCGAAGTTGTTGATGAAGATTTGGACACATCGAAAGTGGTCAACTTGGAATTGGAAGTCGGCGAGTGCCATTTCCACGATGCGTGGACGATCCACAATTCGAGCCCGAACGTCTCACAGAAACGCCGGTGCGGCTACACAATGCGCTACATGCCCGCGAATGTCCGTTATCCCGGCGCAGAGTGGCGACGCGCACACTATATCTATCTGCTGCAAGGCGAAGATAGGACAGACGGCTTTAATACCTACACACCTGTTCCAGAATTCTAACGGCGGAATCGTGCTCGTGGAGCGTTATAGTAAAGCCCACAATTAATTATACACCTAAGGTTGGCGGGGTTACAAACCCCGCCAGCGAGGAGAGCGTTTTGTGTTTGCTAAAGTGTTCACGTATTTTCGGGCTTTACTATAAAAGGATATTAGCCAGAAGGCGTAGCCCGTAGTGAAATGGAGGGCGACTCTACGGAAAAGCACGCAATTGCTAAACTCGCCTAACCGAACCGCAAGGAATAATTAAAAAATGCGTCCCTATTTTGATGTACACTGCCATATCGGTATGACGGTATCCCGCGCCCCAACTATAGGACAGAGCGTTGGACGATGTCTCGCAAGGATGGCTTCAGCGAATGTTATCGGTGCGATTCCGTGCCCGACAGGCGGAGGCCCGCAGGCGCGCGGCGTATTGGATACGCGCGCCCAACACGAAACGGTTGCCAATGCCTGCAGACTGCACCCAGAACGTTTTCCGATCGGACTCGGCAACGTCGAAGTTCGACACGAACAAGCAGGCGTAGATGAGCTTGACAGAGCAATGCGGGAAGACGGTTTGGTCGGATTTATGTGCCACCCGGGTCTATCAGGACATTCGCTCGGTGGTGAACTTTACGCATTCCTGGAAGTGGTAGCCATGCATAACGGATTGTGTCTACTCCATCAGGCAGGCTCCACGCAAAATATCGCCGCTTATGCAAGGCGATTTCCATCGGTAACATTTATCATCGGACATGTTTCGATGACCAAAGCAGGACATCTTGATGCTATCGAGCAGTGCGGAAAACAGGAGAATATCTGGTTCGATGTCGCACAGAAGCCAGACGGTGCTGATGAAAGTTGGGACCTGGTACATCTCGTCAATCATCTCGGCAGCGATAGGATTATGTTCGGCAGCGATCTGCCTTACTACGATTTTCGGTTAGTCCAAGCACAGATTGAAGCGGCGCGCCTTGACGATGAGACAAAGGAACGGATCGCCTATCAAAATGCGGTGCGGTTGGTTCAACAGTTCCGCGAAGATTGGCTGCCAACGTTAACCCCTATAATACCACCACAGGTTTATACAGAGAGTGAAATGTGGGATGCAAATGGTGCGAGATTACGCTAACCCGTAGGCGGCGATCCAACGCTTATTTAACAATCTCAACCGCTCGGATCCGACGGTGGAGCACGAAGACACAGAAAGCGATCAGTGCCAGCAGGGTAAGAAGTGTCCAGACCCAATGCACAGCATGATCGTATGAACTGTTGAACAGTGCTGAGCCGAGAATGTCGTAGTTTGCCCAAAGCGAGACGACAGCGGTTTTACTGGTGCGGGTAATCGTTTTAAGCAGTTGCTCAATGACAGGCGAACCAAACCACACAGCACAGAAACCGATCGTGGCGTAACGAGGATTTGACGTGAGTGATGAAAAGAGTAGTATTAATAAACCCGCAGAGAGGACAATTAGTGCCGAATAGGCGATAATTGGAAACGGCAGCCAATAGTTCTCTTTAAAAAAAGAGATATCGGCTAACAGTGCCTGCTCAAGAAATAGTAAAAGTCCAGGGATCACTGTGAGACAGCCAAGTAAGATCCCAATGACCGCAAATTTCCCGATGAGATAATCTATCCATGAAATAGGCTTAGATAGGTACAGGGAAAGTGCGTTGTTCTTCAAGTCTGTGGCGATTAACCCGGAACCGCCAAAAATGGCTATCAGGGCAATTAGCATCGCTGATGGTGGGACAAGTCGGAATAGGAATTTCTGAAAAAACTCAGCGTTCACTTCAAACGGAAGCGTCGCATCCGGGACTTGGTTAATGATATAGATGAGTATCGCGTGAACGAAGATGTAGATTACGGGCGGAATCGCAACGATTAATCGAACAATCTTGCGTTGTGCAAGCAGTTTGAGTTCAGCCTTGGCAATGATCCACCACCTTGTATAATTACGGGGTTTCAGCGTGCCATCCCAATGTCGATAATCTTGTGTGTGAATAGGCATATTTTTTAGTAGTTTTCAGTAAAAAGCGGTTACGTTCTGTAATAACAAACGACCCTTCAAGCGGATGCGTTGGGGGACGGGACGCGGTGTGTGCCTCCTATCGTCATAAAATTGGTTTAGAACTTATAGATTTCAGTTTTTTCTAAGGTATCCGTGAAGGGCCCCTGCTTTTCAGTCTGGACTTCAACTGTGATGACCCCAAAGGGTGTGTCGCGTTCTGGGTCTTCTTCAATGAGGGCACGAGGAATCTCCGCAGTCATAAGTCGATCCAGCCGATTGAGTTCCTGTGACCAGCGTAGGTCACGCAACCTTCCGTCATAAACTTTCTTATGTTTTTTGCCATTACGGATGGAGTAGACTTTGGCGTTGGTGGTAAAATCGGCTTCGGAGATGGTACTCACACCGACACTTGGACTGAGAATGCTCTGGTTCCATATTAACGGTATGCCATTTCTGTCAACCAAATAGATTCTCAAGTCAATCCTGTCAACACGCGGGTCCGCAGAGATGGCAATGCCTTCAAAATTCTGAATTTCCCCACTTCCACATGAAAGCATCACAAGTACACAGATTCCAACAATAGCGACTTTTCCTAATTGGAAATTAAAGCGAAACACATCAACTCTCCTGTTGTGCATTTTATAGTAAACCTATAATTAATTGGGCACTCTCCAACAGTCTGAATGCCCGTTGAGGTTATTCAGACTGGCACAAACTAAAAGTTTATGCTACGAATTTGTCTATTTATCTTTAGGGTTTACTATAAATGCGGCTTACGGACCTCGCGTATCAAGAAGTCCATCTAATCTATTATATCTTTTTCAGGTGATGAATGTCAATTTTAAATCTTGCTTTGTATTTCCTTTCAGAAGTGCTATAATAATGCCCATGAAAATTACTAAAATTTTAATCGGTTCAGAAAACCGCGTCAAACTTGAGAGTGCCCGACAAAGTTTTTCAAATTTTTTCAATCCATTGGAGATTTATGGATTATCCGTTGACTCTGGCGTTTCTGCTCAACCCTTTAATGAAGAGACCTTCGTCGGTGCCAAGAACCGTGCTGAGCAGGCAAAGCGGATCAACGATGAACAGCATCTAAAGGCCGGCTTTTTTGTTGGTATTGAGGGTGGGGTACTTCAACTGCATAACAGATGGTTCCAATTTACCGTCATCCACATATTAGATCAACAGCACCGCGAAAGTTTTGGTACAACTGGATTGTATGAACTTCCAGATTGGATCGTTGAAAAACTATTGGCAGGTATTGAATTGAGCCACATCATTGATGAACTCACTGGAGATTTCAACACAAAAGAGAAACAGAGTGCCAGCGGATTTTTAACAAATGGTGTAGTGGATAGATTGCTGAATTACACGCAAGCCGTAACTTTTGCCTTAATTCCTTTTCTTAACGATAGCCTCTATTTTCAGCGAACGTAAGATAAATATTGTCGTACCAAACTTTGGAGGTGTCTCATGAAAGCTGCCGTATTGTATGAAATTGAAACGCGCTTAAAGATTGAAGAATTCGACTTACCGCGTCCAGGACCGAACCACGTGCGTGTGCGATTGGTCGCCAGTGGTGTTTGCCACTCCGATTGGCATGTCGTTAAAGGCGACTGGCCCTTCGTTAGGCTGCCTGTCATCCTTGGGCACGAAGGTGCTGGTATCGTAGAAGAGATCGGCAGCGATGTAACCCAAGTCCAAGTCGGTGACCATGTTATCCTCTCATGGAAACGGAACTGCGGGTTTTGCGAGATGTGTCAGAAGGGGTATCCGAATCTATGCGCGCTTCCCGCTGACGGTTCAGGTAGACCCATCACGAAAACGGATGGAAATGAAATCGACCAAATGGCGGGATTGGGAACCTTTGGCACCGAAACACTCGTTCCACAAGACGCTGTTGTTCGTATTGATAAAGACATGCCGTTGGCACAGGCAGCACTCATCGGATGTGGTGTGATGACGGGTGTCGGTGCCGCTATCAACACGGCGCAAGTCGCCCCCGGCAGTTCAGTGGCAGTCTTTGGATGCGGGGGAGTTGGACTCAATTGCATCCAAGGTGCCGCGCTTTCTGGTGGCGAACCCATTATTGCTGTTGATGTGCTGGATAATAAGTTGGAGCTTGGCAAGCAGTTCGGTGCTACGCATACCGTCAATGCTTCCGAGGGGGATCCTGTAGAACAGATTAAGAGGATTACCAACGGGCGCGGTGTCCACTACGCATTTGAGGCGATCGGGTTAATCGGTGAAACGTTTCGGCAAGCGATCCTCTGTACGCGGAGTAGGGGTGTGACGGTCTTTGTCGGGCACGCCCCGGAGAACACGCCTGTCGAATTTGATGCCCGGATGCTGATGCCAGAGAAAATGGTTATCGGTTCAATGTACGGGACTGCGCGTCCGCATGTGGATTTCCCGCGGATGGTTTCGCTCTATAAATCTGGGCAACTCAAACTTGATGAACTCGTTACGCGCACCTATCCGTTAGCAGGGATTAACGACGCATTTGAGGCATTGGCAAAAGGTGAAGTCGCACGGAGTGTGCTGGATTTGACTTAATAAACGTGAGTAATAAAAGGGTCAAATTTTAGTTGACTTGTTTGTAGGCATTATGGTAATATACTTATTATAATAGCAGTGTAGGAGCCAATGCCTTATGAAATTGAACGATATAAGAAACGAAAACTGCCTTGACACGATGAAGATTATGAACGATGCTTTTGTTGATCTTGTTGTAACTTCACCTCCGTATGACGAAATGCGTGAGTATGAAGGATACACGTTAGAATCTTTTGAACAAATTGCATCTGAACTATATCGTGTTGTTAAAGATGGGGGCGTGGTTGTATGGGTTATTGGCGATCAGACCATAAACGGAAATGAGACAGGCACTTCGTTTCGACAGGCACTTTATTTCAAAGAGATCGGATTTAACTTGTTTGATACAATGATTTACTTGAAACCCCCCAGAGGAGCGGTTGGGAGTAATAAAACTTACTGGCAATCATTTGAATATATGTTCGTTTTTAGTAAGGGACAGCCTAAAACAATCAATCTGATTAAAGATAGAAAAAACAAAGAATCACGCAAGGGGGACACTGGCACAAAACGCTTACCAGATGGGTCTTTATTAAAATTAAAGCGGGAAGGTTATTCCGAATATGGAAGGCGCACGAATGTTTGGATGTATATGATTGGAAAAGGGCATTCGGCATCAGATGAAATCGCACACAAACATCCTGCTATATTCCCTGAAAAATTGGCACAGGACCACATCATTTCTTGGAGCAACGCGGGTGATTTGGTGTATGATCCATTTTTAGGTAGTGGGACTGTAGCACTAATGGCTGAGTTAAATGGTAGAAATTATCTTGGCAGTGAAATTAATGAAAATTACTGTGAAATTGCCAGAGAAAGACTCCGAAGAATTTGTCCATCAAAGGAATCGCAGCCTACCGAGAAATCTTACACCCCCGAACAACTAAAATTACTGGAGGCTGAATGTGGCTTAAGAAGCGAAACCTCGTATTTGTAAGGAATGTAAAAGGCTTTTGCCCATAGAATCATTTGAACGCAACCGCCCCAGTGTTTGGCGTAGCGAGTGTAAAGAATGAGCAAGCAAGAAGGCAATACCAACTAAAGTAAGGCGAGAGTATGAAAAACAGCATCCGAGACCTAAAATAGGTGAGGAATTTTATTGTAAGGTCTGTGATAGGACTATAACGATTCAGAGTAAAAGGGATGTAAATTTAGATCATGACCATACCACTGGGGATATAAGAGGTTATATCTGTAATAGATGCAACACGGGACTTGGAAATTTTAGGGATAATGTTTCTATCCTTGATCGGGCCATAAAATGGCTCAAGGGAACTCTTATGTCTTTTTTTCTCTATTAGTCAAGTCTGAAACTCCTTATTATGGAAAAACTGTGCAGATCACACTGGCTCCATCACAAAACGGACTTCTTGCCCATCCAGTATTAAGAAAATATCAAACTCCAATTCAGCACCCAAGGACTGTTTCACTGCCTCGACAGCCTCGCGAACGAGCGGTGCAACTTTCGACGCGAGTTCCAACGGCGATAAATCTGTAATGAAATCTAATTCCACTTCCAATCTACGTTTCATTTGCTCCTGTTAACCTCACTATTATGATTATCCATTATCTTTAGACTTACTTCTCCGATAAAAGTTCCCATTTGTTAAATCTTAAGGCATTGATTATTCAAGAATCCGTTCCATACGTTCACGAACCCACGCTTTATGCTCAGGGTGTGTGTGAATATAGAAAGTACCTGTCTGGATCGCGTTATAGACATGCGCTGCTACCTCCTTAGGCGACATCCCTGCCTCCATCTCAGTGCGGGCATTTCGCGAACCAGCGAGGGTTTCTTGACTCGGTGGTGCTTCCACTTTTTGATTTTGCAATGTATCCGGTCTGTTTCGGGCAGAGTCCAGAATTCCCGTGCGAACCCATCCTGGGCAGAGCACATGCACCTGAATATTTGCTTCCTTTTGTGCTAACTCATCAGCGAGGGTTTCAGAAAGCACGACGACTCCGTGTTTGCTCACTTTATAGATGCCTTCGCCGCTACCGCCCACTAAACCTAAGATAGAGGCAGTATTCACAATATGACACGCGTCACCTTGTGCAAGCATACGCGGTACAAACGCTCGGATCCCGTGGATTACGCCCCATAGGTTAACGCCCAACACCCATTCCCAGTCGGCGAGGGTATGCTCCCAGATGGGACGACTACAGACGACACCGGCATTATTACAGAGGATATGTACTGCGCCGAAAGCATCCAACGTCTGCACTGCAAGGTTTTCAACCGCGTCAGCGTTTGAAACATCTGTCTTAATAGCAAGAACGGTGGCACCCTCAGCCTTTAAGTCTGCGTCAAGTTTGGCTAATGATTCCTCTTCAACATCAGCGAGAACGACTTTCATGCCCTCTGCTGCGAACCGTTCTGCTAATCCTCTCCCGATCCCACTCGCTGCGCCCGTAATAACGGCAACCTTTTGCATGACGTTCAAATCTCCGCTTGACGTTGCTGGTGATATTCTGCTAACGCCTGATTCGCATTCACAATCGTCTCTAACTTTTCGACAAGCGTGTCAATGTGTTTACCGGGGAAAGCAAAGTAAAAGTCATCGTCGGAAAGTGCAGTATACACACGGTTACCGATGCAGCCCAAGCTGTTCACACTCCGTCCGCCTTGTATGACAGCCGGAACAACAGCACATGTTGGTCGTCCCATAACGCCGTTCTCAGTCCCGATACCAGCAGTGGTCGCGGCTTCCATCAAGAGCATCATCTGTCTCGGCGTGCCAGAAATGATGACAACGTCAGGCGTATCAGTTGCATCTGCTAAAGGAGAATAGACAGTACACTTGAACGGATTTTCCTGTCTTGGAATGCCGGGTACTTCTTCCATAGTGATGTAGCCGAGTTCTTCCATCAGACCGAGTGTGTTTTCGAGTTCCGCCATCTGTGCGTCTGGCAATTCAACGTTGTGTGTATAACACCCGATGGGGCAGTTGTAATGGTCGGAGGCTTGGGTATAGAAAGTTTTGCCCTCTGCTGCGCGTCGCCAATAGGTACAACCAGAGGCTTCAACCTTTTCTACACGGGAAACACCATCCGGTTGTGTATCATGAAAGGTTACCGCGACAGGGGTAACTTCCAAATTGAGTAACTGCTGAATTTGTTCCGACATAATTCTCCTTTACAACCAAAATCTTGTAGTAAAAACAGATAGTTTATTTCATCCAAAATATCTCAGAGACTGTTATTCTATCACCAAAACCGGTTATTGACAACAGAATAACTGCGTATTTTCATAGTAAATCCCAAGAAATATGAATTCTAAGAAATGTCGTAAACTCAGGCCACAACTACGTTTAGAAGGGATTCTCACTCAACGTGTTTTCATAGTCCTATGAAATTTTTATATTTCTCCTATGCAAGGTTGTATCGAGCGGAACATGAAATCCAATATTTAAAAAAATTGAATCGGAGCAAACTGCCCTTCCGTGGGTTCCGCTCAGCAGAACCACGCTTCAGTAATCCGTGGTGCGGGTGGATGCGCCTCTTTGCTACGGTACAACGGCGTGTGCCTGCTACTATGCTGCATATCCGTAGCGAGTGCCCATATCCGATAAAAGGTTTCCAGTGTATCCACACCCGCTCTCACATCATTTTCAACGAGGGTATTGACCGTTTTATGAAGTTCATCCATTCTTACATCCGAATGTACCCATGTGTAACTGAAGGCGGCTTCATCGAGCGTCAGTGAAAGCACTTTCGTCTCAGGGCGGTTGAGTAGATACGAACCTGGCGGAATTAATAGCCGAACGGCATACTGCACCGGATCCACATGATACCCAAGGCGATGCGTATCAACAAACTGCAAGATCTCAAGATAATCGTCTAAGGTCGTCCACGGCGTAAATGGTACCCATGTCGGACGTAGGGCAATCCCAGCACCGTGAACAATGTCAAGTGCGGTTTTCACATCGTCGCGCGTATGATGTTTCTCCAAAACCGTTAACACCGTGTCGCTTAATGACTCCACAGCGGAGATGATAAATCGGCATCCGAGCTGTGCGAATTCCGGGAAATGTTTTCTATGTTTGAGAATATGCTCAACTTTCGTTGTAAAATCAAAGGTAAGATTCGGGAAAGCGTCGTGCATTGCACGAAGGATACGGAGTCCGTGCATTGGTCCGTTGAGGAAATCGGGATCACCGAATGTAATATGTGTCGCACCTTGGGATACCTGTTCTTGTATCTCGGCGAGGACAGTATCGCGGTCTATAACGGAAAATTTTCCATTATAGATTGGCGGTATCGGACAGTGTGTGCAGAGGTGCTTGCAACCGTGCGTTGTCTCCGTATACCCAACAATCCGTTTCTCACCGACATCTTCAAATTGGGCGTAGACCTCCAGAGGCGATAGTTTGCCAACTGAGATACCGTTATCGTCCGTCGTAATCTGTTTTTTCTTTCCAAGAGATTCTATCAACCCGATGAGTTCCCTTGATTCTGTGTTAGCGATACAAAAATCGACACCGTGTGATAGCAGATAATCAGCGTTGAGTGTGGCGTAAAGTCCGTACATACACACAGAGACATCGCGGTTGATCTGCCGGATGCGGTGTACGAGATGGACACCGAGTCGTAGCGCGGTATGCATCGGCACGGAGATACCGATAAACCGCGCCTGTGCTACCTTTTCAGTATCCAACGGTTCGACGGCAATATCAATCACATCGGGTGCAAATCCTGCCGCTTTAAGTGATTGCAGTGGTCGGATAAGTCCAATGGGTCGGTGCCCGAGTTCATAGCAGGAAATCAGGAGAACTGCGCCAGGGGCATGCATGGCTGAGGTGATCTGCGCTTGCGTTTCCATGTTAAATAGCATAGCATGTCATCATGCAATTAGCAACATATTTCAATTCTCATAGCGTTATTTGCGGCGGCACACGTTTCATTTCAACGGAAAAAAATATAATCACGCGTGCTTATTCAGCAAGCCTGCGCAGAACATTATGTGTAATCCGTTCAACGACAGCATCGCCACCGGCTAACCCGTGCGACCAATCCGTTGTGGCAGCCGTAAAGACCGTTCCGCCTTGTGTATAGATGCCCATCGTTGCAGCACCCGTTCTGCCTCTTTCCCAACGCTCATACCATTCACAATCATCAGGATGCCACCGGACAGGCGCCGTCGCGAGAATCGTGAAACTGTCAGGCGTGCCGTCTTGATAGGTCGGTACTGGCAAACCGTTTTCAAGGGTCCACTCACATCCGTCGCACTCGTAGCCTACAATGGTATTTGCGCCCCCAAAAGTGTCATCGCGCGAGAGGTCTGTCCCCTCAAATACCCAATGTTCAGGACGATGGACTGTATATTCTCCGGGACCATCCATAAACTGTCCGTGGCTCAAGTGATAACCCCCTTGCAGAAAACCTACGCCAGTTAACTGGTTCTCAGGACGATCCACCAGATAGTGGCTCCAGAGGGTGCTGAGGGTGCTGTGATCATCAGTCTTGTAGACTGGGTCTTGGTTGTAGGTCTGTTTCCAACAGACGAGTGCCCTACCATCGTCTTCAGAACGCACCTGCCAGCAGACGGAATTCCCACTAAAGAAAGCAGCGTTACCGCCGTTTGCAATAAACGCCTCAAGATGATCGCGCATCGGGGCAGACCAGTATTCATCGTGTCCAACGCTCACTACCAGTTTGTAATGTTCTAACATCTCAGGGTGGAATTCCAGATCAGAATTCGCGGCGTAATCAAGCGTATATCCGTTCTGTTCCGCCCAGACAACAAAAGCCGCTTCCCAATTACCGAAAATGCCGCGAGTGGGTCGATCAAACGAGACGCGGTTCCCCTGTATCTTACTTGCCCCGTGATATCCGTAAAGACTGAAGCCGCCCCAGTTGTTGTAGGCGTTATAGGTGTTGGTAGAGAGTTGGAACAGAATAGGCGTATTCGCGCCCGGTTTCGCAGGACGGACAATAAAGAAGAGTGTGCTTTCAGCAGTGCGGTGGTTCCTATAGATAGTGTCTCCGCCACCATCGACTGCACGAAGTGTGCCTTCATAATAACCGCTCTGCCACGATTCAGGCACTTCAAGTGTGAAGGAAGCGGGCCATCCACATCCCTGTGATGAGGCATCTGCGGGGATCGGATATGCTGCACCCGGAATCTCAGTTTGACTCCAAACGACCTCGCGTGTTGCACCGATGCGCGCAATTTCAAGTGAGTAGCTGCCCGCACTCGTTGAGACATTGAATGCAATTTCTTCACCGGGTGCGTAACTGAGTTGATGCGTATATCCGTCAATATAGAGCGGTCTAATACGGTTTTCTGTTTGTGTTAAAGTTGCCATCGTGCTTCTCCTTTGATGTGTGATGTATCATCTGCTGAAGGCGATCGGGCTATTTTCTTTGACTCTTTTCCCCAAATATGCTATTATTTTACAATCTTTTCTACTTTTGTCATCTTAATTCTCAAAATTGTCCACGCTTTGGAATAGAAAAAAATGAAAATTGCTCAAAAACAGGGAACCCCACTGTCCCCTGAACAGATGCATCAGTGGGAAAATGATGGATACTTATTGCTCAAAGACGTTGTCCCGGAGTCTGCTATCAATGGTGTGCGGGACAGTTTTGCCGGTGTCGTGGATGGCATCATTCGCGAGTTGAAAAAAGACGGGATTATTGAAGATGAAGGGTTAGAACTTCCATTTGAAACGCGGTTCGCGCAAGTCGCTGGCGCGCATGCCAACCGCTTCGGTCGTTCTTGGCGTAACCAAGTTGCGACCCCTGAAATCTTCGAGATTCATCACGCGCCGCCACTTGTTGACGCAATTGGACAACTCACGGGGACAGATGTCATTGGACACCCTGTCTTCAATGCGCGTCCGAAATTGCCGGGTCAGCAATTGACTGTCGTCCCGTGGCACCAAGACAGTGGTTATTTCGGCACAGTTAGCGAAAGTTCCGTCATCCCCACGGCATGGATACCCCTGGTCCCAGTAGACGAGACCAACGGTTGTCTACAAGTGGTTGCAGGCTCACATCGGTTGGGCGTGGTTGACCATCGGACAGAAGAACGGGAAGGTAGGTTTCTTGAGGTATTGGACGAACTTGTGGATGATTCTCGTATCGTGACATGTCCTATGGAATTAGGGGATGCCTTGGTGTTCCACAATCTGACGCTCCACCGCTCGCTACCGCACACCACAAGTGAGATCGTCCGTTGGGCGATTGACATTCGCTATCTTCGTGACGGTGACCATCCCGGCACAATCTATTGGGGAGATCCTGATTTCAAATGGGTCATCCGTAGCGAAACACAACCTGTGACACCTCTGGAACAGTGGCTTGAAATGTGGTAATGCCCGCAGTATAAAAGCAACTAATGTAGGGATAACAGTCTACTATAAGTATGAAACGAGTGCCTTTCCAAGTTTTACAAGACGAATTTTATCGTGTGCTCGCGACCGTTGGATTTACCGACGAGCGAGCCGTGTTATGTGCACGACTCTTCGCTGAAAATCAACGCGATGGTGTTTACTCACACGGACTCAACCGCTTTCCCGGATTCGTTTCTGGACTGGCGAGTAAACAAATTAATTTCCGAGCACAACCAGAGAAAATCGAGAGTTTCGGTGCATTAGAACGCTGGGATGGCAAGATGGGGGTGGGTCTTGTCAATGCTCACTTTTGTATGCAACGCGCAACAGAACTCGCCGAAATACACGGCATAGGGTGCGTCGGGCTTTCAAACACGAACCACTGGATGCGTGGCGGTGCCTACGCGCTGCAAGCTGCGGAAGCGGGATACATCGGTATCTGCTGGACGAATACGACTCGGCTTATGCCGCCGTGGGGTTCTGCGGAAAAGAAGATTGGCAATAATCCCATGGCGATCGGCATTCCGAGAGAAGAAGGACACATTCTGCTGGATATGGCGATGAGCCAGTATTCAAACGGGAAATTAGAAGTGCTGCAGCTGCAAAGGAAAAAATTACCACTACCCGGTGGGTACGATACAGACGGAGAACTAACGGTTGATCCTGGCGAAATCCTTGATTCCAAAAGAGCACTTCCGATCGGCTATTGGAAAGGGTCAGGACTGGCACTCGTTCTTGACACAATGGCATCTGTTATCTCAGGTGGACAAGCGACGCACGAAATCGGAAAGCAAAATTCAGAATACGCGGTTTCTCAAGTATATATTGCTATTAACGCCACAGGTTTAATGGGACAAGCGGTATTGGATGAAACAGTCGCAGCGATTATCAAGGATTTCCATACCGCTACGCCTTTAGAAAAAGATGAAAGCGTCAGGTATCCGGGTGAAGGCATGCTGCGGACACGGCAAGAAAGTCTCGAAAAAGGGGTACTTGTCGACGAGACGCAATGGCAGGCGTTATTGGAGATGCGTTAAATATGTACAGACTGAATTTGGGGGATCATTAATGACATTACGCGCAGGGATTGTCGGTTGCGGTGGGATTAGCCGGAGCCATGCGGCGGCACACGCGAATCTTGAGGATGTTGCCCTCGTCGCAATGTGCGACATCAATCGCGATACCCTCAATAACCGTGCCGATGAATACGGTGTCTCGAAGCGATATACTAATTATGAAGAGATGTTTGCCCGTGAAACATTGGATCTTGTAAGTGTATGTACGCATGCCCCACTGCATGCGCCAATTGCGATTGCCGCCGCGAAGGCGGGCATCCATGTTTTATCTGAGAAGCCGTTGTCCGTTGATTTGGAAACAGCAGATCAGATGCTTGCAGCATGTCGTGAAGCAGGTGTGCACTTGGCGGTTAGCCATCAATTCCGATTCACGCCGCTCTTTCGGTACGCGAAAACCTTGATTAATGAAGGCAAAATCGGTGAACTCCGTTCAATTCGAGAAGTCGGTAAAGGACGCGAAGCCGGATTTGAACTGATGGAAATGGGGGTTCACTACTTTGACGAGATGGATTTCTTTTTGGACGGCATCTCTTGGATTCAAGCGCATATCACTTATAAGGGCCATAATGTGGCGGAAGCAGATATTATGCATAGCAGTGAGTTGTGCAAAACTGATCGGCGCGATAACGGCATCGTTGCCGGGGATACAATGCTTGTGCATATCGGTGGCACGGGAGGTGCCTACGGCATTATGGAACTTTATTGCCGAGAACCCAGACACGGGTGGATGATGGGACCGCATCTGCTCGGCTCGGAAGGACAACTCATGATAAAACCGAACCCTGACACGGGCATAGATGAGATGTGGTCCTGTCCGTTTGATGTCTCGTTTGCGGCACACACACCCGCGTGGGAACGGATAGAACTTGAGGCGTCAGCATTTCTCATCTCTGGAAAGATGTGGCAATCTCGCCATACCATCTGGAGTGCGAAAAATATGCGAGACGCAATTTTTAGCGGAAATCAACCGGAACTTGGCGGACGCAATGCGCTTACGTCGCTTGAATGTGTGAGCGCAACTTATGCCTCCCACTTTAGTGGGCAAAAGGTGCAACTGCCGTTAGAGGAGCGGAGCCATCCGCTTGCGAAACGTCTTAACAGAGGAGCGAAAACTGAATGAAACTTGCATTCTTTAATGACTACCAACTCGGTGTAATAACAGCAGATGGAATTGTTGACCTCAGCGATGCCCTTAGCGGTGTTTCGTATCATACACCGCAAGAACAGCTACGAATGGTGATTGAAGACTTTGATAACCTACGTCCAGCAATAGCGGATGCCGCTGAAAATGGAACGGCAACATCTTTAGACAGTGTTAACTTCAAAGCTCCCTTACCACGTCCAGGTCAACTCGTATGCCTCGCGGGCAATTACATTGAGCCGGACAGCCCATCGCGTGGTGAGTTTAACGCCTTTCTGAAGTCGCCAACAGGTATCGTTGCTACCAAAGACACAGTAGAACTGCCCGGGGCAGATGTCACTGTATTTCACTTTGAACCGGAATTAGCGATAGTTATCGGTAAAACGGCGAAGCATCTCTCCGAAGAAAATGCGCTTGACTGCGTATTTGGTTACACCCAATTTATTGACGTGTCAGCACGAGGGTTGCCTGGCGGGTTCTTCTTGGGAAAAAGTTGGCACACGTTTGCCCCGATGGGTCCCGCGCTCGTCACTGCTGACGAAGTGCCTGATGGAAACGCACTTGGCGTGAAACTTTGGATTAATGACGGTTTGCAACACGATTTCTCAACCAATTCTATGGCACGCTTCATTCCAGAACTGCTCGCAGAGGTAACCAACGTTGTAACGCTGGAAGCGGGGGATGTTGTATCCACTGGCACGCACCATGAAGCACTGACTGCAGTTGGCGATGGAGATACGGTAAGATTGGGAATAGAAGGCTTCGGACCCGAACTCGCCGTTGCTGTCCGCGACCCGTTAAAGCGGACAAGTTGGCGCGGTTAGGTCTTTACAAAGCATGTTTGCTTGTCAATTCGCAAAAAATGTTGACAACTTTACCCGTTTGTGTGTATAATAATTCTAAGGTGTAATTTAGAGGTATCCCTCTAATCCAGGAAATCCTAAAGTCCGTGAGATCTAATGAGCCCCTTTCCGATGATAAGGAGATCGAATTAATGAGAAAACCCAGAAACATAGCCGTTTTAGCTATCCTCACGATTGTCTGCGCGTGGATAGTAGGCTGCGGCGGCTGTAATCCAGAACCGGTGCCGAGTGCGATGAGCCCCACCGAAGGGCCCGAGACCGGCGGGACAACTGTCCAGATTACCGGCGAAAAATTTGATATGAAAAACGGAGTAACCGTGACGTTTGGTGGGAAAAATGCCACAAGCGTGACAGTTCCGAGTGAGACCCAAATTACGGCAGTGACACCCGGGGGCATGGCGGGAGAATCCGTCTCTGTTGTCATCACCAACAAAGGGAAACCCGAAGTACCAGTCACGCTCTCACAGCAATTTACATACACCGACGCAACACCACCAACTGTAACGATGACCGAACCCGCGGATGGCACAGTCATCTCCGAGTATGAAGATTCACTCAATGTAATGAATAGTTTGACGGTCTCGTTTAGTGAAGCGATAGATAGCAACACCGTTTCGGTGAGTGTGGCGATCGCGAAAACCGAAGATTCGATGAGCGAACCGATGGACGCAACGCTGGCAGGCACAGTGAGCGGAACTGGTGATTCTGTGACGTTTACATCCGATATGCCGATGCGGGCAGGACGTATGTATACCGTTACTGTTTCTGGTGCCGCTGATATGGCAGGAAATGCCCTCGCAAGCCCACATAGTTTCAGTTTCAGTGTAACCAGCCCTGAAGTGCTTTACAAATATCACGTCCGTGAAGAGGACATTCAGGAAGAAAATGGTGAAGCTGCTCTCAAACGCATTGCTGCACGTCCCGAGATTTTCGATAACCAAGAGATGTGGACACGGTTGGTCGCCGCGAACCAAGACGATTACATCTTTGATCGGACGAAACTAAGCGTCGGACAATTGCTACTAATTCCACGTGGACGCGCTTGGGGCGACAAGTAGTCGGAACCACAATCGAAATCGAAAAGCCGTGTACCCGCTACACGGCTTTTTTATTTCTCCAAAGAGGAAATCATGTTTGGTCCGCAAAGAGATTCTAAAAACCGTATTGCCGAACACCGAAGTAATTTAGCAGGTATCAAGCACCTTCACCGATTAAAATCACTGATGCGTCCTACACCGAACCAACCGATCCGCCTCCATGTGACAACATCTGGCGGTATCGCTTACGATTCGGTGCGTTGTTGGATGAATGTAAATGGTAAAGAGACCTCGTTTGAATTCGTGCCCGGGGAATCGGTGTGGAGTACACTTGAATGGCGATATATTCGCCACTGGCACGGACAGATTCCATCGCAAACTAATGGAACAATAGTCCGCTACCGCATTGGCGGACGCGTTATAGGGACGGATAGTTCGATAGCAAGTTTTGGCTTGCAAGCTACGCCAAAATGGATCTTTGCGGATAACCAAGCGCGCGTGTTGTCGGAAGCGACCGAATTCGCTATCTCAATAGACGATTACGATGCTCCGATGTGGATGCATGATGCCGTTATCTACCATATTTTCTTAGATCGTTTTTATCCGGGTGATGGTGTCTCGTGGAAAAAACCGACAAACCTCTCCGGGTTTTTCGGTGGAACGCTCCGGGGTGTGATTCAGAAACTTGATTACATTCAATCGCTCGGATGCAACGCGATCTGGCTCTCACCGGTCTTTACAAGTCCATCGCATCACGGTTACGATGCGACAGACTACTACACCGTTGAACCTCGATTCGGCACGAATGCAGAGTTGATTGAACTGATTGAAAAAGCACATCAGCACGACATTCGGGTTATCTTGGATTTCGTTGCCAATCACTGGTCGAATCACCATCCGACATTTCAGGAAGCACAACGTGATAAAAGCAGCGAGTATCGGACATGGTACACATGGCAACGATGGCCCGATGAATACACCAGTTTTTTCGGCGTGAAGGGGATGCCACAACTCAACCTAAAGCATAAGCCCGCAAGCGACCATCTCTTAAAGTGTGCACAATATTGGTTAGAAAATGGCGTTGATGGCTACCGACTTGACTATGCCCCAGGTCCCCCGCACACATTTTGGGCAGACTTCCGCCAAGCCTGTAAAGCCGTAAATCCCGACGCTTTTCTTTTTGGTGAGGTGGTCCGTCCCTCGGAAGGAATAGCCGCTTACATTCCGCATTTTGATGGTTGCCTCGATTTTCTACTCGCGGACGCGCTCCGACGAACCTTCGTCCTTGAAACCGCGACGCTGCTTGAATTTGAAGCGTTTTTAACGGCGCACGAAACATATTTCCCGAAAGACTTTTCACTTCCGGCATTTTTGGACAACCACGATATGACGCGTATCCTCTACTTGGCAGGTGAGGATAAGGCAAAGGTTCGGTTGGCAGCACTGGTGCTTTTTACGCTTTCTGCGCCGCCTGTGATTTACAATGGCACCGAAGTAGGCGTTTCACAACGGAACCCACTTGGACGCTTTGAGGAGGCACGTCTGCCGATGCGATGGGGAGACAAGCAGGACAAAGATTTGTTGACCTATTTTCAACGTTTGGGCGGATTAAGGAAGCAGTTTCCGTTGCTCGCTTCGGGTAAGCGGAAGGTGGTTCATCTAAATGTTCAAAATGGCACTTATGCGTATCTACGCACTTCAGGAACGCATTCTGTCTTGGTTGCATTGAATACAAGTCGGTGTCCACAAACGATTGATGTTCCAATCTCGTCGTCTCAAACTTCTGCCGAAGACCTACTCAACGGGAATCAAGTGACAGTATCAGACGGTGTGGTCAAGGTCTCACTTGCAGCACAGAGTGGTGCATTTATCGCCTAAGATATGAAAATAAAAAGAAGGGACCGGCAGCAACTAAATGTTGTTAACGGTCCCCTTCTTATATGTACTATGAGATGAAACTATTGGGCACCACCGTTGCCTGCGCCATTGCCATTGCCATTAGCACCATTGCCATTGCCATTAGCACCGTTGCCTGCACCATTGCCATTGCCATTGGCACCATGCGTGCCGTCACCCATGCCGTCGCCCATGCCGTCGCC
>JAJEGI010000166.1 GCA_022819945.1 Candidatus Poribacteria bacterium
AAAAGTCGGAGATGAATCTTAAAGCACCGCCGAAAGCACTCACGACAGCAGATATGACAGTGCCGACATGCGTGACGTGCCATTTGAGCGGTTTGGATGGTTTGAATGTGACGCACGATACAACCGAGCGACTCTCGTATTGGCTGTTTGCTGCCGTCTCTGAGAAACGTCCGACCTACCAGCAAGGTCAAGACGCGATGAAAGAGACTTGCTTAAAATGCCATGCGAGTTCACAAGTAGAGATTTACTACGAGGAGGCAGAAGGTGTTGTCGCGGATACCAACCGTAAAATTTCGGAAGCGGTGGCACTGATGACATCGCTGCGTGAAGATGGATTGCTGACAGAAACGCCTTTTGATGAACCTATCGAATTTCTATACTTCGATCTGTGGCACTATTATGGTCGGACAGCAAAACATGGCGCGTTCATGGGGGGTGCCGATTTTGTCCAGTGGCACGGAAATTATGAACTTTTGTTGAAGATGACGGAGTTAAAAAGAATTGCCCAAGAACTCAGAGAAGACGCTGCGAGACCGTAAGGGGTTGGCTGCCAGACTGCTCGACTTTTTTATTATTGCGAATCTTGCGTTTTTGGCACTTGACGTGTTTTTAGCGCACTCCGTCAACGCATTCGCGCATCCTGCGGAATGGATTCCGTTCTACTTCTCGTTAGGTGCGTCCGTCCTGCTCGCGCTCATACTTTTTGGGAAAAAAGAGCGGTGGAGAGAGTGGTGTCGGTTCGGTGTAGGGTGGGGTGCTATCTGTATCGGCATCTCTGGCATGTTTTTTCATCTCGGCAGCGAATTCTTTTCTGATCTGACCCTCAAGAACCTTGTCTACACAGCTCCGCTTGTGGCACCGCTGGCTTTTACAGGCGTCGGACTGCTTTTAATCATGAACGGTATGATCCACGATACGGATTTAGAGTGGGCACAATGGGTCGTGTTTATGGCAGGTTTCGGATGGTGCGGTAATTTTATTCTCTCCGTTTTCGACCACGCGCAAAACGGGTTTTTCAATCCGTCTGAATGGTTGCCCGTGTTTACAAGTGCTATCGCTGTCGGATGTCTGGCAACGCTATTTTTTGTCCCGCGTCAACCAGCCTTCTTTAGGTTTTGTGCTATTGTTTTAGGGATCAACTTCATCGTTGGTATTGCAGGGTTCTTCTTCCATTTAGCGGTAGATCTGCAAGCCCCAGGGGTTACACAGATAGACAAATTCCTCTACGGCGCGCCTCTGTTCGCGCCACTTCTCTTTCCAAATCTATCGCTCCTCGCGCTCTTAGGTATCTGGAAAATGTCCACCAGAAACTGAGTCATCGGCAGGATAAGAAGAAACCCTCTGACAAAGGAGATTTAGGGGTTTCTTCCCGTTTTCTAAGTACCTACGACAAGTGTTTTCAACCCTGATTTCTGGTGGCTATCGCGAATTACAGTTCATCAACATGCGTCCGAATTTTTTCAAAAGCATCTAAAATCAGCTGCATATCGTCTGTGTCGCCTAAGAACATAGAATGCCCGAAACTGCAGACCTCTTCCCGATAGACGCGTTCCGCCTCTGGACAGTTGAGTGCGCTGTAGTCAATCGCATGGTCGCCGAGGTATTTTCGGGGCAAGCCGAGTTGGTCAAATAACTCTGGATTCCCGAAGGGTCCCTCATTATAGATAGGTTCACCGTGTGCACCGACACCACATGAGATCCCCTCTGCGCTGAGTGCTTCCATGAACCGTCCGCGTGAGATGCCACCGAACTCTTCGGAGACGAACCGGAAATCCCAGTAGTAGAAACACCATCGCGTGACGCGTTCGTCGCGCGGAATCGGATGCAGTCCTTCTATCGCTTCCATGCCTTTAGAGAGATACGCGATGTTTCGCTCGCGCGTCTCTACCTGTTCACCAAACCGTTCGAGTTGACATAACAGGAGCGTCGCTTGGAAATTTGTCATCCGCATATTCAACTGTGCGACGCTGCCTGCCTTTCCTGCGAGTTCTTCGTCGTTTGTTATCACCATCCCACCTTCGCCACAGGTGAGTGTTTTCCCCATTTGGAAACTGAATGCACCGAGATGTCCTATGGAACCCATCCCTTTTCCACGCCACTGTGAACCGTGTGCATGCGCGCAGTCTTCGATTACCATGAGGTTATGCTTTTCGGCAATCTCCATAATCGCGTCCATGTCCGCGGGGTAACCGCCGTTATGCACTGGGATGATTGCTCGTGTTCGTGGTGTAATCGCTTTCTCAATTGCATCAGGAGCAATATTGTAGGTGAGTGGGTCAACGTCAACAATAATGGGCACGGCGTTGACGCAGACAACCGATGTCCCTGTCGCCACGAATGTGAGGGCAGGAACGATGACTTCGTCGCCCGCGGTGATGCCAGCAGCCTTTAGTGCGCACTGTAACGCTACGGTTCCATTGGCGAGCGGGATTCCGTATTTGGCATCTTGAAACGCTGCGAACTTCTCACCGGCTTCATCGACTTTCTCGCGTCGGTTCCAGGCACCGCTTCGTAAGGTCTCTAAAAGTGCGTTCTCTTCGGTTTCATCGAAGATGGGCCAATTCTTCCCTAAACCGCTTTTGACAACGGGTTCACCACCATTTATTGCTAATTTTCCCATGTCTACGTCCTCCCTTTTCCTTATCATTGGGTTAGTGATCAATTTCCGTACCAAGGCTAAAATTTGGAACTCGTTTACGATATCTATCAATTGGTGTCATATCTTGGACCGGATTCCCCTTGATACGTAGAAGTTGAGTTTTCATTTCTATTTAAATCTCTGGTTCTGTTCAACCCATACATTAGTGGACTGTGAGAGTTTCGTAAGTGGTGTGATGTCCGCAATTTGATTGCCCCAGAGATTTAAGGACTCTAATTTCGTCAATCCAGCAAGAGGTGTGATGTCGTTGAGTTGATTCTCTTCGATATTTAAAAGTCTCAGCTGCATCAACTCAATGGATTTAGGGATGTGACTGATTTGGTTACGAGCGAGGTATAGTTCTCTAAGTTGGGTCAATTCTGTGAGTGGTGTAATGTCTTCAATTTCGTTATCATCAAGCGATAGCATTCTGAGTCCTTCTAATCCTGATAGTGGTGTGGTATCACGGATTTCATTTTTGTTAAGCCTTAACTCCGTCAGTTGTGTTAATCCAACGAGTGGTGCGAGATCTCTGATTCCGTTACTGCTAAGTTCTAAATGCGTAAGTAGTGTTGATGCTGTGAGTGGTGCAATGTCCACAATTTGGTTATTATTGATGGATAGTCTTTTCAACTGTTTTAATCCAGCAAGTGGTTTGATGTCGCTAATTTGATTGAAAGAGATCCCTAAAAAATCAAGATGTTTTAATTGAGTGAGGGATGTGATGTCACGAATCTGGTTGCTATGAAGTCGTAGCCACTCAAGTTGCTCTAATTCCGAAAGAGGCGTAATGTCGCTGATTCGATTGCCATAAAGGTCTAAATTCCTTAATTTTTTTAACCCCGCGATTGGTGTAATATCTACAATTTGATTCCCGTAAAGATTTAAGTGTGTTAAACTTGTCGCTTTTTCGAGCCCTGTTAAGTTTGTGATCCGTCTTGATGTAGCACGCAAGGCTCCTAATTTTTTCAAATCCTTTTCCATGATAGGTGCATTGGGAGCCAAGTCTAACGACTCCCGCACGGCTGCGGCTAAGTTCGTATCGGGTATTTCCACAGGTTGTGGAGACGAACAACTTATAAAAACAATGAAAAACGCAAAAAGCAAGCAAATATGTTTCATAATACCAACCCTTTTTTAATGTCTTGATTAGCGATTATCTTCAATAATTTGCAAATTTGGCATCTGTTTGCGGAGTTCACGGATTGCGCTCATATCTTGAATTGGATTCTTCTGGATATCTAACCGGACAAGATTCTTAAGATTTCCAAGGACGCTGTGTCCCTGATTTGATTATTCTGAAGTAATAAGTTTTCAAGTTTTACCAGCCCAATAAGTGGTGAAATATCACTAATTTGATTCGCGGCGAGGTTCAGAAAACTCAGTTGCTTTAGTCCAGCGAGAGGTTTTATGTCGCTGACATCATTATTCATGAGTACCAGAGTTTTCAGCTGCGTTAGCCCAGCGAGAGGTTCTATATCGCTGATCTGACTATGGGCAAATAATAGATATTCCAATTGCTTTAATTCGCTGCAAAATTTTATATCTTTGATTTGATGACCACGGATACTTAAGGATTCCAAGTGCGTTAGTCTGGCAATTGGGGTCACATTCCGAATATCATTACCGGTTATCCGTAAAGTTTTAAGATGCGTTAATTCAGCGATAGGGGTAATGTCCGTAATTTGATTTTTCAGGAAGGACAAAACCGTGAGTTGTGTCATTTTAGTAATCGGCGTGAGGTCTGTAATTTGGCAGTTATAGAGCGACAAGTTCGTGAGTTGCGCCATTTCAGTGAAGGGTGTGATATCCACAATTTGGTCGCTATCAATTGTAAATTTTTTGCTTTTTCCAAGCCTGTTAGGTTTTTTATCCCTCTATGCCTAGCAATCAGGAATTCTAATTCTCTCAAATCTTTTTGAAAAATAGGTTCGTTTGGATTTAAACCGAGTTCTGCTCGCACAGCAGCAGCTAAATTTTGATCAGGCATCACTACCGGTTTTACAAGTGAACAGTTGAGGAAAACAGTGAGCATTAAAAAAAATAGATAAACACGCTTCATAGCGTTAGCTTCCAATTTGTTTGATGTTAGTTGGATTATAGCATCTTATCTCAAAAATTGTCAACATCATCCGAAGGTTTGGCGAACAATAAATGGCTTCCTACTACAAACCAGTAGCGGATTTAATCGGAATCTGCTATAGTAATCTTCAGAAACCTGAAATACCGTGTAACCTATGAAGTCAATGAACCAAACACTCACAGCGATAGAAGGTATTACAGTCGGACACGCCACCGACGCGACTGCCCGGACAGGGTGTACTGTTATCCTCTGTCCGGCGGGTGCAACTGCAGGCGTTGATGTGCGGGGTGCTGCTCCTGGCACACGTGAGACAGAAGCACTCCGTCCGGGACGTTTAGTCCAGAAAGCGCATGCTGTGCTACTGACAGGGGGAAGTGCCTTCGGATTAGATGCTGCAAGCGGTGTCGTCCAGTATCTTGAAGAACAGAATGTCGGTTTTCCCGCAGGTCCCGTTCGCGTACCGATTGTTCCTGCTGCCGTTATTTTCGATCTTGGTGTTGGTGATCCACATGTCCGTCCGGATCGTGAAATGGGGTATCAGGCGTGCCTGAATGCGACCGATGCACCGGTAGCGATGGGTGCTATCGGCGCAGGCACCGGTGCCACTGTTGGTAAGGCTCCGGGGGTTTCATCTTCTCCGGGGGGTGTCGGTTCGGCGTGTAAATATCTTGATTCGGGTTTGATTGTCGCCGCGATTGTGGTTGTGAACGCGCTTGGGAACGTTGTGAATCCAGATACCGGTGAGATTGTTGCAGGCGGGAAAGAAAACGGTAACTTTGTGGACATCACTGAACGGCTTTTGGATGCCAATTTAGTACAAGGGACAAACACGACGATCGGTGTTGTCGCCACAAATGCTATACTTACCTCAGCAGAGGTGAATCGGGTCGCGGAGATGGCGCACGACGGCATGGCGCGTGCGATACGACCCTCACATACGATGTTCGATGGCGATACGCTTTTTACGCTTGCAACAGGGGCACATACTGGAAGCAGCGTGAACACTATTGGTGTCCTTGCGGCAGAAGTTGTTGCGGCGGCGATTGTGAACGCAGTAAGCACCTAAATCAGCTGTCCTTGCATCGCTTCTGGGATGTCGATACCGAATTCGTTCAATACCGTCGGGGCAATATCGTACAGACTTTTAGGGGAAACGTATCCCTGTCCTGAACCATCCTGTTTCATAATAAAGATACCCATTTCTGCATGATTGCAATCGTCGGGCCCAGTGTCGTTTTCGTAAGTATAGATGCTGTCGTATCCAACGCTTCCTACCGAACGCCAAAAGAGGTTACCGAAATAGACGATGAGGTCTGGTGGAATGTTGCGACAGTCCCGATAGACCTTTTCGGGCTTGAAGACGCGCGTGTTGATGTTATTTCCGTCTTCGTCAACAATTGCTTCGAGTTGTGCCGCCAATTCATCACGCACATTTTCATAGTCCTTCTCGCTAACAATCCCGTTAGGTTCTCTGCCTTCAACATTAATAAAAATGCGTCCGTAATATCCGCCTTCTCCCCACGCTTTTGTGTTTTCCCAATCTACCATATCGGGTGTCCAGCGTGTAACCTCTTGAGGGTCGGTTTTAAGCGTTAGGTAACCGTGTTTTTGGAGCCATTCGTTAACGCAGATACCACCATCCATCCGCTTTGCACCGTGGTCGGAGACAACCATAATAGTGGTATTGTCATCTATGCACGCTAACGTTTCTCCGAGTTCTGCGTCAAGTACTCGATAGTAGTTCTGCATCGTCTCTGAGAACGGTGAATTCGGTTCATATTTTGGATGCGTTTTGTCCCAGAACCGCCAGAAAGCGTGATGGAGTCGATCAGAACCCATCTCAACCATGGTGAAGAAATCCCAATCCTTGGTCTTAATCAGATGGCGTGTGAGTTTGAAACGTTCGGCGGTCATCTTGAAGAGTTGTTGTTCCAACTCGGTGCGCCGATCCGTTCGGAAGTTTGGAATATCAATCATGTAATCCCTGGCGACCTGATCAATTTCCCGTGACAATCGCCGCGGGAAAGTCCACTGTGGATTGCGGTCAGGCGTGAGGAAACTGGTGACCATCCACCCCGGGAACGGCTTGGCAGGATAGGTGAGCGGGACTCCGAGAACAACAGATTTCTTTCCAACTTGCCCTAACAAGTCCCAGAGCGTTGGTACTTGGACGGCGTGTGCGTTGGCGATCGTCAAAGCATCGTAGGTATAGTCTTTGCGATTCCGAAAGCCGTAGATACCGAGTTCACCGGGATCGCGGCTGGTCATCATGCACATCCACGCAGGCACGGTGATAGGCGGGATCGTGCTCTCCAGTTCTCCGTACGTGCCTTCTGCCATCAAGCGATGTGTATTGGGCATGTCGTCTTTGAGTGCGTCAAAGACGAGTTCCGGTGCTGCGCAGTCCCAACCGATAATGAGTACTCGCTTCTTCATATTTTAACGTGAGTTTGATAAATAAAAGTTTATTTTTTGTATAAAGAGAACCCTTTTGGTATAATGAAGTATCCAACCTTCAACCAAAAGGAGTTCTCTGATGAGTATTGTATCACTTTTCTGTAGAATAGACGACTTTTTTTTAGACTACGAAGCACATTTGGCACCCCGCTCGCTTGAGGACGGTAAACCCACTGAAACCCGCGGGCGTCCAC
>JAJEGI010000022.1 GCA_022819945.1 Candidatus Poribacteria bacterium
ATGTATCGGTGCGGGAGTCGGATTGTTTGGATGGTTTGTTCTTTCAGTGGCGCGCGCCTTTTCAACGCAACGCGTAAAACAGATTGACACCGCAATCTCCCCGCTTATTTCGAGAGAAGACGACGAGCCATCGGAAGACACAGCACCTCAAGACGATGAAAATTACAGCAGTTGATCCGTTCTATCTACGGATGCCCAATATCACAACCGCAGCGGATGGAACACAGGATACGCTTCTGCTCCGAGTTCGCACGGATACCGGACTCGAAGGCTGGGGTGAATGCGATGCCTCGCCGTTGGTCAGCATGGCAGTTTATTGCTGCCCGATGTCTCACGGCAATATTATTAATATTCGTACTTCCCTAATCGGCGAGACGCTTGATAGCCCCAACGATGTGCTTCGACTCAATGAAAAGGTGCTGCGGAACGGATTGGACATTCAACAGATACAACACGCCTACAGCGGTGCAGAAATTGCTATATGGGATATTATTGGGAAGAAGTTAGATAAACCGATTTACCGTCTCCTCGCTGAGATGTCACGGACTTCCAACACGGCACATCCAAAACTGCCGTATGCCTCCGTTCTTTTTGGTGATACACCAGAAGCGACCTACCATATAGCGACGGAGTTACGCGAACAAGGATATCGGGCTGCGAAGTTTGGTTGGGGACCGATGGGCAAATTCGGTGAAGCAAACGACATCGCGCTCGTGCGGGCGGCGCGCGAAGGCATGGGACCAGATGCCCAGATTATGATTGATGCGGGTGTTGTTTGGGGTGCTGATTACGAAACCGCCTACAATCGCGCCGAGGCGTTTGCCGAATTTTCGCCAACGTGGTTAGAAGAACCGCTTGCCCCAGATGCGATTGATGCATACCGCGCGCTCACCGAGAAGAACCCATCTGTTCCGATTGCAGCGGGTGAAGGTTCAAGTATCTATCGCATGGCGGAGGACCTTATCGTAAACGGCGGCATACAGTTTGTGCAGATTGACGCTGGACGTATCGGCGGGATTTTGCCTTCCTTTCAAGTGCGTCAACTCGCTGAACAGCACGGTATCCAGTACGTCAACCACACGTTTAAGAGTCACCTGAGCCTTGCATCTTCGCTGCACGTCTTTGCAACGAACCCGGATTTCGATTTGTTGGAATATCCGGCAGCCGGATCCGAATTATCGCAACGGCTCGTTAAGAATCCATTTCAAGTTGATCCAGATGGCAGGGTTCGGGTGAGAGAACTTCCGGGACTCGGTGTGCAAGTGGATACGGAAGCCATCCGTCCCTATCTGGCTCCAGTTAGGATTGAGGTGGGTGCGGATACGGTTTATGAACAAACAGCGCTTTAGGAAAAGTAATCTCCATCCGACTATATTTTCGCTTTCACGGCTTCATCAACCAGTTTTTTTAACTCCATGCCTCTGGCTTTATATGAGATTACTTTACCCTTTCTATCAATAAGCCACAAAGATGGTATACCACGGATTTGAAACAGTTTTTTAAGATGTCCATCTTGCCCATCAAAGATCTGTCGCCACGGTAGTTCACATTCTTTGAGAAAATCACGTACTTCAGACGCATTGTTGTCAAGACTTACCCCTATCACAACAAATCCCATATCTTTATAGGTATCATATATCTTTTTCACGTTCGGCATTTCCGCGATACAAGGTCCGCACCAAGTTGCCCAAAAGTCAAGCAGCACTACCTTTCCTCGATAATCCTTGAGTAAAATCGGATTACCGTTAATATCTGTCGATGAGAAATCAGGCGTGGGTTTTCCAATCATCGCTAATTTTGAATCTGCCTTGAGAAAATACGTTTTTGCCAGTTCAGCGTTCCCTTTTTCTTCATGGATCATGGCGATTTCCCTGAAGATACTTCGGATAAAGAGGTTCCCCTTTTCAGTCTTTTCAAGGTGTTGTAGAAGTTGGAGTGCCTCCTCATGCTTGCTAACGATCTTAAGCATTTCAACAAGCGTCCAATAGTCCCGAAACCGCATAATATCCTCATCATGTGGTTTCATGACAGACTTGAAACTTTTGATGCTGTTTTGAGCGTCTATCTCCTGTTTTGCTTCCATATAGAGGCGTAAAAGTTCAGGATAAAGCTTAAAGAAGTTTGGATCATCAGGCACAAGTTGAAGTGCCCTTTCATATCCTGCTATAGCTGCTTGAAGGCTGCCATACATTTTTATCGGATGCTTGTGCCAAAAAGCATCTGATAGGTAAACATTATTGGAAAAACTCAAATTTAAATGAAGTTTTGAAATTAAGGTAGAACCTACATCGAGGTTTGCGTGGTGTGGACATCGGACAATTGGATTAGCACTATTGTATACATGTCGTTCATGTTTTAACCATTGTTGATAATATTCTGGATCACAATCGTAATTGTAGCTTACAGGCAGGTTCGGATCGGTGTTATGAGGCAAAATTGGCACACCTTGATCTTCATCTGCTGGACAGATTAAGGCATTGGGGTTTGTCAAATACTTTGGATGAAGTTCAGAAAGCCATTCTGGGAATTCACTATGTTCCTTTTCATAAGTTTGTAGTGCTTTACCGATTGCTATCAAATTTTGTGCACAGGTTTTTAGGTTTTGGGATTCCTGTTCGGTTAATAGAGAATCATCTTCAAAATCTAATCGGATTTCGGGGACGCGCGTTTCATTTCCAGTTACTGCATATATTACAGAAGTAAACAAGCAGCTTGAATTCATTAGTACCTCCATTGTGTGATCTTTAGGTTGAAATGGTTAAAAGGGATTGAAGAAAAATAAACGACTCTCACGAATCTTAGATTTTCGTTGTTACACGTCAATGGATGCACTTCTGGGCACAAAAACAGGGAAAGGCTTAGTAGCCTTTCCCTGAAAATTTAATTTTTAAAACAGATTACTTATAGTTTGTATCAAAGGTCCCCATGACTTATACTCAATGAAGTTTAAGAAAATAAATCGGTAATTCCATGTTCCCCCAGGCCTCGCAGGGTTTTTGCTTGGGGTGTTTTTGCTTGGGGTGTTTTTGCTTGGGTATTTTTGCGTATTGATAGGGTATTTCTGCGGATTTCTGCGGATTGCTTCACGGTTTGGAACCGCACCGGACTTCGATCAAAAATTACCGAATTAAAAAATTAATCTTAGCAATTTTCAGTATTAAATAATCACATTGTACATTGTTGGCGGGCGGGGAAACCCCGCCCCTACGGGGGTTCGGCATCTCTCGGAAATCCGAAAACATGAAATTTATTATTTAATATTGCTTAGTCCTCAAAGTATTTTCAAGCAAAATTAGCGATTTTTCTGGATATAATTCGCTTTTCCCTGAAAGTATCCTATAATATTATAGTTGTATATAGTCTTTTTATTTTTTATTTGATTAAAAATATAGTTTGACTTATTATAACTGAATAAGTGTGTCAATTACGTCGCGAGGCACCGTGCGAAGCGGATATCAAACATTCGCTCCACAGGTTAACGGTTGACTACGGTTTATTCTCAAACTCACGTTATAATAGGATAAAAGCGTTATGAGGGACCTCTATCCTATCATTATATAAACGAAAACCCTCCTAACAATTAACAAAAAAGGAACATTTTTATGAAAAAGTATTGCCGTATTTTCGGTATTGTTATGCTTATCGGTTGGCTGGTCATCGCTATCAACGGCTGCGACGATCAAATGACAAGCCAAATAGACCGTGTTATCGACGCTGATCCCGAGGAGGAGGCTCTCCCTGAAGTCGCTTTTCCAGCAGCGGGTCCGAAAATAGAGGGTCCCTGGCTCTGGATGCTTGTGCCGACGGATCAAGAAACAGAAGAAAAACCCTCTGCTTTACAAGAGGATTACCTCGCAGCCGCCAGCAATGGCTCTGTGACAGAGACACAGATTGCTACGGAGGGCGCAATCGAAGGCGACAGCGTTGGAGAGAAGGTATGGACTTTAGGGACACTCTCACCGACGAGCGGGGATAACATTAATGAA